>CAYQBV010000040.1:0-21581 GCA_964415705.1 uncultured Chthoniobacter sp. | reverse complement strand
CGAAGCGGTCGAGGATTTTGATGAAGCGGTTGATGTTCGATTCGTCGAGCGGCGCATCCATTTCATCGAGCACGCAGAAAGGCGCGGGCTTCACCATGTAGATCGAAAAGAGCAGCGCCACCGCCGTCATGGTGCGCTCGCCGCCGCTCAGCAGGGTGATCGTCTGGAGCTGTTTGCCGGGCGGCTTGGCGATGATGTCGATGCCGCTTTCGAGCGGGTCGCTGTCGTCGGTCAGGAGCAGGTTCGCTTTGCCGCCGCCGAAGAGTTCCACGAACATTTCCGAGAAGTTCACGCGGATCTTCTCGAAGGTCTCGGCGAAGAGCGTCTTGGTGGTGTTGTTGATCTTCGCGATGACGTCGAGGAGTTCCTGCTTGGAGTTCGTGAGGTCTTGGTTCTGCTTTTCGAGGAAAGCATGGCGCTGCTCGAGTTCGTCGTATTCCTGGATGGCGTCGAGGTTCACCGGCCCCATCGAATCGAGCCGCTGGTCGAGTTCGCGGACCATCGCGTCGATGCGCTCCCAGTCGATGGCGAAGGCGTCTTCGACCGCCTCGCTGCGTGGCGCGGACGCCTCGTCCGCCGTCTGTCCGGCGGGTGCCTCGCCCGCCGAATCTGCGCTCTCAGAATCAGCGAGCGGGGCGCTCGCTTCACCATCGGCGGACGGGGCGTCCGCGCCACGGGTCTGGCGTTTCGCGTGGTCGCGAATGGCGACGCGCAAGCCGTGGAGGTCGCGCTCAAAGGTCGTGAGATCGAGTTGGTAGCGCTTCTGGATGTGCTCGGTCAGCGCGGTGAGCTTCATCTCGTATTGCGTGTGCTTGACGTCGAGGCGGCTGCGCTGGTCGTGCGCTTCGGTGAGCTGGTGGCGCAGCACGCGCAGGCCGTTGGCGAGTTCCTCGACGGCCGACGCCATCCCGGCGCGCTCTTCGAGCAGCGCGGCCAGGGCGCTTTCGCCTTCGCCGACCTGCCCGCGCAGGCGTTCGAGATTCGTTTCGATCTCCGCGTTTTCCGCGAGCATCGACTCCGCGCGCTGCTCGTAATTGACGATGTCCTGTTGGCGCGCGGCGATCAGCTCGGTCAGCTCGGTGAGCCGCGCTTCCATGGGCTGGCGCTGGTGATGGAGTGAAGAGTGGCGCTGGCGCTCGGTGGCGACCTTGACGCGCAGCTCGTTGAGTTCGCCGCCGAGTTCGCCTTCGCGGGCGCGGAGGATTTCGAGCTGGTTCTGGGCTTCGGCGCGGCGCGTGTAGAGCTCCTCGAGCTGCCCGAGCCCGCTGGCGGTCTCCGCTTCCAAACCGCCCACCCGATCCGCCGCCTCGCGATGCCGCGCCTCGCTGCTCGCGCGTTCGCCTTCGAGATTCTGCTGCTTGCGCTCGGTCTCCCGGGCCTCGCGCTCGACCATCGCGAGCTGCCCGCGGAGCGTGGAGACGAGCAGCGTGGCGTTCTGCTTTTCCTCGCGCGCTTCGTCGAGCCGCGCCTGGGCGGTTTCGATTTCCGCGACGAGCGCGTTGCGCCGCACGGTCACGCCGTCGATTTGCTGCTGAAACTGCGCGGCCTCGGCTTCGAGCGTGTGGATTTGGTTTTTCCGCGCGAGCACGGAGTTCACGGCCTCGCCGGTCTGGCCCGCGTGGAGCACGCCGTGGCCGGTGAGCACCTCGCCCGCGAGCGTGACGACCGCCGAGCCGCGCACCTGCGGGAAAACGCGGAGCGCCGTTTCGAGGTCCGGCACGAGCACGGTGTGATTGACCAGCCGCTCGACGAGCCGCTGCACCGCGGGCTGCGGCGTGATTTTGCGGATGAGCCAGTCGATCGCGCCCTCGGGCAGCGCCAGCGGTTCGGCTTTGTGGTCGAAATGGCTCTCCAGCTCCCGCAGCGCGAGCGCCGCCTTGCCGAGTTTCTGCGTGGTCAGCGTCTTCACCACCGACTCCGCGATCATCGTGTCCTTCATCACGATCGCCTGGAGATTCACGCCCAGCGCGGCTTCCGCGGCGGTGACAAACTCCGGCGCGACCTCGATGAACTGCGCGAGCGCGCCGAGGATTGCGGGTTTGAAAAAGTCGGGGTTGTCCAGCCCGCGGAGCACGGCCTGGGTGCCCTCCGAGAAACCTTCGCCGCCCGCGTTCAGCGCGCGCAGCACTTCGAGCTTCGAGTCTTTCTCCGCCAGCGAACGCTGCGCGTCGCGGAGTTCGCGGTCGGTTTCGGCCAGCCCGCTTTGCGCCTCGCGGAGCTGCGCCTCGCTGTCGGCGAGCTGGGCGACGCGCGCCTCGGCGTCGCTGACCGCGCGCTCGATTTCCGCCTGGGTGTCGCGCAGCCGGTCGGTGAATTGCGCGAAGGCAAAGGTGAGCTGCTCCAGTTCGCCCGACAAAATGCTCAGCCGCGCCTCCGCGCCATCGCGCTGCTGCGAGACGCTGGAAATCTGCCCGCGCAGGCCGCTGATGCGGCTCTCGATGCGCGCCGCGTCATTCGCCACGCCGCTGATCGTCCGCTCCGCCTCCTGCCTCTGGCCGGTCAGCGCGGCGACGGCGGCCTGCTTTTCCTCCATGACCCGCAACTCGCCCGCGAGCATCGTAGTGATCTGCTCCAGCTCGATGTCGGTGTCGTGAAGCTGCGTCTCGGCGATGCGGAATTTCTCCTCCGCGCCCGCCACGTCCGCGCGGTAGCGCTCGACGAGTTGGGTGAATTCCTGGGCGCGCTCCTCGTTGAAAATGACCCGGCTCTCGTGGTTCGAAATGCGTGTGCGCAGATCGTTGACCGACTGTCGCGCCTGGTTCAGCCGCTGCTCCATTTCCTCCAGCGCCGCCCGCTGCACGGCGACCTCGCTTTCGCGCGACTCGATCTCCTGCTCGCACTCCACCTGCCGGTCGGCGAGCCGCGCCAGCTCTTGCTTGGCGGTCACGCGCGCCTCCTCCAGGGCGTCGAACTGCCGCTTCGCCGCGTGCGTTTCCAGCATCTTCAAATCGCCGATCAGCGCCTGATAACGCCGCGCCTTGCCCGCCTGCCGCTGGAGCGAACCGATCTGCCGTTTGACCTCTTTCACGATGTCCTCGAGCCGCAGCAGATTTGCCTCGGTGGCCTCCAGCTTGCGCAGCGCCTCGCGCTTCTGCGCCTTGTATTTCGTGATGCCCGCCGCCTCCTCGAAAATCGCCCGCCGGTCCTCCGGTCGCGACGACAGGATCATGTCGATCTTGCCCTGCTCCATGATCGAATACGCCGAGCGCCCGATGCCCGTGTCCATGAAAAGCTGCTGGATGTCCTTCAGCCGGCACGGCGTTTTGTTCAGCAGATACTCGCTCCTGCCGTCCTTGAAAACGCGGCGCGTGATCGTGACCTCATGCCAGTCCAGCCCGAGCTGCTCCTCACATTCCGAAAACGTCATCGAAACCTCCGCCATCCCGACGCCCGCGCGCGAATCCGTGCCGCTGAAAATCACGTCCGCCATTTCGCCTCCGCGCAGCGCCTTGGCCGACTGCTCGCCGAGCACCCACCGCATGGCGTCGAGCACGTTGGATTTTCCGCACCCGTTCGGCCCGACCACTGCGGTCACGCCGCGATGAAATTCCATCTTGGTTTTGGGGGCGAAAGACTTGAAGCCGAAGAGTTCGAGCGATTGGAGATACATGGCGGGAGAGGGGTGAAAATGAGGGTGAAAAGCGGTGCGAAGGCGCGAAAATTAAGCGCACCCGATTTGCCGGCAAGCACAATATATTGGGGTCAGAGTAAAAATCTCGCACTAGATGGTGTGGTTTCCGGGTCGAGCCGGGCAAACGGGCAGTTTTCTCTGGGGCGGTCCGGTTTCGGAGGCGAAACTCGCCGCGCTTTCAGCGCATCCCGCCGAAAATGCGGGACGCGCCTGGGGTCGGCGGAGTCCTAAATGCCCGCGTCGAGGTCGCCGGGCAGATTCACGTTTTTGAAGAGCGCGAGATCGTCGGGAAGCAGCGCGCGACTTTCCACCAGACCTGCCGCTGCCGCGAGCCGCACGAACCGCTGCATGGAGCGGTCGGCAGCGCGCAGGCAGGCTGCGACCAGCGGCAGGCAGGTGCGCGGATAGACGGCGGCGAGCGGCTCAAACCATTCGGCGCGGCGCGGCACGCAGCCGGTGGCGGTTTGGATCAGGCTCGCGAGAAAGCCGGGGGTCAGCGCGGGCAGGTCGATGGCGAGGACGAGGACGAGCGGATGGCTCGCGCGGCGGAACGCGGCTTCGAGGCCGGCGAGGGGGCCGAGGCCGGGGGAGTGGTCGAGGAGAATCTCGACGCCCGCGCCCGCATACGGGCCGTCCGCCTTTCCCGAGATGAAAAGCTCCGCAGGCTCGAGTGCCCGCAGCGTGGCGAGCTGGCGCCGCCAGAGCGGCTGGCCATCGAAAATCGCGCCCGCCTTGTCCCGCCCCATGCGCGTGGATTTTCCGCCGGCGAGCAGGACGGCGGTGAAGGGCGGCGGCAGGGCGGTTTCCACGAAAGGCGGGCTGTCGGGATGCAGCGGGGCGGGGTCTCTCGAGCCGTGCCTTTTCCCGACGGAGCTAATCCTCCATCGCCAACTGCCGCTCGATCTCCTGCAGTTTGTGCTGCGCGTTGGCCGAGTGTTTCGTGCCCGGCATCGCCTCGATGATTTGCATGAGGAGCGCGCGGGCCTCGCGGGCCTTGTGCTGGTGTTTCCAATACACATCCACCAGCCGCGAGGTCAGAAACGCCGCATCCTCCGGCGTCCACTCCCGCTCCAGCGCCTGCTCCAGGATGTCTGCCGCGGCGGCGGGATTGTCGAGGTGCTCGCACTCCAGCCGGACGATTTCGCTGAGTGCCATCGTATCGTGCGGGTCATGGCCGAAAGCCTTGAGATATTCCTGCACCGCCGCCTCATACTCCCCGCGGGCGATGGCCACCAGCGCGTCCGCGTGGGGCGACTTTTCCATCTTTTCGTTCGGGTTGAAAAAGAGCCCGCCGATCGCATCGCCGATCGTCGGCAGGAGCACCGTGACCAAAAGCACTGCCGCCGCCCCCCCGGCGAGCACGACGCCGCCAAAGTAGAGCACAATTTTTCCCCCGTCGGATGGCTCGTTCTTCATCTCCGCGCGCGCCTCCAGGAAAATCACGACGGTGAGCCACGCCAGAGCGAGGCCGAGGAGGGGGCGGAAAAAGCGCATAGGGATTCCCGATGCTTTACGCGCAAATCCCCTGGGGCTGCAAGCGCGGGAAACGCTCCCATCCAGTGGACCGCTTTTCGAGGACCGCCGGCCCGGCGCGCCGGCGCCCGTTCCCGGAACCGCGCGGAAAAAGCGCTTGTCATCGTGCCCCAGCCAAGCAAAGTGCCATCCAGTTTCGCGGGTATAGCTTAGTGGTAAAGTTCCAGTCTTCCAAACTGGCCATGCGGGTTCGATTCCCGCTACCCGCTCCACTCCCCATCAGGGTTTGCGGGCGATGGGCGAAATCAGGGACAAGTCAACCGAGCAGTTCGAGCTGAACGATTTCCGCCGGGGTGGCCGGGGCCATCTGCCGCCACGCTCTCATGTTTAATCCCACCGCATCGTGCTCGCCTCCGGCTGGCTCGCCATCCTTTTCGACGGTTGCGTGCGCTCCTTGGCGGGGTAGCCGGCGAGCGGACTTGGACACTGGGTAGCCGGGCGATGTGAAAATCTGAAAAACGCGTTGACGGAGCGACGCTGGCCTGAAATTCTCCGCCTTCGATGGAGTTTTTAGCCCGTCTGAACCGTCGTTGGACGAGAGACGACTGACTCCGAAGCCCCCAAAAACAACCTACCGCCCAAAACCCTCGCACTTTACATTTCACCATGAAAAACACCCGCAAATCTGTCACGCCCCTCATCGGTTCCATCGCCACGCTTCTTCTAGCCTGCAGCCTGCCGCAGAGCGCGCGGGCCGGTCAGGTTTGGGATGGCAACTTGGGTGTGGGGGCGTCCTTGAACTGGACCACCGCCACCAACTGGGATTTGGACACGCTGCCTTCTTTGCTGACTCCCATCTCATTCACGACGGC
Organism: uncultured Chthoniobacter sp.; assembly: GCA_964415705.1. GTDB lineage: Bacteria > Verrucomicrobiota > Verrucomicrobiia > Chthoniobacterales > Chthoniobacteraceae > Chthoniobacter. The sequence goes on along the minus strand of CAYQBV010000040.1, from coordinate 15,605 downwards.
CTTCAAGCTCACGCCGAACAACGATAACCTGATTGGCACGACCGTGAACGGCATCGTCTTCACGCCTGGTGCGGGTGCCTTCACCCTGAATGGCAATCTCATCAATCTGGCCAGCGGTGGAATCACCAACAGCTCGGCGAACCCGCAGAGCATCGGCACGATGGCGATCACGCTTTCCGGGGCGAACACCATTGATGCCTCGACTGCGAACATCACCATCAATGCCACCGCGCCGATCGTCACGGGTGGGTTTGCCATGACGCTGCAGGGCGCGAATACCATTACGATCAATTCCACCATCGATGCCGTGGCGACGTTGGGGAACTTGGTGATCAATGGCGGCGCGGTGGCCGGGAGTGGAACGGTGGTGATCAACGCCGCCTTGAACAACCTCTATGCGGGTGGCACGGCGGTGAACAACGGCCTCGTGACGGTGGCCGGCGTGGCCACTACGGCATTGGGCACGGGGACGCTGACGATCGGTGACGGGGTCGGTGCTCAAGGCACGGCGATTGTCCGGAATCTTTTGGGCAGCATGCTCAATGACGCTCAGGCGCTCAGCATCGCTTCGGATGGACGCTACGACTTGAACGGTTCGATCGAGAGCGTGGGTTCCATCGCGAGCACGGGCGTGAATCAAGCCAACAGTCAGGTCTTCCTCGGGGCGGCGGGCACGCTGACGACGGGTGATGCGACGAACACGACCTTTCAGGGCATCATCAGCGGGTTCGGTGGAACCGTCACCAAGCAAGGCACCGGAGTCTGGACGGTCACCGGGGCCAACAGCTACACCGGAGTCTGGACGGTGAACGCCGGGACGCTGGCGGTGGGCGATGCGAATGCCGGCGGCGGTTCGGGGAGCCTCGTCGCTGCGGCGGGCACGGGGATCATCAATGTCGGCGGTGCGGGCACCTTGCGGTGGGACTTGGCCAGCGGGCAGACGGAGTTCAACAACATGGGTCTTGTTGCGGGCAGCATCGTCAACGCCACCCCGGTCTCGGGTGGTTTTCAGACGCTGGCGGGCTTGATCACTGGCTTTGGCACGTTCAACCAGAACGGCCCCGGCCTTTCCATCCTGACCGCGACGAATACCTTTGTCGGCCCGGTCAACGTGTTCGCCGGCAGCCTTTCGGTGGGCAACGCCTCAACGCTGGCGGTGAACAATTTCGCGACAGCCGGTGACACGGCTAATCTGGTAACGGTCAATGGCGGGGTGGGGGGGGGCACGCTCCGTGTGGACCTCCAGCGGAATGAAACTTTTGCCAACGGCGTGACCCTGATCGGGGCGGCGGACCGCCTGATTCTCGCCTCGCCTTTCGCGCAGACGGTGAGCGGTGCGATCACCGGTCTCGGGGGCGTGACGCAAGGTGACGCCGCGAATACCGGCGCGACAACTTTGACCAATGGGAGCAGCAACTATTCCGGCGGGACGACGATCACGGGAGGCACGCTGAACCTCAACGCGAACAACGCCGCTCTGGGCGGCGGCGCACCCGCGGTCGGCCCGATGGGCACGGGTCGGCTGACCATCAATGGCGGCGGAATCGGCACGACCACGGCGGGTGCCGGGGCCAATAACTGGGCGATCGGCAATCTGGTGACCCTCTCCGCGAGTTTTGCCGTCTCCAATATCGTCGGCGCTCCGGTGCTGGCCGCCGCGCCACCCGCTGGGGTGCCGAATGCGGGCGTCGGCGCGCCCGTGGTCAATAACCTCGCGGGACTCGTGGCTGACGGTTTGACGATGACGAACACGGTGACGCTGACCGCGCCGGTGACGATGACGACGAACAGCGGCTTCCTCGACTTTACCGGCGCAATCGTCGGGACAGGCGGGATCACTTTCGCGGGCAATACCTTCACCTACCTCGGCAGCGCAGGCATTGGCGGACTCAGTGCCGTCCTGCCGGTCGGCCAATTGGACGCGAGCAACACCTACACCGGAACGACGGTGGTCAATGGCACCGCCGCGGGCACGCTCCTCGTGCTCGGCAAGACGAACAACGCCGTCGCCATTCCCGGCGACTTGCAGATCGCCTCGGGTGCGACGGTGCGTTTCGACAGCGCGGCGCCCAACTTCGTGGGCTTTGCCGCGACCTCGAACCAGATTGCGCCAACCGCCAACGTGGTGGTCAACGGCGCGCTGGATATTTCCGGCCTCAATCAAACGGTCAATAACCTGACCGGAGGGGGCACGGTGCAACTTGATGACTTTAATGGTGCAGGGCTCGGCGGAGCCGGGGTGCTCACGGTCGGCTCGGGCAACTTCACTGGTGTGATTTTTGACAATGGTCACGGCGGTCGCCTGGTGAAAAACAGCACGGGCACGCTGATCCTTTCGGGCAATAACACTTTCAATGGCACGACCGCGATCAACGCCGGCACGCTTCAGGTTGATGGGTTCATCGGCAGTGGCAATACGCTGGTCAATGGGCTCGGCACGCTGAGCGGCAGCGGCGTCCTCGGCGGCAACCTCTTGAACAGCGGCGTCGTCAGCCCCGGTGTTTCGTCCGGCAGCTTCTCCCCCGGCAAGCTGACCGTGAACGGCAACTACACGCAGGGCGCCGCGGGCACGTTGGTCATTCAGGTGAATGGCAGGAGGGCGGGGAACTTCGACGTGGTCGCGGTGGGCGGCGCGGCGAACCTCGGCGGCACGGTGCGCGTCCTAAACACGGGCAACGTGAAGATCAAGCGCGGCGAGAAGCTGACTTTCCTGACGGCAACGAATGGAGTGAACGGCAAATTTGCCAACGAGACCTTGGCCGAATTCGGCGGGGATACGCTGCTGAAATCCGACATCGTTTATAAGTCGAACTCGGTGGAGATCACGACCAAGCTTGGTTCCTTTGCCAGTGACATCGGCGGGCTCACGGAAAACCAGACGGCCGTGGCCAGGCAGCTCGACAAGGCCAACAGCGCCGGCCAGGCGGACGAGCTCCTCGACTTCCTCAGCACCGAGGAGGTGGGCAAGCTGCCCGCCGACCTCGACAAGATTGCCCCGGAGGAGCTGACTTCATTCTTCCGGATCGGCACTTCGCTGGCCAATGTGCAGAACGGGAATCTGGAACGGCGCATGAGCGATGTCCGGGCCGGTGCGGAAGGCTTCAGTGCGAATGGCTATTCCACGGGCGGCAGCCGCCCGAGCTCCGGCAGAGACCGCGCCTATTCGGGTGGGGAACGCTCGTCCACCGACGGTCAGCCCAACTACTACAGCGGCGCGACGGCCTACGGCCCGACTGGCGAAGGGGGCCGGGAAATGCGCGCCCCCGGCCCGCCGATTCCCATCGGTGTTTTCATCACCGGCGTCGGTGAGTTCACGAACGTCGGCGACGATTCCACGGCGCGCGGCTACGACCTGACGACCGGCGGCTTCACCCTCGGCGTGGATTTCAAGCTGACGCCAAACTTTGTCTTCGGCATCAATGCTGGCTACGCCCGCACCGGCGCGGACCTGACGGGCGATGGCCGCGTGACCGTGGACGGGGCCAAGGCCGGCGTCTATGCCACGTATTTCACCGGCACCGGCTTCTATGTGGATGCCGCGGTCAATGGCGGTTACAACAACTACGACTCACGGCGCGGTGCCCTGCAAGGCACGGCGGTCGGCAGCACCAGCGGCACGGAGATCAACGCGCTCATTGGCACGGGCTACGACTGGAGGCGCGGCGACTTCAGCATCGGCCCGGTGGCCAGTGTGCAGTACACCCATGTCAAGGTGAGCGGCTTCCGCGAGCGCGGTTCGCTGGCCCCGTTGAATATCGCCGGAAACAGCGGCGAGAGCCTGCGCACGGCCTTGGGCGTGAAAACGAGCTACGATATCCGTCCTCTGGGTACCGGAATCGTCATCCGGCCCGAAGTGCGGGCGGCCTGGCAGCATGAGTTTGCCGACAGTAGCTTTGCGCTCGATTCGCGGTTGGCAAATGGCGCGGGCAACACCTTCACCGTGCGCGGCCCCGAGATCGGCGACGATAGCCTCCTCGTGGGAGCTGGCGTGGCGGTCCTCTGGAACGAGCGGACCTCGACCTACGTCTATTACGACGGCGAATTCGGCCGCAGCAATTCCAGCTCGAACAACTTCAGCGGCGGCGTGCGGCTGACGTTCTAAAGCTGCGTCGAGGCTTCGAAGCGGTGGGCGCTTCCCGCCACACATCGCTCCCGTGCCCGACCAGATCCCGAAAAAACTGAGCACACCATCGCCGGAAATTTTCTCTCCGGTGGAGCGGCGGAGTCCGCTGTGGATGCTGTGGACGCTGTGCCGGCAGGGTTGCGGGCCGATTGATCCGCGCCAGATCGCAGTCCCCGACCATCCTCCAGCGACAAATTTCCCAACTTCCGACCAACTCAGCCGCCTCGTTTCCTCACCCAAAAATATCCCAACCATGAAAACCAACCGCACCTTCACGCCTGCCACGAAGACCAAATCCCGCACTCCCGGCCGCATCCTCAGCGCCTCGATCGCCGCGCTGCTCGCCGTGGCCGCGGTGCCGCAGGGTGCGCGGGCGGCGAATTTCACGTGGGATCACGGCTCCGCTGTAGACGACAACTGGAGCAATGGTGGCGGGAGTGGCAACTGGTCCGCCTCCGCCGCACCGACCAATGGCGACGATGTGTTTTTCGATAACGGCGCGGCGCTGAACACCGCCAACACCAACGACATCGTCGGGCTGTTGCTGAACTCCATCACCTTCAATGCCGGCGCAGCCAACGGCACCTACACCCTCAATGGCAACGCCATCACCCTCGGCGCAGGTGGCCTGACGAATAACGGCACCAATACCCAGACGGTGTCGCTCGCCGTCGTGACGCTCGGTGCGGGGCAGACTTGGAATGCCAATGCGGGAAACTTGGCTGTGACTTCGCCGGTCGACCTCAACGGTAACGGCCTCATCGTGACAGGCACCAACAACACCACGATTTCCGGCAGCATCTCCGGCGCGGGCGCGGGCTCCACGCTGACGAAGAACGGCCCCGGCATCCTGACCCTCTCGGGCAGCGCGACGAATACCTTCGCGGGCCTGACCACCGTCAACGACGGTCGGCTGGATCTGGACAAGGACCTGAATGATGCAGCGATTGTCGGCAATCTGACCATCGGCGACGGCGTCGGAGCGGCGGCGAGCGCGGAGGTGCGGTGGCTCCAGGGTGGAGAGGTCGCGAATACCTCGGCGATCATCATCAACTCGGATGGGAAGATGAATCTCGACAGTTTCAGCGATGGCGTTGGCTCTATCAGCGGCGTGGCGGGAGCGGAGATCGAGATGGGTGGTGGGACCCTCGCCGCGGGCTCCAACAACACGAGCACGACCTTTGCGGGCGTGATCAGCGGCCCGGGCAACCTGTTCAAAACCGGCACGGGCACTTGGACGCTGAGCGGTGCGAATAACTATTCCTCCACGACTACTGTGAACGCGGGCATCCTCGAGGCGGGCAACGACAGTGCTCTCGGCACCACGGCGACGGGGACCGAGGTGAGAGACGGCGCGACGCTGCGGCTTCTGAATAACGTCAACATCGGTGAGGAAGAGGTGAACCTGAAGGGCGCTGGAGCCGATGCGGCCAATGGGGCGCTCGCTGTCGCCGCCGGCGGCACCGCGAGCTATGCCGGGCTCATCAGGCTCCTTGAGAGTTCCACCATCACGGCCAATGGCGGCACGCTGACGCTGACTGGCACCATCGTGAAAAACGGCGTCACGCTGACCCTCGGTACCGCCACGGCGGGCGGAGGCACCATCAATGTGAACTCGGTCATTTCCGGCGCAGCCGCGAGTTCCGATCTCGTGGTGGAAAGCCTCACCACGAATCTCAACGCCGCCAACACCTACAACGGCCCCACCGCCATCCGCAGCAGCGGCGGCGCGGGCACCGGCATCCTCAATGCCAATGTGGCGGGCGCTTTGCCCGATCCGCTGTTCGGCGCTCCGGCGCGCTCGGCGCTGACCATGGATGACAGTGGTGCCGGCAGCTCCTTGCTGAATCTCAACGGCGGCTTCGGCCAGGTTGTCGCCTCCCTCACGGGCGCGGCCTCCTCGATCGTGGACCTCAAGACGAGCACGCTGACCATCGGCACCGCTGCGGGCACGACCACTTTTGCGGGCACGATCAACAGCCTCGCCGGCCCCGCCGTGAGCATCATCAAGGACGGCGCGAGCACTCAGGTCTTCTCCGGCCCGAACACCTATCTCGGCCTGACGAATGTGAACGCGGGCACCCTCCAGTTGGGGAACGCCTCCGCGCTGGGCAGCACCGGCAGCGGCACGAACGTCGACTTTGGAGCCACGCTCGACTTGTTCGGGCAAAACATCGGCGTCGAAGCGATCAACATCAACGCCCTCGGCGTTGCCGCGGGCATCGGCGCGCTCACCAACAGCAGTGGCACGACGGCCAGCCTCGCGGGCATCCTGACGGTGGTGACCGCGTCGGATGTGGGTGGCGCGGGAAATATCAGCCTGGATGGCAAGGTCACGGGTGCCGTTTTGACCAAAGTCGGAGCTGGGACGGTCTTCCTGACGAATAACGCGAACGACTACGTCGACACCCAGATCACGACCGGCACCCTGCAAGTAGGCGGCTCCACGGCGGGCGGGACGGCGGCGGGCGCGCTCGGCAGCGGGGTGGTGACGAACAACGCGACCCTCAATTTCAACCGCATCGACACCGTTACGGTGGGCAACCTCATCGGCGGCGCAGGCGTGCTCAACCAGAACGGCACCGGCACAACGAACCTGAGCGGCGCAAATAACTATACCGGACAGACGAACGTGAACGCCGGGGTGCTCGAAGTGCAGAACAACACCGCGCTGGGCACGGTGGCGGCGGGAACCACGGTGGTGGGTGGCGCGGCCTTGCGGCTGGCCACTGGCATCGACCTCGGGGCGGAGGCGCTGACCCTGAACGGGGCGGGCACCGGGGAGGCGAATGCACTGGGCGCGCTGACGGTCACCGCCGGCGGCACGGCCACGGTGGGTGGCCCGATCACCATCGCGAGCAACTCGACCATCAATGCAAACGGCGGCACGCTGAACCTGAATGGCGTGATCGACAAGACCAGCGTGGTGCTGACCCTTGCTGGCGGTGGGACGATCAATGTCAACGCCGCGATCCAGATCACGGGAGGGCTCGCTGGTTTCAATGACGATCTGGTCGTCAACGGCACGACCTCGAACCTCAATGCGGCCAACAGCTATCTCGGGCCGACGTTTATCAGCAGCGTGGTGGCCGGAGACGGCACGCTGAACGCCAATGTCGCCAACGCGCTGCCCACCGAGAACGGTCGGACTTCCATCACCATGGACGACGTTGGTGCCGGCGGGTCCACGCTGAACATCGGCGGCAGCGCCGGTTTCCTGCTGGGAGCCAGCCAGGCCATCGCCTCGCTTGCCGGTGCGGCCACCTCGAAGGCGACGCTCGGAGCCAACACGCTGACCATCGGCTTTGGCACCGCGCCCAATACCAACGGCACGGCTGCGGCGAACTTCGCCGGCGTGATCAGCGGGACGGGCAACATCATCAAGGACGACAACAGCACGCAGATTTTTGGCGGTGCCAATACCTACACGGGGGCCACGACGGTCAACGGCGGAACCCTGCAAGCGGGCTTCTCGGACACCGCGTTTGGTGTGGACTCCGCTGTGACGGTGACGGCACCGGGAACGCTCCAACTGGCCAACTTCAGCGAGACGATCGGTTCGCTGGCGGGAGCCGGCAATGTGCAGAACACCGTGAATAACGGACCGGGAGACGCCGTTTTGACGATCTCCGGGACGGCCGGTATCACCGCAGCCTACTCCGGCGTGATTTCTGATACCGCCGGAACGCCGCTGGCCCTCGTCTTGAGAGACGGCAGCGCCGGAGGAACGACCGTGGAGTCCTTCTCCGGGCAGAGCACTTACAGCGCTGGCACGACGCTGTATGCCGGTCGACTCAACATCGACGCGACCAGTGTGGCCTCGGCGGCGATTCCCGCGGTCAATCCGGTGGCCTCCGGCCCGGTCGGAACGGGGACGCTGACGATCGAAGGTGGCACCATCGGCACGAGCACGGCCACCACTTCCAACCACGCGATCGGCAACACGGTGCAGGTCCAAGGGCACTTCAAGGTCGCCGGAGACAACGGCAGCAATGACGGCGTCTCCTTCACTGGGACGGTGAATCTCGTGGGCACGACGAGGATTACGACCGACAGCGGCTTCCTCAACCTGACCGGCACGGTCCAAGGCGATGGCGGCCTGACCCTCGCGGGCAGCAACACCTTGACCTATCTCGGCAGCGCTGGAGTCGGCGGTATCCCGGGCATCCTCGGGCAGGTGGATGCCAGCAATACCTACGTGGACTTGACGACGGTGTCGGGCGGGTTGGTGGTTCTGGGCAAGAACAGCGGGGCTTTCGCCATTCCCGGTAATCTGCAAGTGGATGATGGGGCCACGGTTCAGTTCGACAGCGCGGCAGTGGTCTCCCCGAATGCTCCCGGGCTCGTGACGACGGCCAACCAGATCAACCCGACTTCGAGCGTGCTCGTCAACGGCAAGTTGGACATCTCGGGCATCAATCAAACCGTGGCTGCGCTGACTGGCGGTGGCACGGTGCAGCTCGACGATTCCGCAGGGGCGAATGGCGGTGCGGCCGGTGACTTTACGGTCGATTCCGGCAACTTCACCGGAGCCATCGTGGATGCTGGCGCTGGTGGCCGACTGATCAAGGCTTCGAGCGGCAACCTGATCCTCTCGGGTGCGAGCACCTACACCGGCAGCACCAATGTGGTGGCGGGCAACCTGATCGTGAACGGGACGCTGACCAGCAACGTGTTCGTGCAATTGGGCGCGGCGCTGGCGGGTATCGGCAGCACCACGCGGAATGTGGTCAACGGCGGAACCTTCAGCCCCGGCACGGGCGGGTCGCTGTCGGTCGGCAAGTTCAACGCCGGAGGCAACTACACCCAGACGGCCGGCGGCACGCTGGTCATCGACATTGCCGGGCACTTCCCCGGGCAGAGCGATCTGGTGGCGGTGAATGGCACGGCGAACCTCGACGGCACGCTCCGCCTGGTGAACGGCGGCGGCACCAAGCTGAAAGTCGGCGATAAGGTGACCTTCCTGACCGCCAATGGCGGGGTGAATGGAGAGTTCGCCGACGAAATCAACCCGTTCTCGACCGCTGACACGATCGTGACGACCGAGGTGGTCTATCACGCCAACTACGTGTCGCTCGAAGCCAAGCAGGGTTCGTTTGCGGAGTTCGGCCTGCATTGCAGCCCGAACGGCCAGGCGGTGGGCCGGGCGCTGGACAAACTGGTGACCTCGGGCCGGAACGAGAAGCTGATCAATCTGCTCAACGGCGTGCAGTTGACCGACCTGTGCCAGGACCTGGATCTGATCGCGCCGGAAGAGTTGCAAGCGCTTTACACGGTCGGCATCTCCCAAGCCAATGTGCAGACGGCCAACCTCTCCCGCCGCATGGATGATCTCCGCTCGGGTGCGGGTGGCTTCAGCGCCTCTGGCTACTCGGTTTCCGGGATGGAACCGCAATCCACCGCGAACTATCTCGCGGCGAACCAGGGCCTCGCCGGTCCGCAGGGCAAGATGAGCAAGGACCTGTGCCCGCTGGTGGATAACACCGTGGGCTTCTTTGCCACCGGCAGCGGCGAGTTTACGGACATCGGCTCCACGAACAACGCCAGGGGTTACAACCTCTCGTCGGCGGGCTTCACCCTCGGTCTGGACTACCGGGTGAATGAGAACTTCGCCATCGGCGTGAACCTCGGCTACTCCCGCACCAAGGCCGACACCGCCGACGGCGGCAAAATCAACACCGACGGCCTGAAGCTCGGCCTCTACGCCACGTATTTCCGCGATGGCTTCTACGTGGATGGGTCGGTGCAGGGCGGCTACAACACCTACGACACCCGCCGCGCGGCACTGCGGGGCTCGGCCACCGGCAGCACCGACGGCACGGACTTCAATGCGCACCTCGCCTTTGGCTACGACTGGCGCCGGGGCGGCTTGACCGTCGGGCCGACGGCCAGCCTCCAATACACGCGCGTGGGCTTCGACAGCTTCAGCGAAAGCGGCTCCCAAGCGGCTTTGACCTACTCGTCGCAGTCCGCCGACTCGCTGCGCTCGGCGCTCGGGATGAAGGCTGCGTATGCAATCCACGCGGGCTCGGTCATCATCAAACCCGAAGTCCGGGCGGCCTGGCAGCATGAGTTTGGCGACAGCGCCTACGGCCTCCAGTCGCAGATCTCGAAGGGCGGTGCCGGGTTCAACGTGCAGGGCGCGAAGATCGGCGCGGACAGCCTGCTCCTCGGAGCCGGCGTGGCCGTCCTCTGGAACGAGCGCACCGCGACTTACGTCTATTATGACGGCGAACTCGGCCGCTCAAACTACCAGTCCAACAACGTCTCCGTCGGCGTGCGCCTGGAGTTCTAAGCACGGACCGGCCAGCAGTTTCGAAAAGCCCGCGAGCCCTGGGCCCGCGGGCTTTTTCGTGCTGCCTCCGGCGCGGACCGGCTGACGCTCGGCTGCGCACCAACGGGCCTTCCGCACCGGACGACGCGAAGCGGAATTCACACGCCCAGGCGCCGAGTGCAGCGGGATTTGAAATGAAGTCCACGGTGCTGGCCTTGGGGCGGGAAAGTGCGGCGAGCAGCGGAGTGTAAAAGGTGTCCACGGACTGCGCGGCGAGCGCACGACGCCCGTCCTCCTGGGCTTCCGCGGCGTGGCGGCGTTTCAAGGCCGGGGTGGCGGAGCGCCGAACGCCCAAAAAATCGTTCGTTGAGCGGTTTTTCCTTTGACTCCCGAAAAACGTCCCGGCAAAAACAGCGCCCGCCGTTCTGGGTCCAGAAAACGGCGAGCAGTTCTCTCCAAACACACCGCAGTCCCGACCTTCTTAATTCATTCCCAAAACACGCCCATGAAAACGCCCACCAACTCCTCCGCGACCAAGGCCCAGCCAAGCAAAAGCAACCGCCGCATCCTCGCGACCTCCATCAGCGCGCTGCTTGGCGCGACCTTGCTGGGTCTCGCGCCGACGGCGAAAGCGCAGCAGTTTTGGGACGGTGCCGGAGTCGTCAGCAACGGGCAGATCGACGGTGGTGCGGGCACTTGGGACAACGCCTTGACGAATTGGACGAATGCCGTCGGGGCGGCCAACGCCGCTTATGCGCCGGGAACGACGGCGCGCTTCCTGGCTCCGTTTGCCGGGGGCCCGGGACCGTTCATTGTGACGCTGGGCGCAAACATCGATCTCACCAACACGACGGTGGAGATTGTCGGTGGGACCTATGTTTTCGTCGGTGCCGGGGCGAATGTTTTTAACATTGGTGGTGGCACATCCACGTTTGTCGTGACCTCCCCGCTCTCCACGGCCGTGAGTGCGCAGATCATCAACGCGGGCACGCTGGCCGTCGGTAATGCGGGCGTGACCGGAACGCTGATTCTGACGAACGCGACGAACAACTATTCCGGGGGTACCACCCTGGCCGGCCAGGCCACCTTGCTGAACAACGCTGCGACCTCCGCGCTGGGCACCGGGGCGCTGACGATCAACGGTGCGGGCAGCACGTTCGGAGCAAGTCAGATTGCCCCGGTGACGATCACCAACGACATCAACGTGAACACGAACTTCAACTTGCGGGCCGCTACTGGCGTGTCGCTGGTTTTGACAAACGTGAACCTGGGCGCGGCCACGCCCACCATCACCGGGACGACTGGGAGCTTCTTCATCATCGACGGCACGATTGCCGGGGCGCCGGGAACCGGAGTGACGTTTGAAAACACGGGCGGGAACAACGGAGTCTTTAGATATGGGGCCGCGGAAAAGGCCACCTATACCGGGGTGACGACGGTGCAAAATGACGCGATCCTCGAACTGAGCAGCCTGAATAACAACGCGGCGATCATCGGTAATGTCGTGATCAACTCCACCGGCGAGCTCGGACTGAGTGTTGCCAACCAGATTGCCGACACTGCCGCGGTCTCTGTGAACACCGGCGGCTTGTGGGCTCTGAACTCTCAAAACGAGACCATCAAATCGCTGAACAGTGGAGCGGCTGGGGGCAGTGTCACGCTCGGTTCGGCGACGCTGACGGTCAGTGACAGCGTCGGCGGCGAGGGCGTCTTCAATGGCAATATCTCCGGAATCGGTGGCAGCCTGGTCAAGAATGGCCTTGCGACCGATGTGCTGACTCTCGGAGGCGTGAATAGCTACTCCGGCGCGACCACGATCAATGGCGGCAGGATCGTCGCTGGTTCGGTCTCGGGTCTCTCCTCGGCATCCGCCTTCAACCTCACCGGAGTCACGAGCACGTTGGACTTGGGTGGCTTCAACAACACGATTCTCTCCCTGACCGGCGTCGCAGGCAGCACGGTGCAGAACAGCACGGCGACCCAGGCGGTTCTCACCACGTCTGGTGCCGTTAGCACGGCATTCGCGGGGAATATCATCAATGGTGCGGGCGGCTCGCTCGGCTTGACCAAGAGCGGGGCCTCGACGCTGACGCTTTCGGGCAACAATACCTACAGCGGCACGACGACGATCACGGCGGGATCACAGATCACGGCCGGTTCTGTGACCGGCTTGAGTGCGAACTCGGCGTTCGTTGTCCAAGCCAGTTCGCTGCTGGCTTTGAATGGCTTTAGCAACACCATTGCATCCTTGTCCGATGGCGCGACGGCAGGCGGCATCGTCAATAACGGTGCAGCGGCCGATGCCGTGCTGACCTTTGGTGATGGGACGAGCACACGGTTTAACGGCGTTTTGACCAACGGCGTTGGCGCGGGAAATCTCGGCATCACCAAGGTGGGAGCAGGTGTGACGACGTTGGGTGGAGCCAATAACTACACGGGGCCGACGGCAATCAACGGCGGGACGATCCAAGCGGGTGCGGCGAATACCCTCAGCGCGACTTCCGACCACACCATCGGTGCGGCGGGCACGCTGGATATTGGTGGTCTGGCTCAGACAATCGGCTCGCTGGCGGGTGTGGCCGGGGCCATCGTGACGAACAACACGATTTCTCCTGCGACGCTGACGACGAACGGGAGCGGCGCGAGCACGCAGTTCGACGGGGTTATTCAGGATGGCGCGGGCGGTGGCATTCTGTCTCTGACAAAGCTCGGGGCGGGGATTTTGAAGCTGGCTGGCGTGAACACCTACACCGGGGCGACGACGATCAGCGCGGGCACGCTCCAGACGGGTGTCGCCAATGCGCTTTCCACCGGCACGGATGTGAACGTGATTGCGGGTGCGACGTTTGACCTGAATAACACCAACCAGTCCATCGGCTCCCTCGCCGGTGCGGCGGGATCGTTCGTCACGCTGGGCACGGCGGTGCTGACCACGGGCAATAACAGCGCGGTGAACACGACCTTCACGGGCGTCATCAGCGGACCGAATGTGACCAGCGGTCTGACCAAGGTGGGAACCGGCTCCTTTACCCTCGATGGGGCGGTGGCCAATACCTATGCGGGCCCCACGCGGGTCAATGATGGCGTGCTGATCCTGAACAAGACGGCGGGCGTAAATGCGACGGGGACGGGTGGGGGCGGGTTGTTCATTGGCGATGCGGCGGGCGCGGCGGGCTCGGCGATTGTGCGGCTCGGGGCGGCCGATCAAATCGCGGACGCGACGGCGGTGACTTTGGCGGCGGACGGACGGTTTGATCTGAATAACAACAACGAAACCGTCGGGTCCATCGCGGGTGTGGCTGGCGCGCAGATTACCTTGGGCAGTGCGACATTGACGACGGGCGACAATGCCAACACCGCCTATGCCGGCAGCATTGGCGGGACCGGCGGCGTGGTCAAGCAGGGCACGGGAGCATGGACCCTGTCTGGCAATAACGCCTACACCGGAACTACGCTAGTGAGCGCTGGTGCGCTCCTCGCCGGCTCGACGACGGCTTTTGCCGCGCAGTCCGCCTTTACCGTCACTGGGACGCTGGACCTGAATGGGAACAGTAACAGCATCGGCTCACTGGCGGGTGCGGGGATCGTGCAGGATACGGGCGCGGCGGCGACATTGACGATTACGGGCAACAACGGCGCGGCGGTGAATTTTAGCGGAAAGCTGATCGACGGCGGGGTGCTGAGCTTGGTCAAGAACGGAGCGGGAACGCAAATTCTGTCCGGCTCGAATGTGAACACCTACACCGGTTCGACGACGGTCAATGGAGGCATCCTCCAGGCGGGTGCGGTCAATGCCTTCAGCCCGACTTCCGCGACGTTGGTTAATACGGGTGGAACTTTGGATCTGGCAGGCTTTGCCAACACGATTCTGTCGTTGAGCGATAGCGGCGCACCCGGCGGCACGGTGACGAATACCGGCGCGGCCACGACGCTGACCTTCGGCAATGCCGCCAGCCTGACCTTCAACGGGAACATCACCGGCGCGGGCGCGAATGCGTTGAGTTTGGTGAAGAACGGAGCGGGCATCCAGACCCTCGCGGGCGTCAATACCTACACGGGCACGACGACGATCAATGCCGGCGGGATCAAAGCGGGTTCGGCGACGGCTTTGGGCAATGGCTCGAACTTCAACCTGAATTCCAATACCGTGACGCTGGACCTCGCGGGGTTCAGCAACACCATCGGCACGCTGACCGGTCTCGCGGGCAGCATCGTGCAGAACAGCACGGGCGTGGCGGCGACGTTGACGACCAATGCGGGCGCAGCTTCCACCTTTGCCGGCAATCTGGTGAACGGCGGCGGAGCCCCGCTGGCGTTGACGAAGACTGGGGCGGGCGTCCTGACGCTTTCCGGCAACAACACCTACACCGGACTCACCACAGTTCTCGCGGGAGGTTTGACCGCAGGTTCGCTGACGGCTTTCAGTTCCAACTCGGCCCTCATCAATCAGGTAGGTGGCACGGTGTCGCTGAATGGTTTCAATAACACGGTCCTCTCGCTTTCCGACGGCGGTACTGCGGGCGGTACCATGAATAACGGCGCGGGGGCGAATGCCGTGCTGATCTTTGGCGATGCCGCGAATACCCGGTTCAATGGGACGATCAGCAATGGTGCGGCCGGGACGCTCGGGCTGACCAAGCAAGGCGCGGGTGCGACGACGCTGGGCGGAGCCAATACCTACACCGGTCCCACGACGATCATCGCGGGCCGCTTGATCGGCGGTAATGCCACGTCCTTTGGCACGAACTCCGCGGTCGATCTGACCACGGCGGGTGCGACTTTGGACATCGGTGGAACGTCGGTGGCCATCGGTTCGCTGACGGGTGTGGCGGGCACCATCGTCACGGACAGCGTAACGAACGCCACGCTGACCACGGGCGGGCTGAACCAGAACACGGCCTTCGCGGGGAACGTCATTGACGGCCTCGGCGCGATCCTTTCGCTGACGAAAGTCGGCACGGGCATCCAAACGCTCTCGGGGAACAATACCTATACCGGCGCGACCACGATCAACGGCGGCACCCTGCTCGCCGGCTCGACCACCGCGCTGAGCGCCGGGTCCGCCTTCCAGGTCAATGCCGGTGGCTTGCTGGACTTGGGTGGCTTTAACAACACCGTCCTTTCGCTCTCCGGCGTCGCGGGCGGCAGCATCCGCAACAGCGGTCTGCCGAATGCGGTCCTCCAGTTTGGCGACGGCAATAACAACAC
>CAYQBV010000039.1:0-21965 GCA_964415705.1 uncultured Chthoniobacter sp. | reverse complement strand
GTGGTTGACGGGGGTGCTGCGGCAGGCCACGGCCACGGATTACGCAGAGCTGGGGCTGCCGGCGGATGATCCGGATTTGCTCAAGGGGCGGGCGGGTTCGCCGTATGCGATCAATGACTGCTATGACGTGTGCCCGGATTACGCGGTGGAGCCGGCGGAGCGGCTGGCGGAGTTTCGGGCGCTGCTCGGGCGGGCGCGGGCGGCGGGGTTGCGGGTGGTGATCGACTTCGTGGCGAATCATCTGGCGCGCAGCCACCGCTCGGTGGTGCAGCCGGACGCGGATTTCGGCGCGGCGGACGACCGGGGGAAGTTCTTCGATCCGCAAAACAACTTCTTCTACCTCCAGCCCGATTCACCTGGCGGCGGTCCGCCGCTGCGGCTGCCGACGGTGCGCGACGGCCAGCCCGTGAGCCCGACCTGCCGCGTCCTCGGTGGATGCGACGGGCTTTTCGACGGCGAGCGCGAGCACGGCAAAGCGACCGGCAACAACCTGGCCTCGTGGGCGCCGGGGCCGCACGACTGGTATGAGACGATCAAGCTGAACTACGGCTACGATTTCACCACCGGCGCGCGGGAGTATCCGAGCGCGGAGCAGCCGGGGAAGCCGATCCCGGACACCTGGCGGAAAATGGATCGCGTGCTCGCCTACTGGCAGGCGCTCGGCGTCGATGGCTTCCGCTGCGACATGGCGCACCTGGTGCCGCCGGAGTTTTGGGCGTGGGCCATCGGGCGGGCGCGGGCGCGGAAAGCGGACGCGCTTTTCCTCGCCGAAGCCTACGACAACGACCCGATGAAAGTGCCGGGCGGCAACGTGCTCACGGCGCTGCTCGCGGCGGGCTTCGACGCGGTCTATGACGACCCGAGCTACAAAGTGCTCAAGGGCCTCTACGACGGCCCGAAGTGGGCGAACGATCTCGACGGCGTGGTGGGCGACGGCACGCTCTTCCACCGCGCGCTGCGCTACGCGGAAAATCACGACGAGGTGCGGCTGGCGGGCGCGGGCCAGTGGGCCGGCGTGGGCATGGAAGTGGGGCGCGCGGGGTCGGCGATCTTGTTCGGTCTCTCGCGCGGGCCGGTGCTGGTTTACAGCGGGCAGGAAGTGGGCGAGCCGGCGCACGGGGCGGAGGGTTTCGGCGGCGACGACGCGCGCACGACGATCTTTGATTACTGGTCGATGCCGGAGCTGGCGAAGTGGGTGAACGGGCACCGCTACGACGGCGGCCTGCTCTCGCCCGGGCAGAAAAATCTGCGCGAGGATTACGCGCGGCTGCTCGCACTGGTGGGAGAGCCGGCGTTCCGCGACGGCGAATGTTTCCGCCTGAACTACGCGAACCACACCAACGAACGCTTCGGCCGCGTCGGTGGCGAAACGACCAGCGGGCACTGGGTGTATGCGTATCTGCGTTTCGATCCCGCGAGCGGCCAGCGCTTCCTCGTGCTGGCGAACCTCCATCCCAGCGAGACGCTGCGCGACGTGCAGGTGCGGCTCCCGCGTGAAGCCGTCGCCTTTCTCCAACTCCCCGCCGAGCCCGCGCTGCGCCCGATCGAGCGCCTGATGGAAACGCAAACGGCCATCGCACTCACGGACGCCGCCGACGGAGCGTTGAAAGTCTGCGTAGCCGAACTCCCGCCGCTCACTGCTTTCTATATCGAACTCGAAGACGGCGAGTGAAGCGATCACACGACGACTTTTCATTTGTTCCACCGCGCGGCAGCCAATCATATTCCACGCCATGCCTCACCCCCACACCACGCTGCTCCACGACATCGGCCCCGTGGATGCCGTGGGCATCGAGGAGCGCGTGGCGAAATACTCCACCCGATCGATTAAGAAGACCGCGAAACTTTGGGGGCTGAGGACCGCCGTCTCGATGGTCGATCTCACCACGCTGGAAGGCAAAGACACGCGCGGCAAAGTCGCGGCGCTTTGCCAGAAGGCGCTCCGTCCGTCCGACGATCCCGCCGGGCCGCAGGTCGCCGCCGTCTGCGTTTACCCCGCGATGGTCCGCCACGCGCGCCGCGCGCTCGGCAGCGACACTGCGGTGCGCATCGCCTCCGTCGCCACGGCGTTTCCGGCGGGCCAGGCTCCGCTCAAGACGCGGCTCGCCGAGGTGCGCGCGGCGGTTGGCGACGGCGCGGACGAAATCGACATGGTGATCAACCGCGGCGCGTTTCTCGCCGGCGATTTCGCCCGCGTGCAGGAGGAAATCTCCGCCGTGCTCGCGGCGTGCGGCGCCGCCACTTTGAAAGTCATCCTCGAAGTCAGCGAGCTGGAGACTTTCGACAACATCCGCGCCGCCTCCTTCCTCGCCATGCGCGTGCTGCGCCCCGGCGACTTCATCAAGACGAGCACCGGCAAGACCACCCTCAACGCCACGCTCGGCAACAACCAGGTCATGCTCGAAGCCATCCGCGACTTCTATCTCGCTACCGGCACGGCCATCGCCATGAAACCCGCCGGCGGCATCCGCACGGCGAAGCAGGCGCTGCATTTCCTCGTCGCCGTGAAAGAGACGCTCGGCGACGCGTGGCTGAACAACGCGCGCTACCGCTTCGGCGCGAGCGCGCTGCTCAACGACCTGCTCCGGCAGATCGAAAAGGAGCGCACCGGGAGTTATCAGGCCCCGTATTATTTCAGCGAAGCGGCGGAGTCCTACTGACGGGCGGGGCGCTCACTCCCCACGCAGATGCCGCAGCGCTTCGCGGATTGCGGGGAGGAGGAGCGGGAGACATTCGCCGATGGCGCGCGGGTTGCCGGGGAGGTTCACGATGAGCGTGCGGCCGCGCGTGCCGGCGGTGGCGCGGGAGAGGATGGCGGTCGGCACTTTGGCAAAGGACTGCACGCGCATGATCTCGCCGAAGCCGGGGAGTTCGCGCTCCAGCACGGCGCGGGTGGCCTCGGGCGTGACGTCGCGCGGCGCGGGCCCGGTGCCGCCGGTGGTGAGGATGAGATCGCACGATGCGTCGTCGCACAGGCGGCGCAGGGTGGACTCGATCGCGGCCCGGTCGTCGGCGATGAGCAAGCGTTCCCATTCCGCCGTCCCGCCGCCGTGCTCTGTCCACACGCGCTCGATCTCTGGTCCGCTGCGGTCCTCATAAATCCCCGCGCTCGCGCGGTCGCTCAAAGTCACGCGGGCGACCTTCATTCCTTGCGCTTTTCGGTCACGCGGATTTCGCCGATGACCATCTCCTTATCCACGGCCTTGCACATGTCGAAGATGGTCAGCGCAGCGACGCTCACGGCGGTGAGCGCTTCCATTTCCACGCCGGTCTTGGCGGTGGTGCGGGCGGTCGCGCGGATGCGCACGACGTCGGCTTCGAGGGAAAATTCCAGGTCCACGGAATCCAGCGGCAGCGAGTGGCAGAGCGGGATTAATTCGTCGGTGCGCTTCGCTGCCTGGATGCCGGCGATCTTGGCCACCGTGAGCACGTCGCCTTTCGGCAGGGCGCGGTCGCGCAGCGCGGTGAGCGTCGCCGGCTGGCAGCGCACCACGCCCTCGGCGCGGGCGGTGCGGCGCTGCGCGGGCTTGTGGCCGACATCGACCATGCGCGCCGCGCCGGTTTCATCGAGGTGGGAGAAGGTGGACATGGAGGGAGTAAGGATGAGCGAATGCCGGATGACGAATTCCGAATAACGGAAATCGCGGGCGGGGTCGGTTCGTCATTTGTTCATTCGCCGTTCGTCATTGGGGAAAGGAGCAGCACCGGAACCAGGGTGCCGGCGGGCACGGGGCCGTTGCCGGGGGCGACGGGCAGGAGCGCGTTCGCGGCGAGGAGGCCGCGGAGATCACCGGAGCTTTGCCAGGCGAGCGGGCGGACGCGCAAACGACCGTCGCGGATTGCCATGTGGCCCGGCCAGAAAGTCTCGCGCGGATCGGGCTTCGCGGGGAAATCCTCGGCGAGTTCGAGGTGCGCGAGCGGCCAGGACGGGCGCGCGCTTTCGAGGCACTCCAGCGCGAGCCGGATGGCGGTGTGGTAGGTCACGAAATGCGAGACGGGGTTGCCGGGAATGACAAACGCGACCCGCGGTCCGCGCGTGGCAAAGATGAGCGGCTTGCCGGGGCGGAGATTGATCTGGCGGAAATGCTGCGTGAACCCCAGCCGCTCGAGCGCGCGGGCGCCGAAGTCGTAATCGCCCACGCTCGCTCCGCCGGAGAGCAGCAGCGCGTCCCAATCTGCGCCGGCGCTTTCGACCGCGTCGGTGAGCGCCTCCAGCGCATCCCCGCAGCGCGCCTGCCCGACGAGGCGCGCGCCACTTTCCGCGACGAGCGCGGCGATGAGTGCGGAGTTTGAATCGCGAATCTGCCCCGGTCCCGGAGTCGCGCTCGGATCGACCAGCTCATTGCCCGTGGTGAAATGCCGCACCCGCACGGCGGGCGACACCGACGGCCGGACCACGCCGAGCTGCGCCAGCAGCGACACCTCGCCCGCACCCAGCCGCACCCCCGCGCGCAACAGCACCTCACCGCACCGCGCGTCTTCGCCTCGTCGCCGAATCCACGTTTGTGCGTCGCGCCGCAGCAGCGTGATCCACTCGCCGGAGCGCTCCACATTTTCCTGCATGACCACCCGCCCCGCGCCGGCCGGAATCTGCGCGCCGGTGAAAATGCGCGCGCACTCGCCGCGCCGGATTTCCACCGCCGCCGCCGCGCCCGGCTGAATCTCCGCGACCACCCGCAGCCGGGCCGAGTCGTCGTCCGCGCCGAGCGCGTAGCCGTCCATCGCCGAACGGTCGAAGGCCGGCAGGTCCGCATCCGCCGCCACGTCCTCGCGCAGCACGCGCCCGTGCGCGGCCGCCAGCGGCAGGCGCTCCGCAGCCAGCGGGCGCACGGCGGCAGCGATCATCGAGCGGGCTTCGGCGAGGGAAATCACGGCACGAAGTTGTAGCCGGGTCCGCCTTTCGCGGCTACACCGCAGCGCATGTCCGTGAAACTCCTCGCCTTTGCCCAGGCTGGCGACCGGCTCGGTTTCCGCGAGCGCGTGATCGACTGCGCGCCGGAGGAAACGCCGCGCGCCATCCTCGCGCGGCTGGCTCCCACGCTCGATCCCGCCACGTTGCGCGTCGCCGTGGATTGCGAGTATGCCGGCTGGGATGCCCCCATCGGCCAGGCCAGCGAGATCGCGCTCATCCCGCCGGTGAGCGGCGGCTGACCCATGGAAAAGCACATCGTTTTCACCCGCTCGCCGATCCTCGTGCCCGCGCCGGCGCTGCCCTCCCGCGAGATCGGGGCGGCGGTTGAGTTCAGCGGCATCGTCCGCGAAATGGAAAACGACCGCGCCCTCGCTGGCCTGCACTACGAAGCCTACGAGCCGATGGCCACCCGCCAGCTCGACCGCATTTTCGACGAGCTGCACGCCGCGCACCCCTGTGCCGCCGTCCACTTCATCCACCGGCTCGGCTGGGTGCCGGTCGGCGAGGCGTCGCTCTTCATCCGCGTGCTCGCCGCGCACCGCGGGGAGGCGCTGAGTTTTCTCGCCGCGGCGATCGACCGGATGAAGGCCGATGTGCCGATCTGGAAGCGCAGCTAATTTACCCAGATGCCGCGGTAAACGCGCTGGGTCGGCTCCGGCTCGCCGCGGCGCGTGACCGTGCGGCTGGGCAGCAGGCGGAGGGCGCTGAGCGTGGCGAGATCGAGGCGGCCCGTGAGCGTAAGGCGGGTGGCGCGCTGGTAGCTGAGGAGCGCTTCCTCGGTCGCGGGCCCGGGCAGGCCGTCGATGATGTCGCGATAGAAACCGCGGCTGGCGAGAGTGGCCTGGGCGTTGCGGAGCGTGCGCTGCTGGACTTCGAGCGGCGCGGTCGCGTACGGCGTCTGCGCAAAGAGCACGGGGAAGTCGTCGCCGGGGGCAACGAGCGGCGCGGGCGGGAGGACCACGGAGCGATCCCGTGGCGGTTCCTGCGGGACATAGGGAGGTGGCGCCATGGCGCGCCGCTGGGCCTGCTCGCGTTCGAGAAAGGCGCGGTCGTCTTCGTCCTCCGGTGCATCCTTGCGGAGGTGAACGGGCGGCTTTTTCGCGGGTTCGGGAGCGACAGCCTTGGGCGGTGGCGGTGGTGCGGCGGCCGGGGCGGGTTTGGCTCCGCCGAGGCCGAGGGCACCGAGCGTTTCCTTATTCACGGAGCCGGTGACTTCGAGACCGTGGCGGATCTGGTAGCGGCGGAGTGCGGCGGTGGTTTCAGAGGAGGTCTCGCCAGTCACGTCGCCGTAGAAAAAGCCCTCTCCTTTCAACTCTGCCTGGACCTTGCGGAGCTGTTCATCGGCGCACGCGAGAGCGCTCAGGAGGAGGGTCAGCGAAAGGAAAATCGTGATATTCATTCAGGTAAAGTCCGACGGGGCAGGGTGGGTGCCCATTCAATGAACGGCGATTTTCGCCGGTGCCGCAGCGGGGCGGGGGCGATTTTTCTGGTAGGTCATCACACCCTCGGCGATCGCCTTGGCGAGGCGGTCGAGGTATTCGCCGTTGGCGAGAAGCTGGGCATCCAGCGGGTTGTTGAGGAAGCCTCCCTCCACCAGCACCGCCGGGCAGCGGGTGTGGCGCACGACGTAGAGCGGGCGCTTCTTGATACCCCGGTTTTCGGCCTCGGTCCGACTGACCAGCGCGGTCTGGATGTAGCCCGCGAGGTCTTCGCCGCTATCGGTGGGTTCGTCCCCGGGTTTGGTAAAGAACCCCACCCACGTCCAGGCGCTCTCCGGCGGCACCTTCTCCGTGGCATAGAAGGTTTCCACGCCCGTCGCTCCATTGTTCCGGGAGTGGTTGAAATGCAGGCTCACGAAAACGGCGTTTTCGATCTTGTTGGCCAACGCGGCCCGTTCGGCCAACGAAACGTAGGTATCATCGCGCCGGGTCAGGACCGTCGGAAAACTGAAGGTTTTGAGCACCTTTTCCACCCTCAGCGCGAGGTCGAGGCTCAGCTCCTTTTCGGTCAGCCGGTGACTCCGCGCCCCGTGGTCTTTGCCTCCATGGCCAGGGTCGATGACCACCGTCGGCAGCGAACCCAGGGCCGCAGCGAGGCGGCTTTCTTCGGTCGCCTCTTCATCGGGTGCCACGATGAAAGTCAGGCAGCCCGCGAGGACGACCAGACCCACGCACGGCATCGCGTTTTTCACCCGAAAGAGCTTGGTCAGCCGCCCGAGAAAGCGACTCCGCCGCAGTTTGGCTGTGGAGTGGGTTTTCACGGCCGGATCCGCTGCCGGGGCAGCCGCGGTGAGTCGCGGAAAAAGGTCGAGTTGATTGGGGTCATCCATGGCGCCCTGGCTCCATTGGTTGTTTCCGGCACACCTCCTCAGGCGGTCGTAGCGTGCTCTCTGGCATGCTTCGATCATACGGGAGCGGCCTCTTTTGGCAAGACCGGGCCGGCGGCTCCTTTTCCCGCCGACCGCCTTGCCGCGCTTGCCAGTTCCGGGGGAAAGTGAGAGTGGTTGCGCATGAGTCGTCTTTTTTCCTCTCTGTCCGCCGTGACCGCGTTCAGCATGCTCTTGACCCCCTGTTTTGCGGCATCTTCTTCGATCTCCGACGAGGTGCATGAGCTGCGCCGGGATCTCCAAATGCAGGGCAAGAAGATCGACGCGCTGACGCAAAAAATCGCCGATCTCACTACGTTTATCAAGCAACGCGAGGAGGCCAAAACGAACCGCGAACCCTCCGCAACAACCGCCACCCCAGCCGCCGTCGCCGAAACCAGCGAGGCTAAGCCTGCCTCAGGACCCGCACTGGAAGCTCCCAAGGCCACGCCTGTTCCAGCCCCGCCGATCATTTCTCATGTGGTCGCCAAAGGCGAGACTTTGACCAGCATCGCCAAGCAGTACAACGTCAATCTTTCCGATCTCCTCAAACTGAACAAAAATACCAACGATCGAAAGTTACAGATCGGTCAGACTTTGAAAGTGCCGGCGATCAAACCGGCCGAGGCCGCATCTGCGGAAGCCCCAACAGCGACAGCGATCACCCCTTAATCTCTCCTTATGGAAACTTCTCACGACTGGTTTTTAATGAAGAACGATGACGGTTCGGTTTTCGGGCCGCTTACGTTCGAACAACTCCGCCAGTGGGCCACGGACGCGCAGATCTCGCCTCTCGACAAAGTTTCAACCGACGAGAAAACCTGGCTGAAAGCGCCCATGCTGCCCGAGTTGCAGATGGATTATCTCGTCGAAGTCGGTCCCGATCAGTTCTACGGGCCGACCACCATCGGCGCAGTGCGTGAGTTTCTGATCGCCGGCGAAATCAACGGGGAAACGACCATCACCAACTGCCGCGACGGTTCCAGCGATCTCGTGCGGGACATCCCCGGCCTCCTGCCCGAAACCGCGGAAGCAGAACTCCTCCAGCCTGTCCGCACCAGCATCCGCATCAATCTGCAGCAGCGCATCCGCGATCTCGAAGAAACGCTCATGGAAGAGCGGCGGGCCCGCGAGCAGGCGGAGATTCTGGTGGAGCGACTCGAGGCCAAACTCGACGAGATTACCCGGGCCGCATCTCTATAAGGTCGGTCTCCAGCCTGTGCTGGCGCCGCTCGATTCCAGCAGCAGAAACGAGGAAGGAAAAGGTGCGGAGCACCGCGTGCACGGCTCACCAGACGGCCTCCGGTCCAGAAGAGGAGCAAATGGTTCTTTTCCGAAGGAACCAATTCCGGAAAGCGCGCCGGTTCCTGTTTCCAAAACGCCCCTCGGCTGCGCTTGTTCACATGCTCTGATGATTGAATGATCTTTAAAACCCCGTTCTTTCTTCTTCTTAAGCGTGTGAACAACCTCGGGAAATCACGTTCCTCGTTGTCTGCTCCTCAGTTCCGCGGAAAAGAGCGCCTGTGAATAACCGGCGTGGAGAACCGCGCTGCGGAGGAAGAACTGCGGCGCGGGTCGTTTTATTCGGAGGAGTTCCGAGTTGTTGGCAAGTTGCTGGTCGAGTTGCTGGGGAGCGAAATGGGACCGCTGACCGTGTCGGATGACGCCTTCTTCCACAGCTCGTGTTCGAGCGCGACCCGCGCCGTGGCGATCTCTGCTTCCTTTTTGCTCCGTCCCTCGCCACGTCCGAGTTCGCGTCCTTCCCAGATGACTTTGGTGATGAAGTTTTTCTGATGCTCCGGCCCGCTTTGGTGGACGAGCGCGTAGCTGGGACTGATGGGCGAGATGGCTTGGAGGATTTCCTGCAGCCGGCCTTTCGGATTGTTGTCCGAAGGGTCGATGGCGAGCGCCTCCAAAAACTCCCGCGCTTCCGTCAGCACCACCCGGCGCACCGAGACGAAATCGCTGTCCAGATACATCGCGCCGATCAGCGCCTCAAAGGCGTCGGAGAGCGTGCTCGCGCGTTCGCGGCCACCATTGGCCTCTTCCCCGCGACCCATCATGAGATAGCGCCCGAGCTCGAGCTGCTCGGCCAGCACCCGGAGCCCGTCGCGGGAAACGATGCGCGCGCGGATCTTCGTCAGGTAGCCCTCAGCGAGGTGGGGAAACTGATCGAACAAATACTCCGTAAAGATGAGCTGCAGCACGGCGTCGCCGAGAAATTCGAGCCGCTGATTGTCGAAATGATGGCGCTTCGTCTCGTGGCCGAGGCTGGGATGGGTGAGGGCTTCCGCCAGCAGCAGGGGATTGCGAAATTTGTATTTGAGGCGCTGTTCGAGAGGGTTCATGCGAGGCGGACGCGCCCATTCTCCACTTGCCGTCGCCGGAGGCAAACGCGAAGTCTTACGCCCCGAGGCGGCCTGCCGCGGTGAGCCGAGCTGCCCGACCCGATCATTCGCCTGAAAACCATGCCTGAGCCGACCGCACCGAAGCCTCCAGAGCGCCAGAACGCCTGGCCGAAAGCCGTGACCATCATGGTGGTGGCCGCACTTTTAGCCGGCGTGGTTTTCTCCGGCCTGCGGATGCTCCGCGAAATGCCCGGCGCGGCCCTCGACAAAAGTACCGCGCTGGTCAGCGCCATCGGCGGTGAGGCGGCCAAAGTTGCCCGGGCCTTCAATGAAAAAACCGTCCGCGAGGAATTCGTCAGCCGCGCCACCGAGCTGGCCGGCACGAGCCGGTTTCAATTCGCGAGCCTCCGCCAGGAGGAGACCTTTCAACGCTCGGAAACCGGCAGCACCGCGTGGGGCCTGGTCCCGCTGCCCACTGTCGTCGTCGGAGCCCGCGGCCCCGTGGACTACACCTACTTTCTGGATTTCGCGGGCCCGTGGGAGTTTGCCAGCGATGGCTCCGAACTCACGGTTTATCCCCCGGCTATCGCCGCGAATCCGCCCGCCCTCGACGTCTCGGCCCTCCAGTTTTACACCCTCGAAGGGAGCATCTGGCGCAAAGATGGGGCGGTCCGCGACCGGCTGCGCGAATCCCTCAGCGCCGCGCTCGTCGAGCGCGCGGCCAAGAACGCCGGGCTGGTCCGCGAGGTCGGCCGGCAGCGGCTCGCGGAGTTCGTGGAAAAGTGGCTCGCGGAGAAATTCAGCGACGGCGCCCGGCTGCGGGTGAAGGTCGTCTTTCCCGCCGAGCGCCCGCTTTCGCCCGAGGAAAAGAAAGCCCTCTGACCTCGGGCGGGGCGAAAATGGGGTGACCGACGGGACTCGAACCCGCAACAACCAGAATCACAATCTGGGACTCTACCATTGAGCTACGGCCACCATTTTCAGGGCCGCGCAAAATACCGAAACCGCCCCGCTTGCCAACCGGATATTTCCGCGGCGCGCGCTCTACGGTTGCACCGCGATCTCGGCGCTGAACATCAACTCGCGGTCGCCCCGCTCCGCGAGCGTGCGCGCGAGCGTGCCGATGGTGCGGGGCGTGCGCCCGGTGAAGACGGTCTTTTCGCCCGCCTGCACCGTCACCGGCGCGTCGAGGTCGAGCATCGCGTCGCTGAGCCGCACGAGCAGCGCGGCCCCTCCGGTGGTGGCGAGCGTGATCGTCTGCCCGCGGCGCTCGGCGCGGATTTCCTGGCCGGCGCCGGCCGTTGCGCGCGGCAGCGCCAGCCAATAGGAGCTGAAGTGCAGCGCACTGTCGCGTCGCCACACCACCCGCTCGGGCCGCGGGTTGCGCGTGAA
Organism: uncultured Chthoniobacter sp.; assembly: GCA_964415705.1. Taxonomy (GTDB): domain Bacteria; phylum Verrucomicrobiota; class Verrucomicrobiia; order Chthoniobacterales; family Chthoniobacteraceae; genus Chthoniobacter. The sequence continues at coordinate 10,948 of CAYQBV010000039.1, read as the reverse complement.
TTTTTCCATCCACGGAATCGCCTTTTTGTCCTCCAGATCCATCCAGTGCCCCTTGCCCTCGTGGATCTCGGTGAAATGGGTGTAACCGCCCGCGTCGCCGGCCTGGAGAGCGTCGAGTTTTTTGCCCCACTCGGCGGCCACTTGGTTGCGCCGGTAGGCCGCGTCGTTCGCGCCCGCCTGGATGGCGAAGGGCACGTTGCGCAGGTTCAGCGGCGAGGCGGAATTCGGGTGGCCGGCCATCATCGAGGCCGCCGCCCAGCGGTCGGCCATGCGCGGGCCGAGCTGATAGACGCCGTCGCCGCCCGCGGAGTAGCCGAGCACATAGACGCGGTTCGGGTTCACGTTTTCCAACACCACGAGATCGGCGATGAGGCGGTCGAAAAGCGCGTCGAGATGGTCTTCGTGCCACAGCTTCCAGGAGTTTGTGGGCGCCCGCGGCGCGACATAGAGCCCCTCCTGCGGGCGGTATCCTTGGGCCAGCGCGATCTGGTTGCGCCACTGGCTGTCATTGACCTCGGCGGGTGCGCCGCCACCACCGTGCAGCGAGAGAAAAAGGCTGCGCCCGCCCGCCGGGGCCGCCCCGTTTTTGCCAAACGGCACGACCTCAAACTTCAGCTCGTGCTCCCCGATGCGGATGGCTTTCGCCTTGAGCTCGTCTGCCCGTGTCGCCCGCAGAAACGCGGCGTGATCCGCCCACAGCAGCTCACCCGCGCGGGCGGCGGCGGCTTTCGTCAGCGGTACTTTCGCAAACGCTGCGTCGCCCACCGCCGGGCGCTGCGCGCGTGGGGTGGCCAGCCAACTCGTCAACCCGGCCAGCGCGTGGGCCGCCGCCGGATCGGGGGTGGGCTCCGCGGCGCCGGCACCGGCGAGGCCGAGACTGGCGAGGAGGAGCAGAAAGGCGCGCATCCCGCGTTATCCCCGCGCCCGCGGCGGCGGGCAAGCATCCACTGGGTTGGCGCTTGTCCGCCAGCCCCGCGCTGTTAGGGTCGGCGCACTTTCGCATTCATGGCCCCGACCGGTTATCTCGCCCTCCTCCTCCACGCCCATCTGCCGTATGTGCGTCACCCGGAGTATGACTCGTTCCTCGAGGAGGACTGGCTCTTTGAGGCGGTGGCCGAGACTTATCTGCCGCTGCTCCAGATGCTTTACGGCCTGGCAGACGATGCCGTGCCGTTTCAGCTCACGCTCACGCTTTCGCCCACGCTCTGCCACATGCTGCGCGACCCGCTGCTCCAGGCGCGCACGGAGCGCTATCTCGAGCGCTCGGTGGAGCTGGCCCGGCGGGAAATGGCCCGCACGCAGGATTCCGGCGCGGTGGGTGAAGTGGCGCGGTTTTACTTTCACCGGCTCACGCAGTGCCGGCGGGATTACGTGGAAAGGTGGGGGCGCGATCTCGTCGGCGCGTTCGGCGCGCTGCAGGAGCGGGGCGTGCTGGAGATCATCACCTGCGCGGCGACCCACGGTTTTCTCCCGCTGATGGAGACTTTCCCCGAGGCGCTGCGCGCGCAGATCCTCATCGCGCGCGATCATTACCGCGAGATGTTTGGGCGCGATCCGCGCGGCATCTGGCTGCCGGAGTGCGCGTATACGCCGTGCCTCGACGCCGTGCTCGCGGAGGCGAATTTGCGCTGGTTTGTCGTGGATTCGCACGGCGTGATGTTTGGCCAGCCGCGGCCGCGCTATGCGATCTACGCGCCCGTTTTCACCCCGTCGGGTCCGGCGGCGTTTGGGCGCGATCGCGAATCCAGCCGCCAGGTCTGGAGCGCGCAGGAGGGTTACCCCGGTGACCCGGCCTATCGCGATTTCTACCGCGACATCGGCTTCGACCTTTCCACCGAATACCTGCGCGATTTTCTCCTCGCCGACGGCACGCGGAAATTCACCGGGCTGAAATACCACCGCATCACGGGCGGTGGCGGGGAAAAGGAAATCTACAACCGCGCCTGGGCGATGGGTGCGGTGGACGCGCACGCCGGGCATTTCATGGGTGCGCGGGTGGCGCAGATTCAGGATTTGCGGGAAAACATGAACGTCGCGCCGATCGTCTTGAGTCCGTTCGATGCCGAGCTTTTCGGTCACTGGTGGTTCGAAGGCCCGGAGTTTTTGAACCTCTTCATCCGCAAGGCCGCCTACGATCAAACGGCCTTCACGATGACCACGCCGACCGCCTATCTCGCCGCGCACGACACCCAGCAGATCGTCGCGCCGTCGCCGTCGAGCTGGGGCCACATGGGCTATTGGGAAGTGTGGCTCGACGACAGCAACTCGTGGATTTATCCCCACCTCCACATGGCGGCCAGACGCATGACCGAAACCGCCCGCCGTTTCATCGCCACGCCGCCCGATGTGCTCACCGAGCGGGCGCTCCGGCAGATGGCCCGCGAGCTTCTCCTCGCGCAGTCCAGCGACTGGGCTTTTCTCATGAAAACGGGGACCGCGCGCAACTACGCGACCAAGCGCACCAAGGATCACCTCCTCCGTTTCCTTCGCCTCTACGACTTGGTCCACGCCAGCGATCTCGACGAAGCGTTCCTCCTCAATTGCGAGTGGCGCGACAACCTTTTCCCGAACCTCGACTGGCGGCATTATGCGTGAGGAAAATTCGAAATTCGAAATTCGAAATTCGAAACAATTACGAAATGTTTGCAGGGGTGAAACGGCTTGGCGACGCGCCTGTGTGAGAGCCATTGTTTCCAAAATATTCCGTTGTTTCCGCCCCGCTTGTTTCGGATTTCGGATTTCGGATTTCGGATTTTTCCTCCTGCTCCTGTTCTGCCTCACGACACCGTCCTTGGCCCAGGAAGACGCGCCCCCGCCGCCGAAAGAGTCCGGCGTCAGCATCACTTTCATGCCGCCGCCGATGTCCGGCGTGCTCAGCCTGGGTATCTACGACAAGAAGGGGAAACTCGTCCGCGTGCTCGCGCGGGAGGCGACGAAAAAGGATTTCTTCGTCGGGCTGAACGGCTTCATCACGAACTGGGATGGCAAGGACGACGCCGGCAAACCCGCGCCCGCTGGAACTTACTCCGCGCGCGGCTTCGCGGTTGGCGAGTTGACGGTCGAAGGCATCGCCTACCACGGCAATGACTGGATGATCGCGGATGACTCGCCGCGCCTGCGCCGGGTGCTCGCGCTGGAGCTGCGCGCGAGCGGCCGCCTCGCGCTGTGGGCGGAGGGTGCCGACGGCCGGCCGCAGCTCGTGCGCATGGATCAGGCCGGGGAATTCGCCGGCAAAATCCCGCTCGACCCCGAGATCGCGAAGCTCGCCGTGGGCGACGATGCCGCCGCGGAAAAACCCGGCGAAGCTCCGCCGCGGGCGGTCATCGCCGGAGGGAAAGTCGCGCTCGTAGAGAAAGGCGAAACGCACCCGCTCCCACTGCCCGACCTCGTGAAGCCGCTCGACGCCAGCCTCGGCCGCGAGGATCGCGTGTGGGTCATCGACCAAACCGCCGAGCGCACCGAGGTCAAAGAATTCAGCCGCGCCGGTGAGTTTCATCGCCACCTCGCCATCGACCCCGCCGAGCCCGCGCCCGTGCGCATCTTTGCCTCGCGGACCAGCGACCTCATTTTCCTCATCGAGGAAAAAACCGGCGTGCAGCGCGTGCGCGGCCTCGCGCTCGAAGCCGCGGCCAAAGACGGCCCGCCGGGAAAGGCTGCGGTCTCGACGTGGAAAACCGTGCTCACGAAATCCATCGTCGCGAGCGACACTTTCGCGGCCGTGGCCGGCCAGCTCGGCCGCCCGCAGCCCTTCAAGCCCGAAGACAAAATCCGCGTCCGCCTCGTGCCCAACCCGCTGTTTCAGGAAGCCATGCAGGACCTCGACGTGCAGATCGGCATCGACACCAAAGGCGCATTTCTCCGCGCGCCCGACGGACTCCCCATTCGCACCCTCACCGAAACCCCCGTGCTCAAATGGGCCGTAATGGGCCGCGAAGGAGGCAAGGCCGTCACCGTTTTCCAAAGCGACGGAGCGCTCGTCGAAGAATTCAAAGTCCTCAAGATCGCGAACACCATGGCGTTTGATGCGGGGGACTACGAGTGGGCGGGGAAGTGAAATGACGCATGACGAATGTGGAATGACGAAAGCTCACCGGAGCCCCGTCCCGCATTGATTTCCCGCTTCGGCATTGATTCGTCATGCCACATTCGTCATTCGTCATGCCACCCAATGAGCCGCGACATCGTTTATTTCGACCTCGAAACCCAGCGCACCGCCAACGACGCCGGCGGCTGGGACAAGAAAGCCGCGATGGGCATGTCGCTCGGCGTGACCTACAGCACCCGCCTCGGCGAATACCGCATCTACCCGGAGAAGCGCGTGAACGATCTCGTCGAGCAGCTCATGCGCGCCGACCTCGTCGTCGGTTTCAACGTCATCAGCTTCGATTACGAAGTGCTCATGGGTTACACCACTTACGATCTGCCCCACCTTTGCACCACGCTCGACATGCTCGTGGAGATCGAAAAAAAACTCGGCCACCGGCTCGGGCTCGACGCCGTGGCCTCGGCCTCCCTCGGAGTCGGGAAGACCGGTGACGGGCTCGACGCCATCCGCTGGTGGCGCGAAGGCAAGCTGCTGGAGATCGCGGAATACTGCTGCTTCGACGTGAAATGCACCAAGCTCGTCCACGAGTTTGGCACCGAGAAAAAGCAGCTCTTCTACAACGACCGCTTCCAGCAGCGCCGGAGCGTGGCGGTGGAGTGGTGAGGCGCTGTCTCGCACAGCGATGCGCCGGCCCGCGGCCGTCTCACACAAGGCACCGATCGGATTCAGGAATGAATCTTGGCGAAGGTCAACGGGTGGGTAAACTCGGAGACGAGAAAGTTTCCCCATGAATCCAACCCAATACGTGCGGATGACCCTTCGTATCCGTTTCTGCCGGTGGCTCCTGATTGGTAGCGCTATTTTCGGTGGACGACTCGCCGCCGTGGAGCCTGCGGACACTCTCCAGCGCCACCTGGATCGGTTCCCGCGCGTCACTTTGGGCAAGGATGAACGGAATCAGGCCCGCATCGCTTTGCTCGATGCTCCCCAATCGCCGCTGGCTATCAATGGGTTCTATTACCATGGCTTCCGCTTCACCGTCCCCGACTGGATCGATGCACCTATGGTGTGGATGCTCGTCACCCCGCAGCCCTTCATCTTTAAGGAAGGCGAGTTCAGCAGTTTCATCACCCCCGTCGAAGGCCGGGCCGATTTCTCTCTTCCCCTCACGAATTTTCCCATTCGACCCTTCGAGTCTCTCGCCACTCGCTTTCCCAAAGCGGAGAGTTTTTTCCAGCAAGAGATCTCGAAGGAGTCCCTCGTGCCCGGCAGGGAATACTTGATCTGCTACCGGTTCACCAAGACCGGCCTCCCCAAGGTCGCCGTTGCCTTCACCGTGAGCTCCGACCGCGGCCTGCGCGAGCTGGGTGGCTTACCCATCGGCCCCCCGCGCTTCCGAGCGCCGCCACTACGTCCTGGGGTCTCTCCGAAGGGTGCTGCGACCATCGCCGCGGATGCTGCCGGCGAATTCAAAACGAACGGGTCTGCCGCGGCCCTCCGTTTGCTTGACCGTTCCGGCGAAGACTTTCTCGGCGCGGGCGGATCCTTGTCCAATCTCCGCTCCGAGATTTGGAGGGAAGCGCAATTCAGCAGCGGCCGGGAAAATGCGGCGTGGGCGGCCGATCTTTACGACTGGCTCTTCCGGCGGGCCCTCTCGTGCGGCGATGAAGTGGAAGCCGCGTATCTCATCCATAACTTCTTGGAGGAATTGGCAAACGCCGGCCGTTATGGACGCCTCAAGGAGATCATCAACTGGCAGGAGAGAGTCTTCTGGAGGAGTGGCTATGAGCTTGATCCTACCTCCTACCCGGATGCCGGCCCGGGATTCGCCAGCCTGCCGGAAGTCCGCCGCCGGAACATCCCCTTCATCCCACCACTCGGAATTCCCAGCTACGGGCCCGGTGGGCTGGCTCAGCTCTACCGCACGTTCGAGCGCCTCCAAGCCGCTGCGGTCAATAGTATGGCTGACGATCGCGAACAGTCTGGCAGATGGAGGGAGGCTCTCGAATGGCGACTCTGGACCCAGGCATGGGCACTCCAGCAGACGCCCGACCGCGAAAGCGGCAACGTCTGGTTCCGATCCGCGCTGGGCAATGCCCTGAATCTGGAATCCCTCAGCCTCTTCGAGGCCGCTCGACAGGAGCACGAGCGCATTGCCAGTCACGCGCGGGAAGACGGTTACAGCGGCCGGACGAAAATCGAGTCGAGACTGGGGCAAATCAATTGTGCGCTGCAACTCGGGGCATACCGCCCCGAAATGGAAATCCAAGCACGAGATCTCGCCGAACAAGTGCATCGCAATATCAACATGACGAAGGTTTCGAGGCTGGCGGCTGATCTCATTCACGCCCGTTGCCTGATTGCCGCCGGCAACGTCGCCGCCGGTCTTGCGAAAATCGATACCATCATCGCCGCCGGTTACGAGGACGCGCGTTTCGAGCGCTGCGTCCGTCGACTTGCCGGCGGCAAGCTGGAAGGAATCGAAGCCGATCTCATCCTGCTGCTCGAATCCTACCGAAGTTCCGGTCGGAAAATTAAGGAGGCCAATCTCTACTCCCTTTACGCCGGCTTTCTTGAAGCCTCCGGACGCTATGCCGAAGCCATCGCCATGCGCCGCGAAGCCGTGCGCCTCATGCGCAGCTTCGATCTCTTTGCCACCCTGCCGGTGGAACTCGCCCGCCTCGCGCTCCTGCTTCACCGCTCCGGGGATCTCACCGCTGCGGCTGCCGCGACGACCGAAGCCGCCAACCTTGCGGGCCGCAAAAATCGCATCCCGGCGCGGATCGCCGCCCAAGTCGCACAGCTTCTAGCCGCCCGCCCGCCCGTCATCGTCGCGAAGAAACCCGACCCGCCCAAAACGACCGTGGACCTGCAACCCATCCGCGCCCTCATTATTCCCCTCGAAGGCCATCCGCTGCGCGGTCGGCTGACCTTGGTCAATCCTACGCCGCGAGCCGTCGAGGGCACCCTCGCCTTCGAGGGCCTCCCCGCCCATGCCGTTTGGAACGCCGCGACTGGCAACGCTACCGTGACGCTCGGCAAAGGCGGCAGCATCCGTCTCTCGAATGTCCGTTTGGAATCCGGTGGCGAAGCACTCATCGAGCTTTTCGCCCCGTCGTCGGTCGCAGCCAAGGGGAAGCTTACGGTCGTCTGGAGCGTCCCCGGCCAACCGGACCTCCGATCCGTCTGGTCGCTGGAGGATGCGGAAAATGGCGTTTCCTCTGCGGTCATTGATGCCGGCGAGTTTCGCGGCAACCCGTTTTACGGCGTCCTCATCCACCACCATTACATGCAGGCGGCGCGCGATGCTCCCCGCGTGAATTTCCGCGTGACCGCGTCGGCACCCATCCGGATGGAACTCTACGACGACGCGGGCCATCCGGTTTTCGTCGATGCCACAGGCGATGGCTCCCTCGGCGGCGTGGGCGACAGTCTTTTCACCGACACCGACGGCGACGGAGCGGGCGACCTCCTCGCCACGAAAGGAGAAGCCCCATTTGGCCTGCTCGTCTATCCTCCGGCAAAAATACCCGCAGAGGGTATCAGGCTAAGGGTGGAAGTGAAGGTTGGAGCCCAGTGGGTCGTCTTTGCTGAAGACCGCATTATTCCGTAGGGCAGGTGGCAAACTCGCAGCTCGTGAGAAAGGCCGGGCCCTCCCTCGTGGCCGGGCCACGCTACGCGAACAGCCGCGCCCACTCCTCGGGCTGGAAGCCGACCGTGCCGCGATCTTTGCCGAGCGCAAAGGGGCGCTTCACGAGGTTGCCGTTCGCGGCGAGCAGGGCGAGGGCGTCATCAACGCTGAGCGCGGGCAGGCGCTCTTTCATGTTCAGCGCACGGTAGTCCTGGCCGCTGGTGTTGAAGAGTCGGCGCAGGTCGCCGCCCACGTGCGCGAGCATGGCGCGCAGTTCGGCGACGCCGGGCGGGTGCTCGCGGATCGCGATCAGTTCGTGCGCGATTTTTCGCTCGGCGAGAAACTTCTGCGCTTTCCGGCAGGTGTCGCAGCCCGCGTAGGCCCAGACGCGCAGGCTCACCGGGCGAGGCCGAGATGGCGCACGACCTGCGTGGTCGAGTGCGGCTTGTTCAGCGAGTAGAAGTGCAGGCCGGGCACGCCGAATTTCAGCAGCTCCTCGCACTGTCTCGTGCAGTATTCGATCCCGTATTCGATGACCGCCGCGTCGTCGTCGCCCAACTCGTCGAGCCGCGCGACAAAGGGCGCGGGCAGGTGCGAGCCGCACAGCTCGGTGAATTTTTTCGTCTGCTTCCCGGAGACGATCGGCAGCAGGCCCGGGATGATCGTCAAAGGGCGGCCCGCCTTTTTCACGAGGTAGTCGTGGAAGCGGTAGAAATCCTCGTTGTCGAAAAAGAGCTGCGTGATGACGAAGTCCGCGCCGGCTTCGATTTTCGCCGCGAGAAAATCCCAGTCTGCCAGTTTGCCGGCGGTCTGCGCGATGTGCCCCTCGGGAAAGCCGGCCGTGCCGATGCTGAATCCACCCAACTCGCGGATGAATTGCACGAGCTGGCTCGAATATTGGAAGCCGCCCTCAGTCGCGATCCATTCGCCGGTGCCGCCGGGCGGGTCGCCGCGGAGGGCGAGAATGTTGGTGATGCCGCGCGCCCTTGCCTCGGCGAGCACCTCGCCGAGCTGCGCGCGCGTGGAGTTCACGCAGGTCAGGTGCATCATCGCCGTCAGCCCGTGCTCGCGCTGGATGCGATCGACGATGCCGATGGTTTTGTCGCGCGTGCTGCCGCCCGCTCCGTAGGTCACCGAGCAATAATCCGGCTTCAGCGCGAGCAGCGCAGGCAGCGTTTTTTCCATGAGGTTGCGGTCGCCCTCGTCGGTCTTCGGCGGGAAAAACTCGAACGAAACCGCCGGGCGGCTCGCTGCGCGGCAGGCGGAGTGAATGTCGCGGATGAATTGCATGGGCGCGCATGATGCAGGTCCGGTGGCCGATTGGGCAAGCCGGGTGAAGCTTGAGCCTCGAAAAAGATTGGGTTTGGAGAATTCCGGGGTAGTTCACAATTTAACGTGCGCCCGTCAAAGAAGCGACAGTTCGGATTTCCGAAACTCCATCCTGGCCCCGCAGCCGACCGCCGGTGGCGAGATGATTATTGACTTCGATCATAAAACTGGACAAGGATTCACGCCGTGAAAGTCCCCCTGCACATCGTTCTGGCTCGCCGCGAGCGCTTGGCGCAGATCATCGAACAGCACCGGTATCTGCCGGTGAAGGAGTTGTGCCGGCGTCTGGAGGTCTCGGAGGCGACGCTGCGGCGCGATTTGGCGGCGCTGGTGCAGGAGAAAAAGATTACGCGCACTTATGGCGGGGCGCTCTCGGAGTTTAATGAGCGGTTCCCGTCATTTCGGGAGCGGCAGAATCAGGGCGCACGAGCCAAGGTGAAAATCGCGGCGGCAGCACGGCCGTTTTTTGAGCCGGGGAAGACCTATTTCTTCGATTCCGGCACGACGATCTTCGCCATCGCCGAGGCCTTCCGCGATCATCCGGTGACGCCGGTGACAATCGTCACGTCCAACCTGCCGGTTGGTGAAATCCTGGCTTCGATTCCCGGTGTCCAAGTTTTCCAACTGGCTGGGCAACTCCTGCACTTGCAGTCCACCTTGCTCGGGGAAACGGCGCAGCGGAGCTTGGAATTTTGGAAATTCGACGTGGCGTTTCTTTCTGCCGAAGGGATGGATGGGCAGGGGATCTGGAACTCGCAGGCCGCCATTGTGGAGCAGCAAAAGGTTCTCATCAGCCGGACGGACCGCAGTGTTTTCTGCCTCGACGGCTCAAAGCTCAACCGGCGTGCGCCACATTTTCTCCTCCCTTGGCCAGAGGTTGAGTTTCTCCTGACCGACCTGTCTGGAGAGAAACTCAAAAGCGCCGGAATCGAGATCCATGATCGCCAGCTTCCTCCAACCTCGGGCAAAGCACGTCGCGACCCGTCGCCGACCTGCGCAGACCGGGAAGACGGCGGGGCCGAACCGGAAGAGGCGGAATCGGACGACTTTCCGGTCCATATTTTATGACCGATGCCGATCTTAATAATCAGAAAATAGTTGTTGACCGATGGTGGTCGCTTTATATGATTGCAATCAGTCATAACGCTTTTTATTCCGTAACATGAGTTCCACCCAAGCCCCCAGCCGCCCCGTGGTCGAAGCGCTTGTCCGCTCGACGCTCGCGCGGCAGCTCGGCCACGAACTCCCCTCCCAGCCGGCTCCGACGCTGGTGGTGAACAGCTCCGCACGGCACATGCACATCTCGCCCGAGAATCTCGAGACGCTGTTCGGGCCGGGCGCGAAACTGACCGTCCACAAATGGCTCTATCAGGAAGGCCAGTTTGCGGCGGAGCAGACGGTCACCCTCATCGGACCGCGGCGCCGCGTGATTCCGAATCTGCGCATCCTCGGCCCGTGCCGGAATCTCACGCAGATCGAACTCGCGATCACCGATGCCATCCAGCTCGGCGTGGATTTGCCGGTGAAAATGTCCGGTGACATCCAGGGGACGCCGGGCGGCTACGTCATGGGTCCGAAGGGGATGCTGGAGATGAAGGAAGGTCTGATCCGCGCGGCCCGGCACGTTCACATGTCGCCGAGTGACGCGAAATTTTACGGCGTGAAGCACCTCGATCGCATCACGCTGAAAGTCACTTCGCCCGGATGCACGACGCGCTTTGACGAGATGATCGCGCGTGTCGATCCGAGCTTCAAACTGGAGGTCCACATGGACACCGACGAAGCCAACGCCTGCGACCTCGAACGCGCCACGAAGGTCGAACTTTTCAAAACCTAACCCCCGCGTATCAGCGGATCATTTCAACCAATAAACCAAACCAATAACTAAATGAGCGAAGCAATCGGACTAATCGAAACTCGCGGCTACGTGGGCCTGGTGGAAG
>CAYQBV010000038.1:0-22479 GCA_964415705.1 uncultured Chthoniobacter sp. | reverse complement strand
GCTGGTCGGGTGCGAGCCGTCGGAGATTGTCTTCACGAGCTGCGGGACGGAATCGACGAACGCGGCGATCCATTCGGCGCTGCTCATGGACCGCGACCGGCAGCACCTCGTGACCACGCGCGTCGAGCACTCCGCCACGCTGAAGCACTGCGAGACGCTGGCCAAACGCGGGCACGAGATCACCTGGCTCGGCGTGGACGAGCGCGGCCAGATCGACCTCGCCGAGCTGGAGCGGGCCGTCCGCCCCGACACCGCGCTCGTGACCGTGATGTGGGCCAACAACGAGACCGGCGTGCTTTTTCCCGTCCATGAGATCGCCGAGATCGTGCGGAAAAAGGGCGCGCTCTTTCACACCGACGCCGTGCAGGCGGTCGGCAAAATCCCGCTCGCGCTGCGCGACGCGAAGATCAATTTCCTCTCCCTCTCCGGCCACAAACTCCACTGCCCGAAAGGCGTCGGCGTGCTCTACGTGAACCGGCGCACGAAGTTCGCGCCCTACCTCCTCGGCGGCGGTCAGGAGAACGGCAAACGCGCGGGCACGCAGAACGTCGCGGGCATCGTCGCGCTCGGCAAAGGATGCGAAATCGCCGGGCAGTTTATGGAGCACGAGGCCACGACCGTGCGCGGTTTCCGCGAGGCATTTGAAAGTGGTGTGCTCACGCGCATCGAGGGCGCGCGGGTGAACGGCGACCGCGACCACCGGCTGCCAAACACGTCGAACCTCGCGTTCGACGGGATCGACTCCGAGGGCGCGCTGATGCTGCTCGACCAGCACCACATCTGCTGCTCCAGCGGCAGCGCCTGCACCACCGGCTCCGTGCATGCCTCGCACGTGCTGAAAGCGATGGGCTTCTCCGACGACCGCGCGCGGGCCAGCCTGCGGTTTTCGTTCAGCCGCTTCAACACGGCCGCCGAAGTGGAGCGGGCGCTGGAAGTTTTGCCGAAAGTCATCGGCAAGCTGCGCGGGCTGGCGGTTTCGGCGGAGCGCGGCTAAGCGAAAAACGACTCGTCTTCGCAGGGGCGGAGGGTGAGACCGGGGAGTTCGGCGTGGGCAGGAGGTGGGGGGCGTCTTTGTAGAGAAAGGTGAGGACTCGGTCGCAGAGCTTGGCCGGGATGATGCGCGCGCCGAGGAGATGCTCGATCATCGCGCGGTTGGCGCGGCTCACTTCCTCCGCGGAGCCGCTCCGGATCCACGCGAACGGGAGGACACAATCCGCCGCGGCCTTGGTCCGCGCTGACGATCAAGCGCGATTTGCAGGAGCACGAAGAAGGCGCTGTGATCGGGCTGCGGGTCTCCGGCAGCGGGCGCGATGATGGGGGTGGGCCGCCATTCGGCGATGAAACGACAGACGGTTTCCCCCGCCGCCTCATCCGCCGCCACGAGCAGCGCGGGCACGCCTTGGTCGGGTCAGTTCAGGAAGTGCGCTTCCGCCGGCTCGGCGAGGCCGAGGATGGCGAGGGCATTCAGCGCCTCCTGGCGGCGCCGGGCACCCCAGCGGCGGCGGGCTTTGGCATCGAGAAAAACGCTGTGTTTCATGGTCCGCTGCGGCTGCGGATTGCGGTCGCCATTGGTGAGAAAGACGAAGCGCATCTGCGCGCCGACGGCCACGGCCTCTGGCACGAGTCCCCCGCCGCCGAGCGCTTCATCATCGGGATGCAGCGCGAAATAGAGGGCGCGGGCGGCCGGAGTGAGATGAAAGGGGTGCGGCATGGTGGCAGTGCTCAACCCGTGCTCGCGGAATCGCCGGACGGGGGCATTTCGGATGAGTGGCGGCGTCCGACGTTCGTCACAATTTCATCCGCTGGTCGATAAGATCGGCGAGCAGGCCGATGAAAAGCATCTGCACGCCGGTCAGCGCGAGGACGATCCCAAAAAGCCCGAGGTAGCCCTGGCCGGTGTAGTCGATCGTTCCTTTGATGAGTCCGCCAAGGATGAGCAAAAGCGCCGGCGGCACGAAGACGTTGAGCGGCTTAAAGTAGGCGCAGATGCGGATGATCAGGATCGTGAAATTGGTGAAGTCGCGCAGCGGTTTGATCGAGGATTTGCCGACGCGGCGGTGGTAGTTGATCGGGATGAACTTCACCTTGTAATGGTTCGTCAGCATGGCCAGCGTGATCGTGGTGGTGAAGGAAAAGCCGTCCGGGTAAAGCGTGAGGAAACGGAGGGCGACATCTTTGCGGAAGACGCGGAAGCCGGAGTTGAGATCGGGGATTTTCCGCTGGCTGAGATACTCCGCGAGACGCGTGATGAGCCATTTGCCCGGCTTGCGCAGCGGCGGGACTTTCACGACCGCGCCGGTGCGCGCGCCGACGACCATGGCATACTTGGAGGCTTCCTCCAGGAGTCGCGGGATGTCTTCCAACGGGTAGGTGCCGTCGGCGTCGGCGATGAGGATGAACTCGTGCCTGGCCTGCCGCAGACCGTCTTTCAAACCGGAGCCGTAACCGGTGTTGACCTCGTGCTCGATGAGCGTGACCGGCAGGGTCCGCGCGATCTCGCCGGTGCGGTCTTTCGAGCCGTCGTTGATCACGATGATCTCCAATTCGCGCACGCAGGCCGCGTGCTGGCGGATCGCCTCGACGGTGCCGGTAATGGATTCCTCCTCGTTGTAGGCCGGGATGAGGACCGTCAGACTCAGGTCGTAGGTTTGGGAACTGGTGACGGGCGCGGGAGAAGTAATGGTTTCGGGCACTGGAGCAGGGCTGTTTCTAAGGGGCGAATGTGTTAGGCGATGCCGCCGGGAGCGTCAAGCGGCCTGCCATCCGCAGGAGCGCGACCCATGCGACGATGATGATCCCGGAGAGCGTCCAGAACATCAGCGGCACGAGGAGCATGAGGTAGCACCCGAGCAGGCGGAGCAATTCGTCGAGTGCGATGTTGATCCACAGGTCCATCGTATCGGCGATGACGAAGCGCGGGCGCTGCATCTGGTCGAGGACGTGGTTCTGGAGATTCGGCCCGATGTTCGCGAGGAGGACGAAGGGGATGGCCTGGTAGGTCGCGGGAAGCTTCGGCTCGAAATGCTCGAAGACGCTCAGTTCGACGCTGCGGGTCTCGCGGATATTGAGATCCCACATGTATTTGCCCGACCACCGGAAGGTCTTGCAGGGCACGATCTGCAAACCCGCGAGGTCGATCTGGCGCGAGCGGAGGTAATCGATGTGCGCGGTGGGAAAGTCGTTGCCGACGATCCCGACGAGGTTGCCCGGGGAAAGAAGCCCGCACCGCCGGCGGAGGAGGATGCGGAACCGCCGAGGAGATCGGTATGTTCTTCCACAGGAGTCTTGAAGGTGTCCAGGGCGATGGAACCAACGACGGGAACGGACATCGACTCCCGATGCGCAAACGCTCTTCCAAAGACAAGGATTATTCGCGAAGCTCAGCTTGCCCGGCACCTGACTTCCTGCTGGAACGCGTGACAACTCGTCCGTCCGCCATTAGGTAGGCGTTCAATTGAAGCCTGAAACATCTCTCCCTTCACGGACACCAGCCAGTCAACCGCTCCTTTCACGGGTCTTTTGGTTTGGCGTCGGCGGCGTCATCAGCGTCACGTTGAACATCGGCCCTTTCCATTGGCTGCGCACGCAGGCTGGCCTTTCCGACGGAGCAGCGCTGGCGATCAGCCTGAGCTGCGTCACGATCATCTTTTCGATCTGGAACTACTTCGTCAATTTTCGCACCAAACACGGCTGGCGGGAGTGCCAGTTTCGCTACCTCGCCGCGGTCGGTTTTTGCTACCTGCTCACATACGGCATTGCCCTCACCGGGATCAAAAAATGGGGGCAGACCGATTTACTCGCCTATGCGATCGTCGCGACCACGCAGGTCGCGGTCAGCGGGGTCAAATTTTTCCTCTATCACTTTTGGGTTTACCCTCACGCGGCGGAGGATTCCGCCGCGGAAGAGATGGCGGGTTGAGGATCCGCCGCGGATCGCTTCACCAAGCGACGGAGCAAATCGAGGATCAGTTCGACTCCAAGAACTCCGAAGAGAAGCCCGCACCATTCCACCGGCATGATGTAGCGGGGCAGCGAATCGCCGACGACATAGACGATTCCCAAATAGAGAAAACAGGGCAGCAAGAGGACCAGCGATCGGCGCCAGTTCGCTGGCAGCAGGCAGCGGGCGATACCCAGCAGCCCCAGCACCCCAAACCACGTAATCGACAGTCGCGGGAAGTCGTTCTTCCCGGGCTCCTGCTCGAACCAATTAAATACCTCAGTCATCTGAAATACGGATCGCGGAACAACCATCGAGTTCTTCAGCCTCTGTTCGACCATCGCCACGTAGGCCGCCTGGTCGAATTCGTAGAGCATTTCGAGCTGCCTGGGCCGTTTGACCCACCGGCCGGCGTTGCGGTCGTTCTGTTCAAACCAATAAACCTGCGGATCGAACTTCGTATCGGTGTGTACTTTTGAGAGGGCGATGCCGAATTTTTTCAGAACGAAACGCGTAAACATGAGGGGATTCTCGATCACGGCTTCCATCGCCAGCGACTTGGCGACTTTCGAGAATTTGCGCTCGTCCTTGAGCAATTCACCCCAGGACGAATCGGGCCATTCCTCGCGATTAGTCAGCAGTTTCTTAAACCTACCTTGGCGCCATGGGTAGCTGGGGGTATCGGTTCGGGCGCGTTCGACGAGCGGGCGCAAGTCGGCCCGGTATTCCGCCCACCGCGATTTTTCGAGATTGACCAGAGGAAGAGTCGAGGAAAGGAACAGCCAACTGCTTTGCTTGGAACTGCCAGTGCTGATCATCAGGAAAATCGAACAGGCCACGGCGGCGTGATTTTTCCAGCCCCAGCGCAAGGGATTTCCCGCGAGCACGACTGCGGCGATCATTAAGCCGAGCCAGCAGGGGCGAGCGTGGGGCTTGACGGAAACCAGCACAATGAGGGAGAGCAGAAACCAGAGCAATTGCTTGCGGTCCCGCAGCCGTGCAACGGGCAGCGTGAGGGCGATGGCCAGCACGAGGGCATCGGCCAGGAGGGAATCCGCGATCATCTCGTGTTCCGCCCAAAGCGGCCCCGGGAGCACTGCGGCAATCAGTGTGACGATGGGCACCCAGAAATGGCGCCGCCGAACGAAGTGTGCGGTGATCCACCCGATGCCGACCAATCCCGCCAGTCCGAGCGCGTGCTGGAGGATCGCCGTCGCTTGGGGGGAATTGCCAGGCAAATAGGTGGTGGCAAGGAGGAAAATCGGATAAAGGCCGGCGCGTTTCGCACCCATGGAGATGTCCCCCGTCAGACGAAACTTCTCCGCCGTGTCGAAAAACGAATTGCTGTCCGACCCAAAATAACCCTCCGGAATGGCGACGAGCAGCGCCACGCGGATGGCCAGCCCGAGGAGCAGCGCCGGCAGGCAGAGCAGCAGACATTTTCGAAAGGCAAATGGCGCGGTGGTGTCGGCAGTCATGGGTCGGGGCGAGTCGTCAGATGGGGAAAGCTAGAAGGCCCTCCCGGTGGGTGACAAGCTGCAAGTAGATCGCCCCGTCCGGCCATTTTGCAGACTTGCGCCGCCCAGGCGCTGCCGATAGGTTTCCCTCCCCAATGGCAGCGGCTCCCACTCCAATCTCCGTCACCGTTCTGATCCCAGCCTACAACGAGGAAGGCGCGCTGGCGGAAACCGTGGGAGTAATTTTGCAACAGAAGGTTTTGGCCCCGAATCTGGAGACCATCGTCATCAACCACGGCTCAAGTAGAAAAGATCGAACTGGTGAGCTCGCCCGCGGACTGCCGGTGAGCCTGATCGAGCATGCGACTAATCGCGGCTCCGGCGCCTCGCTCAAAGACGGTCTCCAAGGATCCAAAAGCGAATACATCCTGATCGCCGACGCGGACGGCAACTATCCGCTGGAAGAAATCCCCAAGATGCTCGCCGACGCTCTGGATTTCGACATGGTCGTTGGTGCCCGCACCAGGGCGGTCGTCCACATCCCCTTTTTGCGTCGTCCAGGCAAATGGATCATCACCCGGCTCGCGGAGTATCTCAGCGGACGCCATATTCCCGATCTCAACTCCGGTCTGCGCGTTTTTTCGCCGGAATGTCGCCCTGCGCTTTCTTTTTCTGTATCCGGACGGTTTTTCGTTCACGACGACCATCGCGCTGGCGATGTTGACCAATCATCACCGGGTAAAATTCAGGCCGATCAACGATCAGAAGCGCGTCGGCAAATCGTCCATTCATCCGATCCGCGACTTCACCAATTTCACGATCCAAATCATCCGCATTTGCGCTTACTTCAAGCTCTTCAATGTCTTCATCCCGCTCTTTATTGTTTTCATTATCAAGGACATCGTCAAGGGCATCATCGATTACGAAGGCGAGAGCCACTTGGGACTTCTCGCCATCGCCCTGGCGCTCACCGGCGTGCAAATGCTCTTCATCGGCCTGCTCGCCTATCTCATTGATGAGCGCATGAAGCTGTAGCTGCCCGGAAACCCGGCTTCGGGGCGGGCGCTACTGCCCCACAGAACCAAGCTCCCTTCCATCCGCCCCATTTGGGCTGCGTCATGCCAATTGCACCTCCTAACTCCCCCACCCCACCCGAAACGCGTACCGCCGTCATCCCCGGTTGGCATTTCGCGGCGTTGGCCGTCGCGACCATGGTCGTCTTCGCCCAATTCATGCGCCCACCTGGTTTTGGGGATGATCTGACCTACTGGAGCTTCGCCTTCAACCTCCATGAGCACGGGCTGAAAGCTTGGGCACGCGACAGCTTTCATGACCTGCGCTGGCCGGTCTGGGGACTTTGCTGGGTGTTGCAGAGCTTGCTCGGCATCAATCTCGCATCCTACTACGGCCCGGCCTTTCTCATCCTCGCGGCCGGCGCGACGGTCGCGTTCGTTTTCACGCACCGGATCGCACGCTCCCGCACGCTGGCCTGGGCCGCAGGAGTCGCGTTCCTTTTCCATCCGCTGCTCGACACGGTGTGCTATCGTCCAATGCCCGATGCGGCTGAAGGCGTCTGGAGCGGGCTGATCCTGCTCGCGTGGTGGGCCATGATGGAAGCACGCAGTCGGCAAAGCGCCGCCCTCTTCGCCGCGCTCGCCGGGCTGGGCATTTTCATCGTTCAGGCCAACCGCATCACCGGCGTCTTCGTCGTGCCGGTGCTGCTCGCCGCCACTCTGCTGCTCTACCCGCGCAAGTTTGGCTGGCTCGTGCTGGCCGGAGTCTGCGCTGCGTTTTTCTACGCGCTGGAGTGCTTTTTCTACCACGGCCTTTTCGGCGACTGGCTGCACAGCCTGCACGCCAATTCGGGTGCCAAGGGCCGACTCGGCACCGAAGCCGTCCCGCTGTGGAGTCTGCCGCTGCGTTTCCTCGACACGCTATGGGTCGGTTTCGGCTCCATGTATTGCCTGCTTGCCGTGATCGGCGCGTGGTTCGGCTGGCGGAAATTCGGCACCGGCGGGCGCCTCATGGTTGTCTGGTTCGTCGTCCTTTACCTTGAATACAGTTGCGCCCCGCAGAGCCTTTTCCCGTATCGGCCGCTGGTCCGCGACGCCGATCGTTTCCTCGGCGGGCTCGCCATCCCCATGTCCGTGCTCGCGGGCTTCGGCTTGGCGGCGCTCCTTCGGCCCGCCCTGCTCGCGCGGTGGAAACCCACCCGCTGGCTGGCGCAACATCCCGTCTATCCGGGGCTGGTCGCTTTCGTGTTGCTCTCGATGCACTCCGCGCGCCCGCGCTTCACCCTCGATTTCGTGCCGGACATCCGGCGCTATATGGCCACGCTCCCGACGGGCACGAAGATTTTCACCCACGACACGATGCGCCCGCTGGCCTTTCTCCTGGGTGCGCAGGACGCCCGGCGTTTCGTGTTTGTCACGCGCAGCTCCATCCTGCTCCACGACCCGGCGCACGAGGCAGCGGTGGCCGGGTGCGACGAAGTTTGGTACGCGCGCAAGCTCCTCTGGTTGAACGCGCGCAAGAAGGCCGAAAACCGCAGCACCGAGGCGCAGCCGCTGCTTGCCTCGTTCCTCGACCGCCCCGAGCGCGAATGGACGATGACCCGGCTGATCGCCAAAGGGAGCACGCCCGACCTGATTTTCTATCGCCGCCGCCAGCCCGAGTCTCCGCCAGCCCGCGTCCTGGCTGCGGATGCGCCTGAGTGGCAGGGTTTGCTCCCCGCTTTTCCCGTCGTGTGGACCGCCAAAACCGGCCGCTCCACCTACAAGGCCCGGTGGCGTGTGCCGGAGAACTTGCAGGGGCGGTTCGGGCGCTTTGAAATCGAAGGCTCCGCGGATGAAGTCGAAGCCGTGATGATCCGGCTGCGCTTCGACTCATCGACCGGCAAAGGGCGGAAAAGGGAGTTCAAGCTGAAGCCGTATCTCTACCCAGGTGGCGGCAAGGATTTCTTCGCCCTCGAGCTGCCCGAAGGCTGCGATACCTGCGAGGTCGAGTTTCAATTCGCGAAAGGGGCAAGGCACGCCACTTTCACCGGCTTCCGCGCGATCATCGAGAAGAAGCAGGCGGAGAAGTAATCGCTACGCCTTGACCGGCGAATTGGGTCCGCTCTTTTTCAGCGCCGACAGATACTGGCCGGCAAAGGGCAGCCCGCCGAGCGCAGGGAGCAGGTAGCGCGCGGTGCAGAGCAGGCCGAGCGCGAGCGCGACGTGCGCCGGAAAATACGGCGCGTAGAGCGCCACGAGCGCCCCGTCGCGCGGGCCCGCCCCGCCAAAGGTGGGAACGGGCAGGAGACCCGCGAGGATGGCCAGCGGCGACAGCGCGAGATTGGCGACGAAAGGCACGCTTTGCCGCAGCGCGAGGGTGAACATCCAGATTTGCAGCAGGTGCAGGAACCAGATGAACACGGAAGTCGTCGTGACTTTCAGCAGGCGCGCTTTGCTGGCCCAAAAGTAGTCGTGCATCTCGCCCCACGACGCGGAGAGCACGGTCAGTTTAGCGGCGATCTTCTTCGGCGCGAAACGCCCGGCGCTCGCGAAAAAGAACCGCGCGAATCCTGGCGAACCCAGCAGCAGACAGCCCAACACCAGCATCCCCGCGACCACCGCCGTCATGACCCAAAAGACGCCGTCCTTCTGCGGATAGATGGCGAGCCCAAACACGCACCAGAGCAGCAGCGAGAGCATGTCGCAGGACTTCTCAAAGACGACCAGCGAGAGCGCCAGCGAACCGCTCAACCCGCTCCGATCGCGCATGAACCACGCCTTGGCGATGTCGCCCATCTTCGACGGGAGCACGAGGTTCAGCACGCTGGCCGCGAGGATCAGCCGGCAGGCTTCGCCGAAGCCAAGCTGGCCCGTGCCCGGCATGAGCTGCTGTAGTCTCCACGAGGTAAAAAGCGTGAGCGGCGCGACCATGCCGAGGCTCACGGCCATCCAGAGCTGGTCGCAGGTGCGAAAAATCTCGACGAGTTTTTCTCGGCTCTCCGGGCCGATTTTCCAATACAGGAACGCGAGGATCGCGAGGCTGATGACGATCGAAAGGATTCGCTTCATGCCCGCTTCAGAGCGTGCGCTCCACGATCAACGGCTCGCCTGCTTTCAAGCCGTGCACCCGCTTCGTGAGATCGAGCCACGGCTGGAGTTGCCCGGCCTGCCAGGTGCGGCTCATCACCACGTAAATGGAAGTCTGCGAGGCGCCGATGCCCACCGCGCGGACGTTCGTCCACGAGCCGGCTGTGAGTTCGTCGCGCACCGCGAGTTGCCCGTCCTGCCATGAAAGGGTGCGTTTGAAGTGCAGCGGTGCCGGCGCTTTGCCGGTGATGAGGAGCTTCTGCAAAAGCTTGCGGACGAGATCGGGATTAAAGCGCCCGACCGTGAACATCAGCGCGCGCAGCACGACGAGGTTGAAGGTCGTCATGCCTTTCGTCTTCGCCCAGCCGAGCTGGCCGCTGACCACGATTTGGTCGTCGCCGAGTTGCACGTCGTAAGCGCCAACCAGATGCGCGACCGCCAGCCGCAGGTTGCCGTCCTGCACCTGCGCGGCGAACTGTGTGTCCGACTGCACGAGCTTCCCGGCGGCGAAGTATTTAAAAACGCCGCCCTTGCTCAACGCGAGATAGAGCACCGACGAGCCGCGCCGCTCGATGACGATTGCCGCATTCTTGAAGTAGGTGCGCCCCTGCGGTGGTGGCGGCGGGACCGGTCGCACGGCGACCCAATGCTGATACGCGCAGAGGTAGCTCCACGTGTGGTGACCGATGATGTGGTCGTCGGCGTAGCACGAGCCGAGGCCGTTCGCGAGGCCGGTGAGGATGCGGTCATTGATCGCCAGCGCCTCCGGCAGCCACCGCCCCGCCATTTCGAAACCGTGCGGGAAAAAGTTGTAGGTGTTGCGGCTGGTGTATTCGCCGCCGAACGAGCCGTCGGGATGCACGAAATGCGCGGCGAAGCGCACCGCCTTCCCGATCGCGGTTTTGAGCTTCTCGCTCGGGCTCAGTTCATAAAGCTGCGAGAGTAGCCCAACGGTCAGCGTGTGATAGCCCGGATCAGCGCCCTCGTATTCCTGAAACCAGCCCTCCTCATTCTGCCACTCGAAGACCCGCGCGAGCCGCTCGGCCTTGAGTTTATCCCAGCGGTCGGTCTGAAAAAGCCGGCCCGCCTTTTCGAGGCAGAGGACGATGAGTGCCTGGTGATTCGTGAGCCGGCCGCTCTCGTGATGCCCCGCGAGCCAGTCGGCGCGCGTTTTGAAAAACGCCTCGATCTCCGCGTTCTTCAACCCAAGCAGCACGTAACTCTCCAAACCCGCGAGCAGCGAAAACGCCGCGGCACCCGCCGCTTTTTCAAACGGAAAGTAGTCATCGCACGAGCCGTCCGGATGCGCGCTGCGCGCGGCATAGACCATCCCGGCTTCCGCCCAATCCTTGATCGACTGCTGACCTCGATACGGGTTGCCCGGAATCGGCAGCGAGTAGGCCAGCGCCAGCGGCCACACGAATTCCGCCGCCATGCCGCTCGGGAAATCGATGATCTTGTAGTGCCAGAAATTCCGGTCGAAGCAGCCGTAGGTCTTCGAAAGCGGATTGCGATCCTGGAGGGTGAGGATCTTCGGGAGCTGCGCCAGCGCCTCGCGCGCGAAAATCTCGCGGCTCATTGCTCGCGCTGGTATTCGATGCGCTTGGCGCGCTGCTGGATTTCTTCGAGGAGCTTGCGGTTCACGGCGATGATGTCCGCCACGAGGCCGAGCCCCCACAATTGCACGCCGATGATGATCAGAATCGCCGCCAGGATAAGGCTCGGCTCGCGCCCGCGCGTCGGGTCTTCGGAATAGAGCACCAGCCAGCGAACACCGAGCAGGCAGCCTGCGGTGAATGGAAACGCGCCGAGCCACAGGAAAAAGCGCAGCGGCTTGTAAGTGATGAAGATGCGCAGGATGGTGAGGATCGAACGCTGGATGTAGCCGGTCATCGACTTCATCAGCCGCGACGGGCGCAGGTAGCCATTGGTGCGGATCGGCACCGAGGCGATGGCGATGTCCTTCTGCCCCGCCTGGATGATCGTCTCCAGCGTGTAGGTGTACTGGCTGAAGACATTGAGCTGCATCGCGGCTTTGCGGCTCATCGCGCGGAAGCCGCTCGGCGCATCGGCCACGTCCGTGCCGCTGGCAGCGCGCACGACCCACGAGCCGAGCATTTGCAGCGCTTTTTTCATTGGGGAAAAATGCGCGATCTCCGCGATGGGCCGCGCACCGACCACGATTTCGGCCTCACCTTTCAAGATCGGCTCGATAAGCTTCGGGATGTCGTCGGCGCAGTATTGGTTGTCGGCGTCAGTGTTGACGATGATGTCCGCGCCGTGGCGCAGGCCCGCGTCGAGACCGGCCATAAAGCCGCGCGCCAACCCATGATGCGTGACGAGATCGACGATGTGATCGACGCCATTCGCGCGCGCCACCTCGATGGTTTTGTCACTCGACCCGTCGTTGATGATCAGCCACTCCACTTTGTCCACACCCGCGACTTGGCGCGGGAGCGCCTGCAGCGCGATGGCGAGCGTCCCCTCTTCGTTATAACAGGGCATCTGGATGATGAGTTTTTTCACGATGAGGAGCGGTGGTTTATGGGAGGCCCCGAACGATGCAAAGCTTTTTTGAGGACGGACAAGGACCGGAGTCCAATGCCCGCTCAAAACCGAACGCAGCCCGCCGCCCAATGGTCGGCGCGAAGAAAGCTTTCGAGAAATTCGGAGATCTGGTGCTCTATCCATCTCGCGCGCACACGACGATCGCGCCGCCGCTCTTGTGACTAACTCCGCCCCTTTTCCACCGACTTCCCGCGCCTGCTGGAGTGCCTGGCTGATGGCCATCGCGCTCTTCGCGGGCAGCTTCGTGCTTTTCACGCGGCACAATGATTTCCCCTACAGCTACCATCCCGACGAGAGCGGCAAGACCGGCCAGATCATCAAGGGCAGCCGCAACTACCACCACCCGCTACTTCTGCTCTCGCTCACGGATGTGGCTTCGCGGGTCGGGTTCGTGCCCCGCACTCCGCAGGCCATCGTGGAAACCGGGCGCAACGTCGCGGCGGCGCTGGCGGCGGGCACCGCGGCGGCGCTGGCCCTGCTGGCGTGGCGCTGCGGCGGGCTGCTCGCGGGCTGGGGCGCGGGCGTGGCGGTGGCGTTGCAGGCGGACCTTTTTGAGACGGCGCATTATTTGAAAGAGGATCCCGCGCTGGCTTTCGGGCTCGCGCTCAGCCTGCTCGCGGCGCACTGGTGGTGGCGGGCGCCGGGGCGCAAAACCCTGCGTTTTCTCGCCATCGCGTGCGGGCTGGCGGCGGCGGGAAAGTATGTCGGCATCATCGTCCTGCTCTTCGCCGTGCCGCTGATCGTCTGGCATCGCGGGGCCGACGCGGCGCTGGCCCGGAGCGCGCGGTTGCGGCTCTTTGCGATCGTCTTTGCGCTCACCTTCCTCGCGGGCAATCTCCCGCTTTTCGCCACGAAGATCTCGAACCCGTTCCGCAGCGTGCGCAACGAAATGGAAGGCGTCGCCGGCGGGCACCGCGGCATCACCCGCGAGGTGCCGCACCGCGAGTATCTCGACATGCTGCGCAAGGAGGTGCCGCCCGCCGTGGCCCTGCTCGCCGGGGCTTACGCGCTGGCCCTGCTCGGCACCGCACGCCGGCGCACGCCGCCGGAGTGGATCACCCTGCTGCTCCCGCTCGGCTATCTGGCGATGATCTCCTGCTCGCCGAAGATCGCCAGCCGCTACCTCCTGCCGGTGAACGCGCTGCTCCCGCTGCTGGCCACGCTCGGGGCGGCGGAAATCGCCCGCATCATCCGCGCGGCGTCCTCCCGCGGGCGGCAGATCGTCGGCAGCGTCGTGCTCGCCGGGCTCGCGGGGTGGATCGTCTGGGCTGAACTGCCACTGCTGCGCGTGTCCTTCGCCGGCTTCACGCACGACGATCCCGGCGAGGTCGCCGCGTGGATCAAAGCCCACCTCCCGCCCGACGCGGTGATCGCCGAGGACCACCGCGTGAACCTTTCGCCCGACAAGGCCGACGGCGTCGCCAAATTCGCGCGCGTCCCGCAGAAGGTGCTCGACGCCAACTTCGCGCCGGACCTCGGCACCGTGGACGAGTTGCTCGCCAAAGGCGTGACCCATGTGGCCGTCTGCCGCGCCAGCTACGGCCGCTATTTCAACGACGAAACCGCGGCCCAGGGCAGCGGCAAGACCGGCTACGACAAGCGGCGCGACTTCTACGAGCGCGTCTTCCGCGAGGGGGAACTGCTGAAGGAATGGCCGCGCGGCACCATCTCCTACCTCCAGCCCGGCATCCGCCTCTACCGCATCGCGCCGGCGAAAGCGCCCGCGCCCGCTCCGTAGCCCGCGGCAGCGCCACCGCGTGCGGTAGCGTTTCGGAGTGCGGCGTAGCCCCGCCGGATCCCGAGCTCACTTTCGGTCTTCACTTTCCTTTTTCGCCGCCTACCCTCCGCGCCATGTCACGCCCCGACGGTCGCGCTTGCGATCAAATCCGCCCGCTTTCTTTCACGTCCAATTTCGCCCCGCACGCCACGGGGTCGGTGCTGGTGGCGTCGGGCCATACGCGGGTGATTTGCAGTGCGATGATCGAGGAAGGCGTGCCGCAGTGGATGAAGGCGCAGCGGGTGCCGGGGGGCTGGCTGACGGCGGAATACTCGATGCTCCCCTACTCGACGACGCCGCGGAAAGCGCGGGACAGTTCGAAGGGAAAAGTGGACGGGCGGAGCGTGGAGATTCAGCGGCTGATCGGGCGTTCGCTGCGGGCGGTGATCGATCTGGATGCGCTGGGGGCGCGGACGCTGTGGGTGGATTGCGATGTCTTGCAGGCGGATGGCGGGACGCGGACGGCGTCGATCACGGGGGCGTGTGTGGCGGTGGCGCTGGCGGCGCGGCGACTCCAGGCGGAGGGGGTGCTGAAGGTGTCGCCGCTGCGGAAGTTTGCGGCAGCGGTGAGCGTGGGCGTGGTGGGCGGAGTGCCGCTGCTCGATCTGAACTACGAGGAGGACAAGGATGCGGCGGTGGACATGAACGTGGTGATGACGGACGACGGGCAATTCGTGGAGGTGCAGGGCGCGGGGGAGGAGAGCACGTTTTCGCACGAGCAATTCCTGGCGATGCTGGCGCTGGGGAAGAAGGGCATCGGCGATCTGCTGGCGGCGCAGCAGCAGGCGCTCGCGACGCTGGCCTGAGGGCTACTGAAACGGCGCGGGCACACCACTTTTATGAAGAAGGCACTCATCACTGGCATCACCGGGCAGGACGGCTCGTATCTCGCGGATCTGTTGCTGGCCAAGGGCTACGAGGTCCACGGGATCATTCGCCGCGCGAGCACGTTCAATACGTCGCGCATCGACCACCTGTACACCGACCCGCACGTGAACGGGGTGCGGCTGCATCTGCACTACGGGGATCTTTCGGATTCGCTGAATCTGACGCGGCTGATTGATCGGACGGGGCCGGACGAGATTTACCATCTCGGCGCGCAAAGCCATGTGCGAGTGAGTTTCGACATCCCGGAATACACCGGCGACATCGTCGGCCTCGGCACCATCCGCCTGCTGGAGGCGCTGCGGGAGACCAAGGTGCCGGCGCGTTTCTACCAGGCGAGTTCGAGTGAGATGTTTGGCAAGGTGCAGGCGGTGCCGCAGACGGAGACGACGCCGTTTTGGCCGCGTTCGCCGTATGCGGTGGCCAAGGTTTACGGCTACTGGGCGACGGTGAACTACCGCGAGAGCTACGGCTTGCACGCGAGCAACGGCATCCTTTTCAACCACGAGAGCCCGCGGCGCGGGGAGACTTTTGTGACGCGGAAAATCACGCGCGCGGTGGCGGCGATCAAGAATGGCCGGCAGAAGGAGCTGTATCTCGGCAATATGGACGCGCAGCGCGACTGGGGTTACGCGCCGGAATACGTGGAAGGCATGTGGCGCATGCTCCAGCAACCCGAGGGCGATGACTACGTGCTGGCGACGAATGAGACCCACACCGTGCGGGAGTTTGTGGAGGCGGCATTTGCCCACGCCGGGCTGGACTGGCAGGAGCACGTGAAATACGACGCCCGCTACGAGCGCCCCGCCGAAGTGGACCTGCTCATCGGCGACCCCGCGAAGGCCAAGGCGAAGCTCGGCTGGGAGCCCGCGACGCGCTTTGCCGAGTTGGTGAAGATCATGGTCGATGCCGATCTGGTGGCGCTGCAGTAACGGCGCAAAATCTCTCTTGACCACACTGGGGCTCGCCCCCATTGTCCTCGCCCCACACGAAAAACCGCTTTATGAAACTCTGCGAAATCACCCAAGCCCACCCACACAAAGGCAGCAAGATCCACCGTCGTGGTCTCGCCAAGAAAAAGGGCGGCATCGGTCAGCACGTCACGAAGTCCGTCACGCGCACCTTTGAGCCGAACCTGAAAAAGCGCCGCATCTGGGTCAGCGAGTTGAAGAAGTTCGTCACCGTGAAGCTCAGCATGCGGGCGCTAAAAACCGTGACGAAGAATGGCGCCTATGCCACTCTCAAGTCCGCTGGCGTGATTTAACGCGTCCGGCGTTCCACCGCACAACCGCAACCCCTCAAGAACCAATCCCATGTCCTTCAGCGTCATCAGCAAGAAATCCGGCAAGAAATACTTCCTCCATCAGCGCCTCCAGGAGCTGAAGGGCGGCCAGAAGGTCACCCTTTTCTACTTCGGCGGCGAAGCCAAGGAAGGCGCGATCGACGCGCTCCCCGCTGGCTACGAGGTCTCCGAGAACACCAAGACCGGCCTGCCGCTCCTCAAGAAGACGAAGAAGCCGGAGTAAGTGGGCATCAGCCCTAGCTTTATGGCGGCCCGGGGTCTTCCCTCGGGCCGCCATTTTTCATTTCAGATCGCAGATTTCAGATTTCAGATTGAAACTCGCCCGCCCGGCCAATCTGAAATCTGAAATCGAAAATCTCATGAAACCCGTCCCCGTCACCATCCTCACCGGCTTTCTTGGCGCCGGAAAAACCACGCTGCTCAACTACATCCTCAAGCAGCAGCACGGCTACAAGTTCGCCGTCATCATCAATGAGGTCGGCAAGATCGGCATCGACGGCGGGCTGATCGAGAGCACCAAGGACGAAATCCTCGAAATGTCCAACGGCTGCCTCTGCTGCACCGTGCGCAAAGACCTGGTCAAAGGCGTGCAGAACCTCCTGAAAAAGGGCGGCTTCGACTACCTGCTCATCGAGACCACCGGCATCGCCGACCCCGGCCCCGTGGCGCAGACCTTCCTCAATATCCCCCAGCTCCAGCAGTTCGTGCGCATGGACTCCATCATCACCGTCGTGGACACCGAGCAGATCGAGCAGCAGATGCGCGACACCGAGACCGCGCGCGAGCAGATCGCGATGGCCGATTTCCTCCTGCTCAACAAAACCGACCTCGTGGACGAGGCGCACCTCACGCGCATCGAAGCCAAGGCCCGCGAACTCAACCCGCACGCCCAGATTTTTCGCACCAACCACTCGCAAGTGAACCTCAAGGAGTTGCTCGACATGCACGCCTTCGACGTGGACCAGAAGCTCGCCGTCGATCCCGAATTCCTCAACGAACTCAACACCCGGCATCATCACGACATTCAGTCGTTCAGCTTCGAGTTCGACCGCGCGTTCAACGTCGAGAAATTCGAGTTCTTCGTCCAGCGGCTCTCCGAAAAGGAAAAGGTCTTCCGCAGCAAAGGCTTCCTCGCCATCGCCGGCAACCCGCGCCGCGCCATCTTTCACGGCGTGAACAACCGCTTCACCATCCTCTGGGACCGCCTCTGGGAGAAAGACGAACGCCGCACCAGCCAGCTCGTCTTCATCGGCAAAGCCCTCGACGAAGCCCGCATCCGCGCCGAGTTGGAGAAGTGCCTCGCTTAAGACTCCGGCCAGCCTCCCTCTTGCGGACCGGAAAACCGGGCAGGAAATTCGTTTGCCAAGATAGAGCCCCTGCATAGTCTCTCGCTCCCCGTTTCCCGGCAGTTTTCCACTCCGGCAGATGCGGCTCCTTTCCACACCACACGATGAACCTCGCACCCTTTCTCACGCTCGCCCAAACCGCCCCCGCCGGGAGCAATCCTTTGGGCGGCATGCTCGTCCCGATGCTGGCCATGGGCGTCATCTTTTACTTCCTCATCATCCGCCCGCAGGGCCAGCGCCAGAAGGAACTCAAGAACCTGATCGGCGCGCTCAAAACCGGCGACAAAGTCATCACCAACAGCGGTATCCACGGGATCATCGCCAACGTCAAAGAGGGCAGCACCCTCCTCCTCAAAGTGGCGGACAACGTGAAGATCGAAATCAACAAGGACGCCATCGCCACCGTGGTGAAAGACCCGGCCGCTTCCGCCAGCTAAACCAGCACTGGCTCTTTCCCAAACCAGCCACAGCCCGGATTTCTCATGGATTCAAACATCGCCACTTTTCTCTACGGCCTGCTCCTGCTGGTTCTCTTCGGCTGGTATTTTGTCACCGAGAGTGACCGCGCCAAACGACTCCTCGGCTCCACCCTGACGCTCCTCCTCACCGCGCTCTGCCTCTACACCATCAACCCGCCGTTTGATGTGAAGGATGCGGACGGAAAGGTCGTCCGCCACGGCAAAATCCAGCTCGGGCTCGATCTCAAGGGCGGCACCTCCTTCCTCATCCGCCTCGTCGCGGAGCCCGACGAGACCGGCCAGACGCGGGAGATCACCCCCTCGATGGTCGATCAGGCGATCGAGGTCATCCGCAAGCGCGTGGATCGTCTCGGCACCAGTGAACCGGTGATCACGCCATCCGGCACCGACAGCATCCTCGTCCAAATTCCCGGACTCGATCCCGAGAAGCTCAACGAAACCCGCGAACAACTCCGGAAGGTGGCGAAATTGGAGTTTCGCCTCGTTTACCCCAACAGCGATCAAGTCATCTCCCAAATCGAAGCCGGACTCGCCGTCATCCCGCCCGGCTACGCCATCGAGACGATGGCGAAGGAGAGCAAAGAGGAAAAGACCGAGCGCAAGTTGCTCGTCAAAAAGAAGCCCGACCTTTTGGGAAAACACGTCACCCGAGCCGGTACCAGCTTTGGCAACGAAGGCTACGAAGTAAATATCACCTTTGATAGCACCGGGGCGGATGAGTTTGCCGCACTGACCAAAGAAGTCGGGCAAAAAAACTCGGCCATGGCCATCGTTCTCGACGGCAAGATTCTGTCGGCCCCCACCGTGGACGGCAGCAAGTACCCGGCTGGAATCACCGGAGGAAATGCCCAAATCAGCGGCGGCGGCATGGGCGAAGCCGAGGCCCGCAACCTCGCCAGCGCCCTCGAAAACCCGCTCGCCACTCCCGTGAAAATCGAGGAAGAGCGCTCGGCCTCCGCCTCGCTCGGCCAGGATTCCATCAAGAGCGGCATTTACTCCGGTCTGCTCGGCCTCGCTCTCATCCTGGTCGCCGTGCTGCTCTACTACCGCCTCGCCGGCCTCGTCGCGCTGATCGCCCTCGCCATCGAAGGCATCCTGCTCTTTGGCATCCTCGTCATGTTTGGCGCGGTGCTCACCCTACCCGGCATCGCCGGCACCATCCTCACCCTCGGCATGGCCATCGATGCCAACGTGCTCATCTACGAGCGCCTGCGTGAGGAAATCGCCGCCGGCAAGCCGCTCCGGGCCGCGCTCGATGCTGCCTACGACAAAGCCTTCTCCGCGATTTTCGACTCGCACGTCACCACGCTCATCACCGCCGCCATCCTCTACTGGATGGCCACCGGCCCGGTCAAAGGCTTCGCCGTCACCCTGACCATCGGCATCATCGCCTCCATGTTCACCGCGCTCGTCATCACGCGGAACCTCTTCCTCTGGCTCTTCCACTTCAAACTTCTGCGCAAGATCACCATGGCCGATCTGATCGGCAAAACGAACATCGATTTCCTCGGCCAGCGCAAAGTCGCGCTCATCATCTCGATCATCGCCACCATCGGATTGGGAGCCGTTTTCTCCATGCGCGGGTCCGGCAATTTCGGCATCGATTTCCGCGGCGGCGACCGCCTCGTGCTCGAAGCCAAGGGCGATAAGCCCAGCGAGGCCCAGGTGCGGACGGCGCTGGAAGGGCTGAAGCTCGCCGACAGCACCGTCCAGACGGAGAAATCCGCCACCACGGAGTTTCTCGTTATTCGCAGTCCGATGGACACCAGCAGCCAGGTGGACGCCCATATCAAGGCGCAGTTCCCCCAGGCCCAGTTTGAAACCAAAGGGACGGAGAAAGTCGGCAGCGCCGTCGGCGACGAGTTGATTCGCAGCTCCGTCATCGCCCTCGCCCTCGGCCTCGTCGGCATCCTGATCTACGTCGCCGTGCAGTTTGAGGTGTCTTTCGCCGTTTCCGCGATGATCGCCCTGATTCACGATCTCGTCCTGACCATCGGCATCTACTCTCTCGCCGGGCGCGAAATCTCCCTCATCTTTATTGGTGCCGTCCTCACCATCGCCGGCTACTCGGTCAGCGATACCATCGTCGTCTTTGACCGCATCCGCGAAGGCGTCCGCAGCGACCGCGGCGGCTCAATCTATAAAATCGTCAACCGCAGCATCAACGACACGCTGAGCCGCACCATCCTCACCGGCGGTACCACCCTCCTCGCGCTGGCCGCGCTCTACTTCCTCGGCGGGCCGATGCTCAACGACTTCGCCTTCGCCATCTTCGTCGGCGTCGTCGTCGGCACTTACTCCTCCATCTACATCGCCGCCCCGGTGGTCCTCTGGTGGAGCGGCAAAGGCGGGCAAAACCTCCGCTCCGAAATCAAGCGCGCTGAGCTGCAGCAGGAAAAGCCGGCGCTCACGTAGAGCCGGGGTGGAAAAAAGGGCGCGCCGCGCTCTTCAAACCAGCACCGCCCGCACGGCCTCGTGGACGAGCGTCCAATCCACATTCTCCGCCTGCTCCCACGTGCCCACGCTCGTCGGGAGGACAAAGACGTTCCGCCCCTCGCGGAACTTCTTGTCCATCTGCAGCGCGCGGATCACGCGGTCGAATAACCCCGGTTCCGCCGCGAAATTCACGGGCAGCCCCGCGCGCAGAATGAGGTCGCGGAGTCGCACCGCGAAGCCTGCCGGACATTTCCCCAGCGCCTGCGCGAGGTGCGTGGCGGCGATCATCCCGATGGCGATGGCCTCCCCGTGGGTGAGCGCGTAGTCGGCGGAAAGCTCCAGCGCGTGGCCGATGGTGTGGCCGAAATTCAGGACGTTGCGGATGCCCTTTTTGTCGAACTCATCCTGCTCCACCACCCGCGCCTTCAGCCGCACGCAATGCGCCACGATGTCCGTCAGCGTCTCCGGCTCCAGCGCGAGCAACCGCTCCAGACCACCTTCCTCGAGTTGCTGGAAAAGCGCCGCGGAACACACCGCGCCGTACTTGATGATCTCGCTCGCGCCGCTCCGCACCTCGCGCGCGGCGAGCGTCCGCAGCAGGGCCAGATCGCAGACCACCAGCCGCGGCTGATTGAAGATGCCCATGATGTTTTTCACCCCGCCGAAATTCACCGCCACCTTCCCGCCCACGCTCGAATCCACCGCCGCGAGCAGCGTCGTCGGCATCTGCACAAACGGCACCCCGCGCCGGAACACGCCCGCTGCGAATCCGCCGAGATCGCCGACCACCCCGCCGCCGAGCAGAATCACCAGCGGCACCGCGCCGGTGTCGGGAAAATTTTCCAGCAACGCCGCGCACACCGCGGAAAACTCGTCCCAGTTCTTCCCCTCCTCGCTCGCCGGAATCTCGTGCCGCACCACCCGCGTGAACCCGGCGGTCGCCAGCGCCTTTTCCAGCGCCAGAAAATAGAGCGCGCCGACCTGCGGGTTGGTCACGACGAAAGCGTTCGTCTGCTTCAGTCCGTGCTCCCGCAACATCTCCCCCACCCCGCCCAGCAACTCCGAGCCGATGAGCACCGGATAGCTGCGGGAACCGAGATCGACATCAACGCGTGAGGTTTGCATGAGAGGCCGAAAATCTTCCGCACCGCCGCCCACGAAGCCAGCTTTTAACCACCGACACCGAGCAGCATCGGCACCGCCCCCCCGCAGGCTCGCCGCGCGGAACTCCGGCGCGGCGCGGAGCGGTTCATCGTAGCCGTGGGCGGGGAAAACTGTGCGGCGCTGAACCGGCCACGTCTTTCGCGGCGCTACTCATCCAGCGCGCAAACGCGCGCAAAGAGGTGCTTGTGGGTTTTTAGGGGTGGGGTCGGGTTCCCGCCAAGGGCGCAAAGAACGCCAAGGGTTAGAGGGTGGCGGTTCTTCGAGGCCGTTGACCAGGCGCTCCATGTTGCCCTTCAAGAGTTCGCCGCCAAAATTGATCAACAGGCCGAGCTTTAGGTTCGTCAGTCGGAGGTAGGTCAGCACCTGCTCGCGATGGACGCGGGCCAGCGCCTCCACGGGTTTTAATTCGACCAGAACAAGGTCCGCGACGAGCAGGTCCGCACGGAAACCTTCAACTCCGCGACGCTGCGCGCCTGGGCGGGCGGAGCGCTCGACGGTCGCGCCGCCTCCACCCAGTCGCGCAGAGTCCAGTAGTTGACGCCCAGCTCGCCCGCTGTGCGATTCAGATCGCCGCCATGCCGCGCGCAGTGCTCGACGGCTGCCTTCTTAAATTCCGCGTCGTAATTCCGCCGCGATCGCTTCTTCTCAGTCGTGTTTTCGTTCGTTGAGTTCGTTTCGTTCATACAGGTTGATCCGTCCTGCCTACCCAACACTGTCCGCGAAACCGAGACAGGCTCAGTCGTCGTGCGCCGGAGGGGAGACGGAGTCTCTCTCGGACGAGCGTTCCCAAAGCGCTGCGCTAACTTTGGGAACAAGAGCGAAAAAACGCGGCGCGGATGCGCGGGCTCGGGGGCGCGAGCAATCGTGGCTTTACTTGAAAGGGCGGGCTCCTACCCTCGACAGCCCGCCGATTTTCCATGGATCAAAAGCTCCTTTTCCTCATCAACCGAGAGTGGACAAATCCGCTCTGGGACCGGCTGATGGCGCTGACCTCCAGCCTGCCGGCGTGGATGCCGGTGCTGGTGTTGGCGGGGCTCGCGGC
>CAYQBV010000037.1:0-22613 GCA_964415705.1 uncultured Chthoniobacter sp. | reverse complement strand
GCCGCCCCATTCCTATTGATAAGAATTTGGTTTTTAGGCTCCGCGAAAGACTTAGTGGTGCTTGAGTTCGTCGCGGAAGACTTCCTCGGTGTCGAAGGTGCGCTGCGCGCCGGT
Organism: uncultured Chthoniobacter sp.; assembly: GCA_964415705.1. Taxonomy (GTDB): domain Bacteria; phylum Verrucomicrobiota; class Verrucomicrobiia; order Chthoniobacterales; family Chthoniobacteraceae; genus Chthoniobacter. The sequence goes on along the minus strand of CAYQBV010000037.1, from coordinate 22,499 downwards.
GGTGAAGCTCTCGCTCGCGCGGAAGCGCCTCCCGTGCAGGAGGGAATCGCCGGCGGCGACGTGGATTTTGAAATCGTAGGCATCGCGCAGCCGGGTGACGCCCGAGACGCGCAGGGCGGCGAGGAGCAGGCGGAAGCGGGCGATGGCGACGACGTTCGGGTTCAGGTCCACGCCGAAGACCTGATCGAGCGCGTGCTGGGCGATGACGCTGGGCACTTCGCCCGGCAGGGCTTCATTCCACAGGGCGAAGAGCCGCGCAAAGCCGCCGAGCAGGAAGTGGCCGGAGCCGCAGGTGGGATCGATCATCCGCACCTCGCGGAAGCCGAAGGTCTCGATGGCCGGGGTGAGGGTGCGGTCGAGGATGAACTGCTCGATGAAGACGGGGGTCTGGAGGAGGGCGTAGCGTTTGCGCGCGGCTTCGGAGAGGTCCTGGTAGAGGTCGCCGAGGAAGCGGGTTTCGGATGACGTGGTGACTGGGTGATGGGGTGACGGGGTGACAGGCTCCGCGCCGCCTTCGCCCGGCCCTTTCACCTTGTCACCTTGCCACCTTGTCACCTTGTCATCCCCCGCAAAGCAGTGAACCGGTGCGCCGCTCTCCGCGTCCGCCTTTCTCCAAAACTCCACCAGCGCACGGGCGGCGTCGCCGGTGGGGCCGACGGTCCAGAGGGGATTGTGCCGGCGGTCGAAGAGGTCCGCCATGCCGGGGAGCCGGGCCGTTTCCGTGAAGACGTGCTCCAGATACTCGCGCTCGGAGAGGCCGGGGTGTTCGCGGAAGAAGACGATCTGCTGGTCGCGCGCCCGCCCGATGCCCGCCGCATCCGGCCCGGCGAGATGGAGCGTCTCGACGAGGGTGTTGTCCTCCAGGAAGCGGATGAAGACGCAGGCGAGCACCCAGGCGACGGCGACATTGGTGAGCTCCTCCTCGCGCCAGGCCTTGTAGGTGAGCGCGGTGCGCTGGCCGGCGCGGGCGGCGTCGTATTGGGCCTGCAGCGGGGCGTCGGCGGCCGGCTCGGCGTCGCAGCGGGCGCGGAGGTCGGTGTGGAGGCGGGTGACTTCGCGCTGGAGGTCGGTGAGGAGTTTGGGTGAATCTACCATGACAAGGTGACGGGGTGACGGGGTGATTTCGCCGGGCGAAGGTGGTGCGGAGCTTGTCACCTTGTCACCCCTTCACCTTGTCCCCTTGTCAAAATCCATGTCTCCGGGTGATTTATCATTCCGACCAGCGTGACGAGGATGGAGTCGTAGGCGGTGTATAGGTCGCGCCCGTCTTCCTTCGGCAGGTAGCCGCACTTCACGGCGAATTCCAACCACACCTGCGTCTCGGCGGCTTCGGTTTCGGAGTCGGAGAGTTTGCTAATGAATGCAGGTTGGTAGCGACGTTTCCTCCACGCCTCTGCGAGGTTCGCACACACGCTGCGTGAGGAACGACGGATTTGGTCAGTCAGCGAATACGTCTCCGCTTTCGGAAAAGCCTTCGACACTTCAAACACCCGCATCGCTGCCTGCATCGCGCGCTGATACACATCAAGGTCGAGGTGCGTCTTCACCTTCCTGCTCTGCTTCTGTTGGTGCGGTTGTAGTTCGTCGCTCATGGTCTTTGTCACCTTGTCACCCCGTCACCTTGTCCCGCCCCTAGCTTCGTCCATGAGCGGATGCTCGAAGGCCGAAGCGTAGGCGTCGAGCGTGGAGGCTTTGATGCGGAGTTGCTTGCCGGTCTGACGCCAGACGGTCACGGCGGCGAAGACTTCGCGGAGAATGGTTTTGGCGTCGGCGACTTTGATCCCGAAGCGCGGTGCGGCTTCCAGCGCGGCGGCGAGGGTGGGGTCCCCGTGCGCTTCGCTGATGGGCGTCTTGGGCATTTGCGTGCGGTCGATCTCCGGCACGGGATTTACGTCGTAAGCCGGCGAAAGCGCCCAGCGGCCCGGCGCGCGCAGGAGGAATCCGTGGTTGCGGAGGTGGTCGTCGTAGTTGCTGGCGAGGAGCGAGAAGATGAGGCGACGCCAGAGTTCGCGAAGGTCGGCGGTGGCGTCATGGCCGAATTGGCGGATGCCGTCGGCGAGCATGGTGTAGGCGCCGGGCTCGCCTTGGGAGAGGCCGAGGAGGCTGTTGGCGGAAAGGAATGGGATGCGTCGCGTGCCGTCGCGGTCGAAGCGGGTGATGACGGAGACGGCTGCGCCTTTCACATCCACAAGCCGGTGCCCGGCGACCGTGATGCCAGCCTGCTGCGCGAGGGTGAGGGCGAGGATTTCACCGGCAGCGATGTCGCGGGTGTCGTCGGGCTTGGGGAACTTCGCGATGGCGAGCTGGCCATCCGCGAGGACGATGGCGGACTTGGGCCGCGCGCCACCGAGCGGTGAGCCTGCGCCGAGGAGGAAGCGGAGGTCTTGGGCGGTCTCGGTTTCACTGTGGACGGCAGCGGCGGCGTTGAGCAGCGCGGCGAGTTCCACGACGGGCGGGATTCCTTTGCCAGCGCCGAGAAAGGGACTGTCGGCATCCGCACGAAAGCGGAGCGCGCCGATGCGTGAGGCGTCGTCGAGCGCGAGCACGTAATCGAGGTCCTGATACGGCTTACGGTCGAGGACGTGTTTGCGCACCGCGCGCTCGATGAGCATCCGCCCCCAGCGATCGGGGCCGCAGTCCTGCATCGCGCCGAAAAGCGCCGCTCTGTGATGCGGCCCGGCGCGCAGTGGGAGCGCCGTCGGATCAATGGCGAACGCGTCGGCCCGGCGGAGCCACTCGGGCGCGTATTCGAACGAGACCGCCGGGCTGCGCTCCGCAGTGTGGAGGCGTCCGACGAGATGAGTGTCGCCCGCCCATTCGATGTGAACCTCGACACTCATGGCTTGGCGCGGCGGATGCGCTTGGGCAGGCGTTGTTCGTCGAGGCTGAGTGCAAGCGCGTCGGTGGCCGGGGCGGCGAGATTGGCGAGGCGGTCGTGCAACTGGAGGACGAACGCGGCGGTGGCGAGGGTGCCGAGGGCGACGGTCGCGTCGCCCCGCTCCAGCCGCCAAAGCGTGTCGCGGCTTACAAATAGGCGTGCCGCCATGTCTGCGGTGGAGATGCCGCGCTTGCGGCGAGCGAGCGCGAGGTCACGCCCCAGCTTGCGGAGCGCATGGGCGGCGGGAAGCGGAATGGATGGAGCCGGCGGCATGGCGCTTAGCGTCTTGTTTAGCAGACAATGTGTCAAACATCATCTGCTATATCAGACCGTAAAACCTCATTTGACCGCAGTCGCACGATGTTCGTTGCGCAGCCAGGCGGAGGTGAGGCGGGTGTGCTGGGCCTTGTTTGTGATCGGAATGGGAGCACCATTGAGCGTAGGAAGGGTGTGCTGGCCATTGTCTGGCGTGAGCACCCAGAGACCGCGCGGCCCGCCGGCACGACCGACATCGCTCGCCAATCCGCCGATGAGATTCATGTGGCCGTAGCGGGCGAGGAGGCCGGGATGCAGGGCGAGGCAGGTCTTTTGCCCGGAGCGCAAACGGCCCTCGATGCCGGGCAGTGCGCGCTCGACGAGGCGCTGGAGATTTGCCCAATCGGTGGAGTCGTGTTCCTTGGCATCGGCCGCGAGCACCACATCCCAACTCGCGCCGACGCGCTCGGCTTCGGCGTGCAGGCTTTCGAGGAAGAGGGCGTCGAGGTCGCAGGCATCGAGGTCGAAGCGCCTCATGAGTTCTTCGCGCGCTTCTTCGAGTTTCGAGGGCATGACGGTGAGGATGAGGTAGCCGCCTTCCGCCGCCGAATGGCGCAGGCGGTTTTCGATGTTCGCGGCCTCAACGGTTTCTGGGTCCGTGAGAGCGGAGGGAGGCAGCGTGTAGCGAGTGGGTTGGCGCGAGCCCGGCGAGTAGGAGACGGAGAGCGTTTCCGTGTGGCGGGATTTGTAGGCACCTTCGCCATTCGCGGCGAGCGGGTCCCAATCCAGCTCGAAGCCGGCCGCCGTGAGGAGTTCATCGAGCTGTGGCCGCGGCGGGAGCGCCCCGCAACGCGGAAGACGCGCGCGGAGACGGCGCTCGATTTCCGCAACGGTGAGTTCGTCGCCAAACATGGCATTGCGCGCGAGCGCCAGCGCCCGGCGTGGGGCGAGTCCCGGCGGATAGATTTCGCCCCGCACGGAAAGATCGGCCTGCGACGCCGCAGCGACGGCGAGCTGGCGCAAGCGGGCTTCAGCGGGCTGCGCCAAATCGGGCACCTCGTCCGGGAAACGCACGGCACGCAGTTCCTCGAGCACGCGGGCTGGAGTCGGCAGCGGGTCGAGTGCGGCGAGTTCGTCCGCCTTGTCGCCGAGTTTGACCGCGTAACCGCGCAGGTCGGGATGCAGGGCGAGAAAGATTTTGTCGCCGCTGCGGTATTCCTCGAATCGTGGCTGGTCGCTGACGTGCTCGGCTTCCACCGCCGCGCGAACCGCGACGCTGGCGAATTGCGTGCGCTGCGGTTCTTCCGCAGCCGAACCGCGCGCGGCCAGGACAGCGGCGACGAGTTCGCGCTGGGTCATCACACCCCCGCGGGCATGCAGGAGGTCCGCGATGGCATCGCGCAGCCCGGCGAGCAGCGGAGACTTTTTCCACCGCTCGCGCGCGGCGGTGATGAGCTGCCCGATGCGCTGGCGGCTGACATCGCAGACCCCGACGAGATCGCTCTGGCTCGGCCAGGTGAGCGGGTCGGCGGTCGGCTCGATGTTCCAGCCGAGGAACGGATGGAGGATGCCCGATTCGGTGTCGCCGGCCTTGCCCTTCTTCACGAGGAGCGCGTGGTGCGCCAGCGTGTCCACGGTTTCCTTGCCGAGGATGAAGGTCTCGGATTGCACGACGGAAATCTCGCTGCCACCGGCTTTCGGGAACTTGGTGCGCAGCCTGTGGATGGCGCTGAAGAACTCGAGCTGCGTCTTGCGGCCCACACCGCGGAATTTATTGAACTGCCCGGGACCGGAGAATTGCAGCAGCTCGTTGACCGTGTGAACACCGAGGCGGTCGAGCACGTTCAGCAACCGGGTGCTGAGATACAGCAACGGAACGGGCGTATCGAGAGTGACGTCCTTGAGGACTGAATCGCTGATGACGTCCGCGGTCGGCTCGTGTTCGGAATGCGCCGTGGTCGGGCGATCCACCGTCTCGAAAATGCCGCTCCATGCGCGAAGCATCTCCTGCGTGTTGTCGAAGCGCTGGCGATACTCGCGGTGCAGCGCGGTGCGGAAGAAATTCGTGAACTGGTCGCGGACGTTCGGATCGCACACTTCGACGTGGAGGGTGATCTGCTCGTCGGTGAGGCGCGGATGACCGCCGAGAAATAGTGCAAGCTTACCGGTGGCAAGCTCGTGCAGCGTCATTGCCACCGCATACAGCTCGGCGCTGAGGTCGTAGCGCTTGGCCTTCCGGTCTTCGAGGAACGGGTCGATGTAGTCCGGCGTGCCGACGCGCAGTTCGGTCGGCGCCGCGCTCGCGAGCGAGAAATCGAAAAGGCGGAGTCGCTTTGGCGTGCGCGCCCCGCTCGTTTCGCCGATCCCGATGTTCTCCGGCTTGATGTCGCGATGGAAGATGCCCTGCTGATCGAGGTATTCGACGGCGCGGATGAGGTCCTCGCCGTAACGCTGGAGCAGCTCCAGATCGGGTGGGCCTTCGTCTTTTAGCAGCCGTGCGAGCGTGCGCTCTCCGGCCAACTCGACCGTGAAAGTGGTGAGGCCGTGAAGTTCGTAGCGGTCAAACGCTTTGACGATGTTCGGGGAGTTGATCTTCTTGAGCGTCTCGAACTCCACGTCGAGCCGGCGATTGAAGGACTGGTCTTTTGCGACCTTCAACACGCAGCGCGACTCGCCTTTGGTCACCAGCAGCGCTTTCGCGCTCGCTCCCCGGCCGAGAACCCGTTCGACGACAAATCCATTGCTGAGCATGTCCCCATTCTTGGCTTCGTGTGGATCGACAACTTCGTTTTCCGGACGCGTGAGTTCTTCGAGGATGAGGTCGAGATGAGCGAGGAAATCGTCGAGCAAGCAGCGTTCAGGCACGCTCGCTCGGGTGCTGTCACGCACGAGGTTGGCAATCGTTTCCGAAACACCGTCGAGAACCTCGCGTACGTCCAGCGACCGGGTGGGGCTGGCCTTGAGTTTTGCTTCCAACTCGGCGGCATCGAGCGCCGGCGGCTGTCCGCCAAACAAGTAGTAGGCCAGTGCGCCGAGTGAGAAGACGTCCATCGCTTCGCTCGGCTCCTCACCGGAAACCATCGTTTCCGGCGCCAGGTAAGCGCGCGAGGGTTCCTCCATGATGCGGGCGGAATGCACACTGACCGTGAGGTTGGTGAGACCGGAGAAGCTGCCCTCCGCCAGTCGTCCGCCCGTATGCCAATTGTAGATCTGCACGCGCGGATGGCCACCCTTGTCGGTCAGCACATAGATGCACTCGGGAGAGAGCGAGCGATGAACGACCTTTTTGCCATGCGCATAGCGGACCGCATCGGCAACTTGTCTCAGGAGCTCAAGGCGGCATCCGACATCAAGTTGTGCGCCGCTTTGGGTGAGGTAGTGATCGAGGCGCTGCGCGGTCGGGTCGAACTCGAAAACAATGGCCGGGCCGAGTTCGCTCTCGGCAGGAACGAGCGCCTTGAGGATGGACGGATGATTGAGCTTTTCGAGGATGTGAAACTCGCGCTTCGACGCCTCGACAATCGCCTGCCGGTCTTCCCTCGTGGCCTGATTCGAGGTGAGATAAAGACGGACGAGACGGCGGGAATCCATCGTCGAGTGGTGCGCTTCCCAATCCTGAAACGCGCCGGTCGGGCACTCATAGCGGAGGTGATCGAGGATGAAATCCGCGACCTTGCGATGCTGTTTCCGCAGACCCGCCTGCGCCATCGCCTGCGCAAATGCTTTGAGCGTCGGCCCATCCACGGGCCGGTCGCTGAACTGCCGCAGCCCCGCGCCTTGTCGCTGGAAGATCGCCGCACGGATGCCGGGGCGTCCCTTGTCCTCGTTGTCGCGAACGCAGATGAAATTGCGCGCATCGGGCGGGAGCTGGAAGTCGAGTCCCGGTGCGGAACAGAAAACGAGCGGCTGAATGAATGGAACGTCGCGAGTGCGGAACGCCGGCTGACGACTGAGCAGGTCTTTGAGTCGCTTCGTTTTTAGATTGGTGAGCCGGAGCGGATTGTCGTCCACGCGACGGCGGCCGTCTTCGCCGATCCACGTCCACGCCGCGTTGTCGCCCGTGAGCCGCCCGGGCCGGCTCTTGATCTCGATGAGGAACACGCCCCACGGCGAGGCCATCAGCAGGTCGGATTCGTTGATGGAACCGTCCGCCGCGATGAACTCAAAGTTCGACCACGCGAGGTATTCCGGGCTCGCCGGAAACTTCTCATGCACAAAGTCGAGCGCCTCCTGTTCCCAAGGAAATCGGGACGGGCTGATGGCATTCCAGTTCTTCGCGCTCGGGGGCATTGGGGTTGATGGCGTGTCGTGTGCCGCGGGAGCCTGCCAGCTTGCCGGATGCACCTCAAGAGTCATCGCGGGTCATGAGTGAGCGGTTCCCCGGCGGCCGGACACACTGCAGGAGGCTATACGCCTTGGGCTTCAGGGGTTTTCATTGCGTCGATCCGCCCTGCCTATCTGGAGATATTTTGGCAAACCACTGCACTTTAGAATGTTACAAATTGATATAAAACGACATCGCTTTCTAATTTTCGCAGTCCCTCCGGGACCACAGACTTCCGTGTCCGGGGCTCTCGTTTAATCCCCCAACGCGGAAGGGCGTGCGGCGAGGATACAAAAAAGGCCCGGCTGAACCAGCCGGGCCTTTTCGTAAATCTGCGGGTCGGGACTATGCGCCGGCAGCGACGCTGTCGGCTTTGCCGTGCTCGCTGACGACCTTCACGGCTTTGCCCACGAGCTTGTCCAGGCCTTCGGCGCCGGTGGTGGTGGGCGTGAGGGTGATGGTGGCGGCTTTGCCGTCTTTGCTTTCGACGGTGAGGGTTTTGGTGGCGGCGTCGAAGGACTTGAGCATACCTTCGCTGGTTACTTTCTTGCCGCAGGCGGCGTCGGCGCTGCCGAGGCTGAGGGCGAGGATGGCGGTGAGGGCGAGGAGTTTTTTCATGATGTTGCGATTTTGGGTTTGGCCCGGCGGCGGAAGTGCCGCCAAGTGCCGGTGACGCTGCGACGTTCCCGGCATTGCGGCAAGCCCAAAGTTTCTGCCATCGTCCCCCGCCATGACCATTCGCCTCCTGCTCTGCGCGCTGCTTTTCCTCACCGCACCGTCCGTGCCGGCCCACCCGATCCCCGACATCCCGGTGCGCGGGTCCTTCACGAGCGGCGGCGCGGCCACGATTTCCGTGGAGGTGGATCCCCGCTGCTTCGATGCCGACCCGAATACGGCCGCCTCGCTGACGTTCGCGACTTTTCGCACCCTGCCCGCCGCGCGCCAGGCGGAACTCCGCGCGCAGGCGGCCGCGCTGGTCACGCGGAGCGTCGATTTTTTCTTCGAGCCGGTCGGGCGGGTGCAGCCGGAGTTCGCGTTCGAGTTCACGGGCGCGGGCCGCGCGACGCTGGCGAAGGACGATGACGTGGTGGTCCTGACCGGTTCGTGGCCGACCACCATCGCCGCCGGGCTGACCGGCTGGAAAATCCGCGCGAACCCCGGCCCGAAGCTGGCCGTGGTTTTCCAGAACATCATCGACAACCGCGCCCACGAACGGCTCGCGGTGCTCTTTCCCGGCGAGACCAGCTTTACCCTCGACCTGACCGCGCTCTCGGGCGCCCGCCCCGCCGCGCCTACCGCCGGAGCCATCTCGGCCAGCGGCACGGCGGGCGACTCGTGGAGCACGTTCGTCACGTATTTGCGCGAAGGCTTTCTCCACGTGCTGCCGCTCGGGCTCGACCACATTCTTTTCGTCCTGGGCCTCTTTCTCCTCAGCCGCACGTGGCGTCCGCTGCTGCTCCAGGTCACCACTTTCACGCTCGCCCACTCGGTGACGCTGGCGCTGGCCACGCTCGGCTGGGTGCATGTGCCGGGCTCGATCGTCGAGCCGATCATCGCGCTGAGCATCGCGGCGGTCGCGTTGGAAAACATCTTTCATCCCCGTTACACGCCGTGGCGGCTGCTCATCGTCTTCGTCTTCGGGCTCGTTCACGGACTCGGCTTTGCCGGCGCTTTGGAAGACCTCGGTCTCCCCGCCAGCTCGCTGGCCGTGGGTCTCGTCGGCTTCAACCTCGGCGTGGAAGGCGCGCAACTCACCGTCATCGCGCTCGCCTTTTTCGCCACGTCCTGGGTGCGCGATGCCGGGCGCTACCGCCGCTTCATCGTCATCCCCGGCTCCACGCTGATCGCGCTCGCGGGGATCTATTGGGCGTTCGACCGCGCGCTGGGCTGAGGCGGCGGCGCTACTCCAGCAGCCGCGCGCGCAGCTCCGGCGTGGGCAGCGGGCAGGCGGGCTCGCGGCCGAACCAGCGGTAGCGATGCCGCGCGATGAGGTCGTACCCGGCGTCGCGCAAAAAGCGGGGGATGAGGCGCAGCGCGGCGGCGAGCGGCCAGGGCGCGGAGAGGTGGGCCATCATGCGGAGAATGGCGTCGCTTTTCACCGCCGCACCGCCGGGCCAGAGGAAGACGACGGACGACGCGTCGAGGGAAAGTCCGCGCTCGCCGAGGAGGGCGCGGCCGGTGGCGGACTGGAGGGTGCCAAGGGCGAATTGACAGCGCGGATCGCGCGCCGCTATGAACCGCGCCCAGTTGTTGCAGAGCACACAGTCGCCGTCGAAGAGGACGATGAGCCGTCCGGCGGGTTCGGCGTGGAGTGGTGGTGAGACGGGCATCGCGGCGGAACATACGCACAAACGACCGCGCGCTGGTCGCGAAAAGTGAACCCGGCGCGCGTGCTCCCGGCGGCGACGCCGCGGATGCTGGCGTACGTGCGCATGGTGATTTGCGCGATCCTGCTCACGAGCGTGTGCTGGGAGGACGTGCCGAGCATCGCGCATCTGCCCGCGAGCCTGCGGCAGCCGCTCGGGGTGCTGGCGCTGGTGGAAATGGCGACCGGCGGGGCGCTGCCGTGGCTGTGCCGGTCGGAGTGGGCGCTGGCCGGCCTACAGGGCGCCACGGGCGCGGCGCTGGCGCTCGCGCTGCTCGGCTGGCGCACGCGCGTGACGGTGCCGGCGGGCGCGCTGCTCTATCTGCTGACGACGGGCCTGATCCGGGAATACACGTCGTTTTACCACACCGGTCTGGTGCCGCTCTACGTGCTCGGGGTGCTGGCCTTTACGCCGTGCGGCGAAGCGTGGTCGCTGGATCGCGCGCGACGCCGCCGCGCGGGGACGGGCGTGGTGCCGGACGATGAGCCGCGGGCGATCGAGGCGTGGTCGGTCTATGCCGTGTGGCTCGTGGTGGCGGCGCACTACGTGATGGCCGGCCTGCACAAGCTCCGCGCGGGGCCGGACTGGTTTCATCCGCACAATTTCCGCGGCATCCTGCTGCTCGACGCGCGGCAGCCGATGGAGTTCCCGTTCGATTTCACGGCGGAAATCCTCGCGCTGCCCGGCTGGGCGCTGACCGGGCTGGCGGTCGGCGCGGTGGTGACGGAGCTGGCGATGGGCGCGGTGCTTTTTTCCGCGCGGGCGCGGTGGCTCGTGCCGGTGCTGATGGCCGGCGTCCACGTCGGCATCTGGCTGGTGCAGCGGGTGCTTTTTTTCGATCTCATTCTCATCCAGCTCATCTTCCTGCCGCCGCCGCGCTGGTTCGCGCGCCAGGGGGCGGAGAAAACGGCGCGCGCCTGGCCGGTGCGCTGGCCGCGCGCGATCCTCGGGCTCGGGGCCGGGCTGATGCTGCTGTGGGTCACGCGCGTGGAGTGGTATCCGCTTTCGAGCATGCCGATGTACACCGACGTGGATACCGGCGGCGCGATCCGCTACCCGGAGATCGTCGCGCACCTGACCTCGGGCGCGACGGAGCCCGCGCGGCCCGAGGACGGCATTGGGGCCTTGCGCGACAGCCGCTACCGCCGGCTGCTCAGCGCCTCGAAAAATCTCGCCGATCCCGCGGTGGCGCGGGAGTTTTTCGCCGCGTGCGGACGCCGCCTGAACGAGCGCCGCCCGCCGGAGCGGCGCATCACGGCGTTCGAGGTGCGGTGGCGGCGCTGGGATTTCGCGCGCGATCCGCAGGCCACCGATTTCGGGAAAATCACCAAGCGCATCCGCTTCGATCTCACCGACCCGCCGCTCACTCCATATAGCGATAGCAGTCGTAGGCGCTCTGCAGAATGAGCCCGGCGACGAGGCCGGTGGCGAGCCGCGGGTGCCGGGTCAGCGGCTCCTCCAGCGCGCGATACGCGAGCAGCATCCCGCCCGGCAGGTAGGGCACGAGGTAGCGGAAGCAACATTCGCTGTGCAGTTGCCACGACGGAAACATGACCGCGGCGGTGAGCAGGAACGGCGCGATGAGGACGGCGTCGCCCGCACTGACGGGGACGCGCCAGCCGCCGGCGCGCAGCCTTTTCCCGCCAAACCAACCGACCGCGCCGAGCAGGACGACGCTGACCCCGGAGCGCCAGTCGAGCGGCACCGTCTCAGTCGGCTCGCCGACGAGGATGTCGAAACGCCCGACGATGAGCGCGGGAATGACGCCCTGCATGGCCAGCCGGACCTGGTGGGGCCAGGCGTGCAGGTGTTTCAACGAGAACTCCTTTTCCGCGTAGATCGCGCCGCCCCGCGCGGCCACGCGCGGCGCCTCGATGCGGTCGTGCCACAGCGCGGCGGGAAGCGGGATGAGCACCAGCGCCAGCGCGCAGACGAGCGCCGGCCAAGTCTCGCGCCAGCCCGGCCGGACCAGCGCCCGCGCGGCGAAAAAGGCGCCCACGACAAGGACGCCGAGCGCCCCGGCGAGCAGCATTTTCTCCCACGGCACGATGGCAAACGTCGCCCGCCGCGTGAGAAAACGGTAGGCGACCGGCGCGAGCAGCAGTGCTCCCGCGCCGAGCACCGCCCCGGCCCGCCACAGTCGCCGCGCTCCGTCCGGCGTCGCGGCTCGGGCGCGGAGTTGCGCGGCATTTTCCGAGCGCCACCACAGCCAGGCCAGCGACGCCGCCGACTGGAGCACCGAGAGTTTGAAAACGTAGAACGCCGCGCCCATGGTCAGCGCCAGCGCCCACCAACCGCCCGCGGTGCGTTCGCGCGCGAGGCGAAAGGTGAGGAGCTGGAGCACGCCGACGAGGAGAAAAATCGTGGCGTAGCACGGGTGGGCATAGGCCGTGTAGTGACCGACCGCGGAGTTCGCGCAGGCGAGCAGCGCGCCGAGCGCAAACGCCACGCGTTCGCGGACCACCGAGCGCAAACTGCAATACGCCACGACCACCGCCAGGCTCCCCAAGACGACCGCCGGCAGTCGCAGCGCGGCCACCGACATGCCGAAAAAGCGGATCAGCAGGCTGGCGAGAAACTCCTGCACGGGCGCGCCGTAGTTTGTGCCCGAGATATAGAAGAGCCATTCGCCGTGGGCGAAGCGCTCGGCGGTGGGGAGCGCGTACCAGAGTTCGTCCGCGATCTGATAGTTCGCCTTCATCAAGCAGGGCAGCCGCCAGAGCAGCGCGAGCATGAGCAGCACGGCCGCGCCAAACCACGCCGTCCGCCGTCGCGTGGGCGCGGGCTTCGGCGCAGTCGTGGTGGTGATCATCGCGGGCGTCTATGCCCAGATGCCGCGCGCGACTTCAAGCCCCGCCTGAGACCCGCGGCTTTCCGCTGGCCAGGCCCCGCGCCGGTTCGCTATCGCTGACCCATGCCGCGCTTTTACATCCCGCCCCACGTCTGGAATCCCGAGAAACTCGCGCTCGACGACGGCGAGACGCATCACGCGCTGAGCGTCCTCCGCATGCAGGCCGGCGACCGCGCCACGGTCTTCAACGGCCAGGGCGCGGAGGCCACCGTGGAGCTGGCCAGTGTGGAAAAAGGGCGCGTGGTTTTGAAAAAAACGGGCACCGGAAAAACTCCGCCGCTGCCCTGCGAACTGGTGCTCGGGCAGGCCATCCCGAAGGGCAAAAACATGGAGCTGATCGTGGAGAAGGCGACCGAACTGGGCGCGGCGGCGATCGTCCCGCTGATGAGCGAGCGCACCATCGTCCGCGCGACCGCCGGCGAAGCGCTGACCAAGCGTGAAAAGTGGCAGCGGGTGGCCATCGAGGCCGCGAAGCAGTGCGGGCAAAACTGGCTCCCGCGCGTCCACACCCCGCAGACGCCGAAGGAGTTTTTCCAGGCCGGGGAAAAGTTCGACCTCATGCTCATCGCCTCGCTCCAGCCGGATGCGCGACCCATCAAAGACGTGCTCGGGGAGACCGCGGGCCAGCATCCGCGCCGGGTGCTCATCCTCGTCGGCCCCGAAGGCGACTTCACCCCCGCCGAGGTCGGCCTGGCCAAGGCTCACGGCTGCCGCCCCGTCACGCTCGGCCCGATCATCCTGCGCACGGAAACCGCCGCGCTCTACTGCCTGAGCGTGCTGGGGCACGAGTTGTTTTAGCGGCGCCCGTCCTGGGCGGCAGCGCCGCGGCCGGGCGCACGGAGGTTTTTTTGCGGAAGCTCTAATACCCGCGCCTTGCCGTGCGTTCCGCTCAGTATGAAACACCCATTCATTCCCACCCCTGGACTCGCCTCCACCACCCGCCCTTCCACGGAAGTTTCCTCCTCGCCCACGTCAAAGGTTGACAGGCCCCAGTTCGGGGAGCAATTCTCTCCCATGCTGGATTCACCCGAACCTCCCAAGTCCTTCCTGCAAAAGCTTCAGGAACGCGCCGCCGCGTCCCGGTTCTTCACCGTTTCCCTGCTCATCCACATGGGGATCGTCATTCTTGGCGGCAGCGTGGTGCTGTTCAAAATGAGCGATCCTCCGGCGGATTTCAGCGCCGGCGACGGCCTCGTCGGCGACCCCTCGACCACCCCGGAGCCACCGGCGACCCCGCCTGCCCCAGAGCAGGACCTCGCACAAGAAGCCCCCAGCCTGACGGTCCCTTCCTTGACCGCCATTGCCACCACCGCGACCTCGCCCGTGTTTGCCGTGCAAATGGCGACATCCGCCCCTTCTTCGATCTCCGCGCTAACGATGCCTCCGACGACCACCAACCTGGTGGGTACGGGCAAGCTGCACGGGGCGCTGGGGGGGCGCCTCGGCGGCAAGGGTGCAGCGCGGGCGGCCGCCGGTGGCAAGGATGCCGGGGAAAAGGCGGTGCTGGCGGGGTTGCGATGGCTCGTAAAGACGCAGAAATCCGACGGATCGTGGTCTGAGCCGCACAAGGCAGCCATGACTGGCCTGGCCATGCTTTGCTTTCTGGGACACGGGGAAACGAGTGCTTCCCCGGAATTTGGAGAAACCGTCCAGAAGGGCATCAACTGGATCATGGACAAAGGGAAGGCCCAAAACGGAGTCTTGACGGAAAACGGCAAGATCGACCAACCCGGCTCCTACACCCACGGCATCGTCACCTATGCCCTTGGCGAATACTACGCCATGACGCAGGACGAGCGGGCCGGGGAAGTTTTCAAACAGGCCATCAAGCTCATCGTGGACGGCCAGGGGCCCGACGGCGGATGGATGTACGGGTACGATAAGTCGCAGAGCGACACTTCGGTGACGGGCTGGCAGATTCAGGCGCTGAAAATCGCGCACCTCAGCGGGTTGAATATCGAGGGTGTGGATGCCGCCATGGACAAAGCGATGCTCAACCTCAAGCGGGTCCAGACGGCGAATGGCGGATTCGGATACCGTGGCCCGGAGGACAAATACAGCCTCTCGGGAATCGGTTTGCTCTGCACCTATTTCTGGAAGGCAGAAAAGAGCGAGAGCGTGACGAAGGGCCTGAAGTTCATCATGTCCCAACTCGAGGCGCACCCGGTGGAGTATAAGCACGCCACCGCCGATCTCTACGCGTGGTATTACAACACTCAGGCCATCCTCATGGTCAGCGGTGCCAACGGACCGGAATGGAAAAAATGGAACGCCATGTTTCAGGATCAACTCATCCTCAGCCAAAAACCGGACGGCAGTTGGCCCGTCATGACTCATGCCGCCCACGGCGCCCTGCAAAACGACGACGCCGGTGCCGGACCCTACTACCGGACCACGCTCGCCATTCTCATGCTTGAGGTCTATTACCGCTACGCCGCGCCGAATGCCAAAGGCGGCGGGGCGCTCGGGGGCAGCCTCGGTGGGAGCAGTCTCGACAAACCGATGGGCAGTTCCCTCGACTCTCCCAAGCCGGACAAGAAGCCGCCGGCGAAGTAACGGGGGCTCGGCGTTACCTCAAAGCCGCCTGCCAGCGGGCCAGTTGCGCGGCGACATTTTGCGGGCTGGGGGCACCGATGGCCTGGCGGGCGTTCATGGAGGTGGCGACGCTCAGGCAGGCGAAAACGTCGGCGGCAAACGCGGAGGAGAGCGCCTGGTAGTCGGCGAGGGTGAGATCGGGGAGTTCGCAGCGTTTTTCGGCGCAGAGAGCGACGGCTTTGCCGATGACTTCATGGGCCTGGCGGAAAGGGATCCCGCGGTTCACCAGGTAGTCGGCGAGGTCGGTGGCGAGGAGCATGGGGTCGGCGACGGCGGCGGCGCAGGCGGCAGCGTTGGCGCTGATGCCGTCGAGCATCGCGGCGAAGACGGCGAGCGCGGCTTTGATCGTGTCCACGCTGTCGAAGACCGGTTCCTTGTCCTCCTGCATGTCGCGGTTGTAGGTCATGGGCAGGCCTTTCAGCGTGGTCAGGAGCGAGACGAGGTTGCCGATAACGCGGCCCGCTTTGCCGCGCGTCAGCTCGGCGACATCGGGGTTCTTCTTCTGCGGCATGAGCGAGCTGCCGGTGGTGAAGGCATCGCTGATCGTGATGAACCGAAACTCACTCGACGCCCACAGGATCACGTCCTCGCTGAGCCGCGAAAGATGCACGGCGGCGAGCGCGAGGGCCGAGAGCAATTCCACGGCAAAGTCGCGGTCGCTCACGGCATCCATCGAGTTCTGCGTGATCGCTGGAAAGTCGAGTTCACGCGCGATGAGTTCGCGGTCGAGCAGGATGGTCGAGCCGGCGATCGCGCCGGACCCAAGCGGCATCACGTTGAGGCGTTTCCGCGCGTCGAGCACGCGCTCGCGGTCGCGGTCGAACATCTCGACGTAGGCCAGCAGGTGGTGGGCGAAATAGACGGGCTGCGCGCGCTGGAGATGCGTGTAGCCGGGGATGATCACGTCCGCGTGCCGCGCCCCGAGCGCCACGAGCGCCCGCTGCATTGCGCGCAGCGCGGCGGCGAGGGCATCGGCTTCGTCGCGTAGATAGAGCCGCAGATCGAGCGCGACCTGGTCGTTCCGGCTGCGCGCGGTGTGGAGCTTCGCCCCGGCGGCCCCGATCCGCCGCGTCAGCTCGGCCTCGATATTCATGTGGATGTCTTCCAGCTCCGGCTTGAAGGAAAACTTCCCGGCCTCGATCTCCGCCCCGATTTCCTGCAAGCCCGCCACAATCTGCGCGCGCTCCTCCGGCGTCAGCAGCCCGGCCTTTTCCAAAGCCGCCGAGTGCGCGATGGAACCCGCGATGTCATGCCGCCAGAGCCGCCAGTCAAAGCTGATGGACTCGCTGTATTGCTGCAAAAGCGCGGAGGTTTCTTGCTGGAAGCGGCCTTTCCACATGTGAGGAATTTAGGATTTAGGATTTAGGATTTAGGAAGTGACTGCGGCCGCACGCTGCCGCCGCGCTTCGCTGTCTAAATGCTAAATCCTAAATCCTAAATCCTAAATTCACCGCTTCCGCTTCTCACACGCGCCCATCTTCTTGAGTTGGTCGCAACTCGCCTCGATCCGCAGGCTTTTCGACGCGGGCGAAAAGCCGAGCCGTTTGCTGATGCAGTCCTCGAGCAACTCGATGTGCTGATCCTCGAACTCCACGATCTTGTCGCAGTCCGTGCAGATCAGGTGGTTGTGGTGCGGATGCTCGTTGTAGTTCGGGTCGTAGATTTTGTGGTCGCGCCCAAAGTCCATCTCCTTGAGCACGCCGGATTCCACGAGCAGCGGGAGCGTGCGATAGACCGTGGCGCGGGAGACCGACGGCTCGATCCGGCGCGCCATCGCGAGCAAATCCTCGGCGGTGTAGTGCTCGGTGGTGCTAAACGCGGCGGCGACGATGGCATCGCGCTGCACGGTCTTGCGCAGCCCTTGGGCGGCGATGAACGCGTTGAATCTGGCGATGACTTCCGGGGACATGCGGCGACCATAGAAGTCGCGTCCGGCAGCGTCAAACCCCGTCGCCCGGGCGCGGCGGCGGCACTTTGAGCAAAAGGGCGACCGCCTCCCCGAAGCGCTCCTGCCGCGCGAGAATGTGCGCGGCCCGCTGCACGAACCACCGCGGCGCGCCTTCGCGCGCGCCCGCGGCGAGGATGATCTCCTCGCTGCCCTTGGCGTCGCCGTCGCGCGCACGCAGCGCGGCGAGTTGCTGGGCGTTGACGAAGTTGCCCGGAACCACCTTCCAGCGCTCTTCCAAGCCTTCGCGGGCGAGCGCGGCCGGGAGCGCGGGAAATTTGTCCTCCGGAGCCGCGGCGGCAAGGAGTTGCCACGCCGCCTGGTCGTCCTTCCAGCCATGCAGCAGCCGCGCCCACTCGCGATAGTCGCGGGCTTTCCACGCGATGCGGTGCTGCATCCAGACGTCGAATTGCTCGCGCTCCAGCCAGCGGTGGGCGGTCGCGTGAAAGGCGGCGATTTCCGCGGGATCGAGTTCGGCAGTCAGCGCGCGCTCTTTCCACCAGCGGCTGCGGTAATAGCGCGCGCGCTCCTCGGTCACGAGTTGCGCGTAGGCCAGGAGCAGCCGCGGATGCGCCTCCACGTAGCGGCCCCAGTACGACGCCGCGATCCGCATGCCGGCGGTTTCGCGGACCGCGAGGCCGAGGACTTCGTCGCGATGCCCCGCGCCGCGATCCACGGCGAGCGCCCAGAAGCCGAGCGCGTCTTTGGGCGAGACCATCACGACGGAGCGCGCCTGCGCGGCGGGCAGCTTCCACGAGCCGGGCAGGAGTCGGGCGGCGAGATGGAAATGCCGCTGCCACGAGCCGGTGTCGGTGTCTCCGAGCGCCCCGAGTTCGCGCACGCCGAGCTGCTGATTGAGATCGGAGCTGAGCGGAAAATGCCGCGCCAGGGCGCGGAGTTGATCGAGCGAAACGTCGTAGGTCGTGACGGCGCGGGCGAGCGCGCGATTGAGCGTGAGCGGCGACCACGCGGGCGCATCGAAGCCGAGCGGCAGCGTCCAAAACACCGCGACCGCCAGTGGCACGAGCGCGGTTTTGCGCGTGGAAAAAACCCGCAGCCCCTCGAGGCGCATCGGGCAGGCGACGGCGAGGGCCGCGAGGGCCAAGCCCGCGGTGCCCCAGCGGTGGGCGGGCACGTCCAGAACGGCATGACCGACGATCGCCGCGACCGCGGCAAAACCGGCGGCCCGGAAAAAGAACCCGCGCCCCGTGATCGTCTCGCGCAGATGGCTCGCCACGAAGACGAGCAACCCCAGCACCCCCAGCACGACCGGCATCAACCCCAGCTCCACGCACCATTGCCGCCAACTGCTTTCCGGGTGCAGCACCACGCCGTTTTCAAACTCGAAGCTCTGGTAAAATGGGAAGATTTGCTGAAACGAATTGATGCCGTGACCGAAGATCGGCGCGTCCTGCCACATCGTAAAGGTGTCGCGCCAGATGCTGACGCGCATCGAATTGGAGACGAGGCCGGCCTGATCGGAATTGAACCGCGCCAGCACCGGCCCGCCAAAGACGAGGGCGCACGCACCGACGACGAGCGCGACGCCCACCGCCACGGCGAACGTCTGGCGGTTGCGCATCCGCATTTGCACGAGCCCGAGAAAAACGAGCAGACCAAAGCCAAACGCGAGCAGGCCGCCCCGCGACTCGGTGGCCAGCAAACCGGCCAGCACCAAGCCCAGCGCCGGCAGCCCGCCGAGGAGCAGCCGCCACTTTTTCCGCGCCGCGGCCCAGCCCACGCAGCCCGCGCCGAGCAGCGCGCCCATGGCCAGAAAGTCGCCGGTGTGGTTGCGGTTCGGGAACGGCCCGAAGCCGCGCCAGCCCACCGTGTAACGCAGCCCGTAAATGGCCTTCTCATCCCAGCCCCGCGTGGCAAAGGAAACTGCGGCAACGATCGCCGCCGCGCCAAAAAGCGTCCACGCGAGCACGATGCGGCTCTCCCGATTCGCCGCCAGCCGCCGCACCCAAAAGAACCACACGCCCGCGATCACGGCCGCGATCCAGCCGTCGAGCGCGCGCGCCGGTTCGGGGTGATGCGTCGGCGGGAGCGCCACCGCGAAATCCCGCGTGACAATCGTTCGCCAGCTCGTCGCGCCAAACCAGGCAGCAGGCGCGAGTTCTTTGAAAACGAGCAGCGCGAGCAGCGCCACAGCGAGGCGATTGCCCCACGGGCTCAGCGGGACCATCGCGGGCGGGCGGAGATAAACGCCGAGCGCGAGCAGCGCGACCAAACCCACCTGCACCAGACGGTCCACCGCGCCAAAGAGCAGCGGGCCGGCGATCACGAGCAGCGCGAAAACGGCCAGCGCGGCGACCGTGCCGCCGTCCAGCTTCGGTGCTTCCTTGCGCGTCCGCCGGGTTTCGGAGCGCTTCATGCGGGCCACTTCTCCCGGCCTTTGACATAGACCGGCCGGAAACATTCCGCGATGCGCTGCCATTCGATGGTCGTCCCCTTGGCGCGCGGCGCGTGCAGCTTCCACGGGGTGCTGCCGTCGTAGCGCACTTTGATGACGATCTCATCCGGCACCTCGCCATTTTCCACAAAACCCACGCGCCGGATGGTCTGGTCGAACACCATCCAAAACTCCTGTGCCGTGGCGCAGCGCTCGACCTCCAGCTCCAACACCTGAGCCTGCGCCAGCGCGTAGTGGACGATCTGCCGCCGCCCGAGCAGACGGTCAAATTTTCGCCGCACATCGTCCCAGCTTTTCAGCAGGTGGAAGTAGCGCAGGACAAACATCGCGAGCAGGAAAAGGACGCCGATGGCGACGGGCAGCGTATTGCCGGAACTCCAGATGATGCTCAGCCCGGCGAGGCTCAGCACGAGGCACACGCCGTAGATGCCGAGCAGGATGCGCCGTTTGGAAAAGCCGAGTTTTTCCAGCCGGTGATGAAAGTGCTCGTCGTCCGCGTGAAAAAGCGGATAGCCGCGCAGCCCGCGGCGGAGCACCGCGAAGGTGGTGTCGAGGATCGGCACGCCGAGCGCGATGAAGGTGACGAAGAGCACTTTGGCGACCGAGCCTTTGTTCGAGCTGGTCAGCGAAAGCGCGGCGATGGTGAAGCCGATGAGATACGCGCCGCCGTCGCCGAGATAGATTTTCGCGGGTGGAAAATTGAAGACGAGAAATCCGAGCAGCGCGCCCGTCATGGTGAAGGCGTAGCAGGCCACGGCGAGCTGCTCATTGTGCAGGGCCACGATCCCGAGCGTGGCCGACATGCAGAGCCCGAGCCCGCCGGCCAGGCCGTCGAAGCCGTCGATGAGATTCACGATATTCGGCACGGCGATCAGCCACAGCACCGTGACCGGCAGGCTCCACGCGCCGAGGTCCACGCTCCCCGTCGCGCCGGGCCACGAAAATTTTTCGATCCCCAGCCCCATCGAGTAAACGATGCACGCCGTGAGAAGCTGGCCGAGCAGCTTGCGCCGCGCGCCGACCGGCTTCAGGTCGTCCCACAAGCCGAGGCCGTACATGAGGATGCTCCCGACGAGGAGCGGCGGCCACTTCACGCCTTGCGCGGGAAAAACGGCGACGATGACGATGAGGCCCAACGCCACTGCGACCATGACCGGCAGCCCGCCGAGCCGCGGCACCGGCGCGTCCTGCCTTTTCCGCGTCTCGTGGGCGAAATCGAGGGCGATGCCACGCTCGCCGAGGCGGATCGCCCACGGAATGCCGATGAGCGCGACGAGCAGACCGAAACCGAAAAAGAGCAGCGCGTAGATCATCGCCCGCGGCCCTGCGGCGTGCAGGATCGTGTTGAGAAGTCGCGAGGCAGCTTCGGCGCACGCTGCTGACCGGTAGGTTTCATGAAAGGCCCACTCACTCTGCAGAAATGGTGCCACGGCGGCCCGCACGGACACAAGCTCGCCGGGGATGTTTTCATCCAAACGCGGCGAAGAGGCGGGTCCACTCGGCCAGCGCAGCCGTCCGATGCGCCGCCGGATCGAAGACCGCCGCCGCGGAAACGCTGCCACCTTCCGCCTTCCGCGCGAGCAGCCACTCCACGATCTCACTCCCCTGCCCCGGCGCGAAAATTCCCGCGTGCGGAAAAGCGCGCAGTATTTGCGCCACCGCGCCATCCACCGGCCCGACCCACAAAATCGGCCGCGGCAGGCTCATCACGAGGCCCAGTTTGCTCGGCCAGAGCAGACCCTGCGCGGCGGGAAGCTGCGTCACCGCCAGCGCGTGGCAGCGGAACAGCGAGCCCGGCAACTCCGCCTCCTCGACGTAGCCCGCCCACACGCATTGCCGCAGACCGAGTTCCGCCGCGCGCGCCTCGGCCAGCGAGCGCGACGGTCCGCCGCCTTGAAACAGCAGCCGCACCCCCGCCCCGCGCTGCTCCAAAATCGCCTGCGCCTGGAGCAGCGTCTCCCATTCGTGCGCGCGCCCGAGATTTCCCGAGTAAATCCACGTCCACTCCGCGCCCGGCTCATTCCGCGCGGAGGCGAGCTGTGGCAAAACCGACGCGAAAACCCACGGGCGGATCACCGCGCACTCCACGCCGTAGCACCGCAGCCGCGCCGCCATATCGTCGTCCAGCGCCACCACGCGCGCCGCCCGCCGATAGCCCCAGCCCATCACCCGCCCGATCATCCACGACGCGAAACCCGCCCGCACCTCTCCCAGCGCCATCGCGATCTCGGGATACAGATCCATGATCCAATGCACGGATTTCGCCCGATGCCACAGCGCGACCAGCGTCGCCACCACGAGCAGGCACGGCGGCGAAGTCGCCGACACCACCACCTGCGCGCGCGGCCGCCACAGGCCGTCCCAGAGCATCCGCCCGAGCGCCTTCGCCTCGCGCAGCATCCGCCCGCCTTTTTGCTGACCGGCCCGGTAATCCTGCCGCGCCGCCACAAAATCCACGGTGTGCCCCGCGCGCTCCAGCTCATCCGCCAACTCGCGGAGCAGCACGCCGGTCGGGGCGGCATCGGGCGGAAAATATTGGTTAAGAAAAAGGACGCGCATCAGGACGCCACGGCAATGCAGCCCCCGCGCCACGCCCGCGGAGCGATGGCGAGCAAATGCTTTCCGGTCAAATGGGCGACTGGCATATCGGGTGCTAATCTCAAATCGAAACTCGCCAGCGCGATCCTTTTTCGTCGAAATTTGAATTTATGAATTCCACGCACCGTGCCCCCGTTCTCTTCCGGCATGAGTGAGACACCGCCTGCGGCGCAACCCGGCACGGCGACGCGTTCCTTTCCGCCGGAGCACTGCGTTCACGCGCTCTTCGAGGCGCACGCCCGCACCGCGCCGGAGGCCGTCGCGCTGACTT
>CAYQBV010000036.1:0-22638 GCA_964415705.1 uncultured Chthoniobacter sp. | reverse complement strand
AAGGTCAGATCGACGTCCCACTTTTCGCCGAAGGTATCGAGTTCCTTGCCGGTGCTGACCTGTCCGCGCACGTTGCCGCCGGCGATTTCAAACTCCACCATGTGAATCTGCCCGAGCGAGGTGAACCCCTTTTTTGAGTGCGCGTTGTGGGACACCTGGCAGCCAAAAATCCCGCCGTCGTGATGCACGTTTAGAACGCGCGCGCTCTCGAGTTTCCCGAAGCCTGCGCGGCGGCACCGGGAAAAAACAGCGCGCCAAAAAGCGCGACCAGCGAGAACAAACGAAGGAAGCGGAGGATCGCCATAGTAGCGCGATCGTCCCTATTTCCCGCGCTTTTGGCGGGCGCGGAGTCCGCGGCGCGCTGTCCCTCCGGGACGCCTCGCACGCAGCCCAAGGGCACCATGCCCCGCATTTAATCACACCCGATTGCGGCGGGTTCAGTATTTCAAAATACGCGCGAGGAAATCGCGACACTCCGGAGAGCGCGGCGTGCCAAACAATTCCCCCGCCGGCGCGTGTTCGACGATGCGCCCGTCGGCGAGGAAAGCCACCCGATCGGCCACGTGGCGCGCGAAACCCATCTCGTGCGTGACGAGCAGGAAATCCCGCCCCTCGTCCTTCAGTTCCTCGATGACCTCCAGCACCTCCGCCGTCATCTCGGGATCGAGCGCGCTCGTGGGCTCGTCGAAAAGGAGGAGGCGCGGCTTGATGGCGATGGCGCGTGCGATGGCCACGCGCTGCTGCTGGCCGCCGCTGAGTTGGGCGGGCTTCTTGTGCGCGTGATCCGCGAGTTGGAAGCGGCGCAGCGCCTCCCGCGCGAGGTGCTCCGCCTCGCTGGCGGAAAGGCCATGCACTTTCTCCAGAGGGAGCGTGAGGTTGGCCAGCGCGGTGAGATGCGGGAAGAGGTTGAACGCCTGAAAGACCACGCCCAGCCGTCGCCGGTGCGCGCGCAGCTTTTCCTCGTCGGCGAAAGCGAGCGCCTCGCCCTCGAGCGTGACCGTCCCGGCGTCCGGCGTTTCCAGCCCGGCGATGATCCGCAGCAGCGTGGATTTTCCCCCACCGCTCGGCCCGATCAGCGCGAGGCTGCGCGGTTCGCCGAAGTCGCCAGAGAGGCCGTCGAGCACGCGATGCGTGGCGAAGGATTTGGTGAGGTTATGCAGCACCAGTTTCATGTTTCAAACCGCGCCCGCTTTTCCAGCGACTGCGTCCAGAGCGAAATCGGCAGCGTGAGCAGGAGGTAGCCCAGCGCCACGGGCAGATAGCTCTCGAAGTAGCTGTAGGTCTGCGAACTCACCGTGCCCGCGGCCAGCGCGAACTCCTCGATGCCGAGCACGGAGAGCAGCGACGAGTTCTTGATGATCGACGCAAACTCGCCCGCGAACGGCGGGAGGATCCGCCGGAGGGCCTGCGGGAAGATGACGTAGCGATAAGTCTGCGCGCGGGTGAAGCCGATGGCGCGCGCGCTTTCGAGCTGCGACCGGCCGACGCCGTCGATCCCGGCGCGGATGATTTCGCTGAGATACGCGCCGCTGAAGAGCGAGAGAATCACCGCGCCGGCGAGGAACCGGGAATCGCGCGGGAGCTGCTGGCCGAAGATGTACCAGTAGAAGTAAATCTGCACGAGCAGCGGCGTGCCGCGGGTGATCTCGACATAGATCCGCGCCACGTAACGCAGTGGCAAAAAGGAACTCCGGCGCAGCAGCGCAAACGCCAGCCCGAGCAGGCAGCTCAGCGGCAGGGCCAGCGCAGCGATGCCGATGGTCGTCAGCCAGCCATTCCAAAAGAGCCGCCGAAAATCCCACACCGGTCCCCACGACCAGTGATAGCTCAGCGCCGCCAGCGCGCCGCTGCACACCAGGCTGAGCAGACCGAGCGCGAGCGCGAAACTGGCCGCGCGCGCCAGCGGGGAGGCGGGCGCGCGGTCATCGGCGAAAAATGCGGAGCGGAGTGCGGAGATCAAAGCGGGCGGCGGCAGCCGGTGACGATGAAAGGGAAAGCGCCGCCCGGTGCCAAGCGCCGCCGCGTCCCGAGGCGGGCCGGCGAAACGCGCACCTTGAACGCGCGCCTTGTGAGCAGGCGGCGCTTTGGCGCAAGCTCCGCGCGCTTTGCCCACGGCTCTCACACGCATCTTCCAGCAATTCTTTCCCCCGCCGCGCCAGCCGCTCGCGTGGCGCGCGGTGTGGCCGCTGGCGCTGGTGCTGGCGTTGTTCCTCGGCGGGTGCGCGTTTGTGGAAACGCGCGGGCTACTGCGCTTCGCCTACCGCCCGGCGTTCTGGCTGACGCTGGCGCTGCCGTGGATTTGGTGGATGCATGTCGCGGGGTTTTCGGGGTTGGCGAAATGGCGGGCGCTGGCGGCGCTGCTCGTGCGGCTGGTGATTGCGTGCGCGTTCATCATGCTGCTGGCGGAGCCGCGGGCGGTGCGAAAGTCGGATGTGCTGTCGGTGGTCTATGCGCTCGATGTCTCGGATTCGATGGGCGAAAAAGTGAGCGATCAGGCGTTGTCGTGGGTCATGCAGACGGTCGCGCAGAAGCCGCCGAAGGATGAAGCGGGGTTGGTGGTTTTCGGGCGCGATGCGGCGGTCGAGCTGCCGCCGCGGGCGACGTTCCCTTTCGAGGCGATGAACTCGCGCGTGGCGAAGGACGGCACGAACGTCGCGAAGTCGCTCAGCCTCGCGGCGGCGATGCTGCCGGAGCAGAATCAGGGGCGCGTCGTGCTCATCACCGACGGCAACGAAACCGAAGGCAACGTCAACGCGCAGCTCGACGAGTTGAAAGCGCGCGGCATCGCCGTGGACGTGCTGCCCATCGCCTTTGCCTACGACAAAGAAGTGTGGCTCGAACGCCTCGATCTGCCGCGCGTGGTCAAGGCCGGCGAGACCTACGAGGCCAGCGTGCTCCTTTCCGCGCTGCAAGCGGGCAAAGGCAAGCTGACGCTCGCGGAAAACGGGAAGACGATCTTTGAAAAGGAGGTCGAGTTTGAGGCGGGGAAGAACCGCTTTTCGCTCCCGCTCTATCTGCGCGAGCCGGGCTACTACGAATACGCGGCGACGGTTTCCGTGCTGAAAGGCGAGGACGGCTGGGCGGAAAATAACGTGGCCATCGGCGATCTGTTTTTGCGCGGCGAGGGCAAGGTGCTCGTCGTCACCGATGCGCGCTCCGACGCCCGCGATTGGGAGCCGCTGGTGAAGGCGATGAAGGAGAGCGAGCGCATCGTGCAGGTGCGCATGGCCTACGAGTTCCCGCGCGATGCGCTCTCGCTGCTGCCCTACGACCTCATCGTTTTTGCCAACGCGCCGGCCGATTCCTTCGATCCCGTGCAGATGCAGGCGCTGCGCGATTCCGTCTATAACCACGGCACCGGCTTTCTCATGCTCGGCGGGCCGAACAGCTACGGGCCGGGCGGCTTTCACCGCAGCGCCATCGAGGAGGCGCTGCCCGTGGAGATG
The DNA here is from genome assembly GCA_964415705.1 of uncultured Chthoniobacter sp. Taxonomy (GTDB): domain Bacteria; phylum Verrucomicrobiota; class Verrucomicrobiia; order Chthoniobacterales; family Chthoniobacteraceae; genus Chthoniobacter. The sequence goes on along the minus strand of CAYQBV010000036.1, from coordinate 19,192 downwards.
GACGTGAAGCAGAAGAAGGTGCTGCCCAAAGGCGCGCTCGCGATCGTCCTGCACACCTGCGAATTCGCCGAGGGCAACACCTGGGCGAAGCGCATGGCCAAAGAGGCGATGCGCGTGCTCGGCGCGCAGGATGAAATCGGGCTGATCGCCTACACTTTCGGCAACGGTAACAACAATGGTTACCGTTGGATTTTCCCGCTCACGCCCGCCGCGGAATACGAACGGCTCGTCCAGCTCATCAACAAAGCCGAGCCCGGCGACATGCCGGATTTCAACACGCCGATGCAGATGGGCCTCGCCGGTTTGCAGAAAAGCGACGCCACCGCGAAGCACCTCATCGTCATCAGCGACGGCGATCCCTCGCCGCCCACGCCCGCGCTCGTGCAGCAGTTTGTGGATGCCAAAATCAGCGTCTCGATGATCGCGATCAACCCGCACGGCGGGCAGGACATTTCGATCATGCAGTCGATCGCGCAGACGACCGGCGGGCGGTACTATTTCCCGCAAAACCCGAACGAGCTGCCGGGCATTTTCATCAAGGAAGCGAAGACGCTGAAGCGCTCGATGCTGCAAAACAAAGTCTTCACGCCCGAGGTGGAATTTCCTTCGCCCGTGCTCAAAGGCATCGACGGGCTGCCCGCGCTACGCGGTTACGTGCTGACCACGATCAAGCCGCGCGCCGCCACGCTGCTCCGCGTGCCAGCGCCGAAGGAGGAACCGGGCGAAAGCGATCCGCTGCTCGCGACGTGGCGCTTCGGCCTCGGCACGAGCGCCGCGTGGATGAGCGACCTCGGCCCGTCGTGGGCACAGGATTGGCTGGAGTGGGACAAATTCCGCGCGTTCGTGCGGCAGCTCGTCACCGAGATTTCGCGCGTGGAGCAAAAGACCGACCTGCGCCTGCGCGCGTTTCCGGCGGGGAGCAGCGGCGTGATTTCCGTGGAGGATTTCGCGGGTGCCGAGCGCTTCCTCGAAATGGGCGCGCGCGTCTCCGGCCCGCGCGGCGAGAGCGTCAGCGTGCCGCTGCGGCAGATTGGGCCCAGGCGGTATCAGGGGCAGTTTCCGCTCTGGGGCAAAGGCCGCTACCAGGTCATCGCCGCCGCTGCGAGCGCGGGTGCCGAGACGCGACCCGAGCAGGCCGTCGGCGGATTCGCCGTGCCGTATTCGCCCGAGTATCTCCGTTTCCGCAGCGATCCGATTCTGCTCAAACAAATCGCCGAACGCACCGGCGGACGCGTCCTCAAAGCCGGCGACCTTGATCTTTACCACCCCGCCCGCACCTCCCGCGAAAGCTCCCGCCCCGTCGCCGACCTCTTCCTCATCCTCCTCGCCTGCCTCATCCCGCTCGATGTCGGCATCCGCCGCATCCAGCTCGACTGGACGGTCATCCGCGACTTCCTCTTCCGCCGCAAAACCGCGACCAGCGGCGAAACCATGGGCGCGCTCCTCCAGCGCAAGCAGCAAGTCCAGACCACCCTCCAGACCGAGCGCGCCGAACGCCCTGCGCCGGTCATCGTCCCCACCCGGCCCACACAAAAGCCCGCACCGCCACCAACGCCCACCAAGCCAGCCGAACCCGCCCCGCCCGCCGACCCGCAATCCACCACCGAGCGCCTCCTCGCCCGCAAACGGAAGCGGCAGGACGACGAAAAGTAGCTTGGGCTTTAGCGCAAAAGTCGGGACTCGTCGGGGCTGAAACCCAAGCTACTTGGTGACGCGGTAGCGGAGGAAACACTCGCCGCCGATGACCTCCATTTTCTTGAGCGCGAGCGGGACGGAGGCGGGGAGAAACGGGCCCGGGAGGCGGGTGAGGGTGTGTGGCTTTTCGCCGCCGAAGATGCGGGGGCAGAGGGTGACGTGGAGTTCATCGACGAGGCCGGCGGTCAGGAGGGAGCGGAAGATTTGCGCGCCGCCTTCGCAGACGAGACGCCGCACGCCGTACTCGGCGCGGAGCGTGGCGAGCATGGCGGCGAGATGCACGGTGGCGCTTTCGGACAGCCACAGGTCGCTCCGTGCGGCGAGTGCGGCGCGGGTGTGGGCGGGCATGCGCGTGGTGGAGAAGATGACGATGGGCGAGAAGGTTTTGGTGAACAGGCGCAGCGCGGGGTCGATGCGGCCGGAGTTCGTGAGCAGGACGCGCAGGGGATATTCGCGCTGGCCGCGCGCGCTGCGGGCGGCGCGGAGGGCGGCGTCGGGCAGGCCCATGCTCATGTTGTCGGCGGCGACGGTTTTGGCGGAGACGAGGACGGCGTCGCACCGCGCGCGGATTTCCACGAGCCGGCGTTTGTCGCTTTTCGACGAAAAATCCGCCGGCGTGCTGCGCCGCGTGGAGATGCGCCCGTCCCAAGTCAGCGCAAAATTCGCCGTGACGAATGGCCGCTTTCTGCTCTCCGCGTTCATCGCTTCTCCTCCTCCGCGGTTTCGAGCGCGATCTCCTCCTCGGCGACGGCGTGTTCGAGCGAGGCCACCTCCGCACGCATCTCGCGCAGCCGGGTGTGCTCGGAGGGGCGGTAGAAAAAGTAGAGCACCCCGCCGAGCAAGCCCCAGCCAAGAACGAGCGCGTAGCCGGTGGTGGCCATGAGGGCGGCCACGGCAGGGCTCACGCCGCAGAGGTCGCCGAGGAAGATTTGGAAAAGGTTCTCCCGCACGCCGAGGCCGCCGAGGCTGATCGGGATGGAGGTGAGGGTATCGACGATGGGCATGATCGAGCAAAACTCGCCGAAGGTGGGTATGTAGCTGGTCGCGCCGAAGGCCGAGGCGGCGCAGAAAAACAAAGCGAAGTGGCCGAAGTGGGCGACGACCGAGAGGACGAAGGCCGCCGCCGTGGGCTGCCACGCGCGACCGTAGAGATTGTAGGCGAGCGCGAAACTCGCGAGTTTGTCGCGGCCCGGCAGGCGTGCGGGGAGTTTGTGGATGAGGCCGAGTCCGGTGAGGAGAAAGGAGAGGCCAAGCCCGGCGAGGAGCGAGCCGAGGATGGCGAGGGTCAACCAGATGTATTTCACCGCGGCGGGCGAGCTGTGGAGCCAGGGCCATTGCGCGGCGATGATGACGCCGGCGATGGCGATGAGCGCGACGAGCCCGATGAGGCGGTCCACGAGCACGGAAAGGAGCGCCCGCGTGCGCTGGCCGGGGGTTTCCTTGAGGAGGAAATACACTTTCACGACATCGCCGCCGGTCCCGCCGGGGATGAGGAAATTGAAGGACACGCCCATCAGCACGAGGTGGAAGAGACGCGTCCAACTGAGCACGATGCCCTGGACCCGGAGGAGGAGTTGCCAGCGGATGCCGGAGAGAAATTCCACCAAGCCATACACGACGAAGCCGGCGAGCAGCCACCAGCGGTTCGCCTGCCGGAGCGCGTGCGCCATCTCCGCGCGCTTCGCCGGGTCGTGGAAAACGAGGTAGAGGATGCCGACGGTGATGAGCACCTGCAGCGTGGTGAAGGCGGCTTTTTTCAGACGGGTGGGATTTAGGGAAAGATCGGCCGCGCGGTCTTCACGCCCCGAATTTCGCCACCCACTGGTCGCGCGATTCCATGATTTCCTCGCGGGTGCGGCGGGGGCTCATCTCAAAGACGAAGAGGGTATCCTTCGGGAGAAAGGCGAGGAGTTTCTCGTATTCCACGTCGCCACTGAAGGGCACCATGTGGTCGCGACCGGGCCAGACGGTGTCGTGCAGGTGGCAGCCGATGAGGCGCGGCGAGATCGTCCGCATCCACTCGACGTGATCGAGGAATCCAAGGTTGTGCTTCACCTGCACGTGGCCGAAGTCGTGCCAGTAGCCCACGTGCGGGACGTTGAATTCGTTGAGCACCTCGATCATTTCGCGCTCGCTCGGAATCTCCTCAAAGCTATGGCGGCTCTCGACGCCGAGCTTCACGCCCTTTTTCTCCGCATGCTCGGCGATGCGTGCCAGACACTCGCGGGCGCGCTGGAAGTAGGGCGGGGCCTGGTCCTCGCGCTTGCGAATGCACTCGAGCTTTTCCTTCACAAAACCGCGCGACGCCCCGAGTCCCGCCTCGCACATCCGCACGAGATTTTCCGTGTAGTCCCCGAGCGGCGTGCGGCCGAGATGCAGCACCACAAATCGCGCGCCGAGCCGGGCGGCGAAGTCGATGGTCTGGTAGGAATGTTTCAGCGCGCGCTCGCGTTCGCGGGCATCGGGGGAGGAAAACTTGTAGCAGTCGGGCGAGGCGCGGGTGATCTCGATGGGGAGCGGGCAGAAATTGTGCAGGCTGGAAAACTCCACTTTGCCGGCCTCGTACATTTTCAGGATGCCATCCATGAGCGAGAGGCGGATGCCGTGGCCGAGTTCGATCCGGTCGAAGCCCATGTCGAGGAGTTCGCGGCACATGATTTCGCCATCGGTGTGGCGGGAGGAATTCCAGCAGGTCGAGATTGAAAGCACGGCGCGCTATATCGGCGAAGCGCGCCCGGCGGGCAAGACGGGAGAGCGGGACGCGCCTGCGGCGTCGGAAAGTGACGCGGATTGATCAAGGCCGGGAGTGGCGGTTTCGGCATAAAAACGCCACCGGAAAATTATTGATAAAGAGTTGCTGTAAATTTTGAACAAAGATAGTTCCGGTGCGTCTATTACTATGCAGTCGGCGTAATACTAAGAAGACGTGGCACGGCGTCTGCTAAAACACGAAGTAACTAACCAACAAAAGTATGAAAAAGCCCCTCAAGAAAGTCACTCGCGCCAGCTACAGCCTCGGCGATCTCATCCTCGCCGTGAGCAGCGTGAGCCGGAACAACCGCGAAACCGTGGCCGCCGTCGCCGACCTGCTGGAAAGCGGTCGCGTCCGGCTGAACAGCCACGGCCGCAAGGTCCGCGCCCGCGTTTGCTAGGCTGAAGAACCGCAGCGCTGCGTCAGTCGTTCGGGTGATTCGCTCGTGCGAAGCACCGCAACGATCCACTCCCGTAAAATTTCACGCCCCGCCGTCGGCGATCAAGCCCCGGCGGGGTAAGTTTTCTCAGACTCAGGCGGCCCGGAGTAAGACGCCGCTTCCCAAAATCCGCCGATGCCGGTAGCGTCCGCCGGGTGATCGAACGTTACACACGACCCGAAATGGCCGCCGTCTGGGCGGATCAACGCAAATACGAAATCTGGCTCGAAATCGAGACCCTGGCCTGCGAGGCGCAGGCCGAGATCGGCGTAGTGCCGAAGAGCGATGCCGAGGAAATCCGCGCGAAGGGGAAATTCGACCTCGCGGAGATCATGGAGATCGAAAAACGCACGAATCACGACGTGATCGCGTTTTTGGAAAACGTGGCGAGCTACGTCGGGCCAGCCTGCCGGTGGATGCACCAGGGCATGACTTCGAGCGACGTGCTCGACACCACGCTGGCCGTGCAGATGGCCGAAGCCTCGGACATGCTGCTCGCGGACCTGCGGGAATTGCGCACAGTCGTCGCCCGGCGGGCGCGGGAATTCAAGACGACGCCGATGATCGGCCGCAGTCACGGCATCCACGCGGAGCCTGTGACATTCGGGCTCAAGCTGGCGCTCATGTATGACGAATTCGGTCGCGCTTTGGCGCGCCTCGAGGAGGTGCAGCCCCGCATCCGCGTGGGCAAACTGAGCGGAGCCGTCGGCACGCACGCGCATCTCGATCCGCGGGTCGAGGAGCGGGTGTGTGAAAAGCTGGGCCTCGCTGCCGCGGCGCTTTCCACGCAGGTCCTCCAGCGCGACCGGCACGCGGAGTTCCAGACCGTGCTCGCGCTGATCGCCTCGTCCATCGACCGCTGGGCCACCGAGTTTCGCCATCTCCAGCGCACCGAGGTGCTCGAGGTGGAGGAGTATTTTTCCGCCGGGCAAAAAGGCAGCTCCGCGATGCCGCACAAGCGCAACCCCATCACCGGCGAAAAACTCAGCGGCCTCGCCCGCGTGGTCCGCAGCAACGCCATGGCCGCGCTGGAAAACGTCCCGCTCTGGCACGAGCGCGACATTTCCCACAGCTCGGTGGAGCGCATCATCATGCCGGATTCCACGATCCTCGTGGACTACATGCTCGTCTCGCTGCGCAAGCTCGTGGACCGCCTCCTCGTCTATCCCGAAAACATGGAGCGCAACCTCCGCATCACCAAGGGCCTCTACTTTTCGCAGACCATCCTCCTCCAACTCACTGCGCGCGGCCTCGAACGCAAAGCCGCCTACGAAGCCGTCCAGCGCGCCGCCATGAAAACCTGGCAGGGCGAGGTCAGCCTCCAGGAAAACCTCGCTTCCGAGCCGGATGTCGCCGCCGTCCTGTCGCGTGCGGAAATCGACGCGCTCTGCGCGCTCGACATCCACTTTGCGCACGTCGATGCCACTTTCCGCAAACTCGGCCTCGAAGTTTGACGCGACGACCGACCCCCGCTTCGCGCTTTCCACCGGCCATGCGGGATGTATCGTGACCGCTTTCAATCTGGACTCGCTGCTATGACTCGCAAACTCGCTCTCCTCCTCCTGCTCGCTACCCTGCCTCTTGTCGGATGCGGCAAGATGAAGGAAAAAATCCCGTTTCTGAAATCGAAGGCCGTCGCCACACCCGCCCCGGTCGCGGCCGCCGCGCCGGTGGCGACTCCGCCGCCGAAGCCGGTCGCCGCCACGCCGATCCGTCCGGCCATCGACACGAACGCGCAGGTCGTCGTCCTCTGCTACCACCGGCTCGAGGGCAAAGCCGGTGGTGGGCTCTCCATCGAACCCGCACTTTTCGAGAAACAAATGGAAGCGATCAAGGAGGCGGGCCTCGCGGTCATCTCGATGCAGGACTTCCTCGCGTGGCGGCGGGGGGAGAAAAACATCCCGCCGAAAAGCGTCCTCATCACGATCGATGACGGTTACGTCTCCGGCTTCGACGTCGGCGTGCCGATCCTGAAAAAGTACGGCTTCCCGGCGACGTTTTTCATCTACACAAACTTCGTCAACAGTGGCGGCAAGACCATGACGTGGGCGCAGCTCAAAAAACTTCGGGACGACGGTTTCGAAATCGGCTGCCACACCGTTTCGCACCAGGACCTCCGGCGGAAACCTTCGAAATGGGCCGGCGACTACGAGAGCTACCTCAAAGAGGAACTCGAGCGCTCCAAGAAGATCCTCGAAGAAAATCTCGGCATCCGCTGCGCCACGATTGCCTACCCCTTCGGCCTGCACAACGCGGCCGTCCACACGGCCATCGAAGCCGCCGGGTATGACGCCGCCTTTACCACCTACGGAGCCCGGCTCGGTCACGGCGCGAACCCCTTCACGCTCGGCCGTTACGACGTGACCGCCAAGATGCCCGGCACGCAGCAAGTCTTCGACGTGGCGATCAATTTCACCGGCATGGCCGCGCCGTCCGACGCCCCGGCGATGGCGCAGGATGCCGCCGTCGCGATGATCACCGAACCGATGAACAACACCGCCACCACCGATTCCACCCCGCTGGTCAAGGCCAACCTCGCGTCCCTCGGCGAGTTTGATCCCGGCAGTGTGGAGATGCGCATCAGCGGGCTCGGCCTCGTGCCGGCGAAATTCGACGCGGCCTCGCAGATGATCGAATACAAAGTGGGAAATCCGCTGCGCGAAGGCAGCTACACGGTCATCGTCACGGTCAAAGTCGGCGGCCAGCCGCGGGATGCGAGGTGGGTTTTCCACTACAACACCATTGGCGAAGTCCCCGAAGCGCCAACTCCAACGACGCCCGCACCGAAACCCGGCAAGAAACCGGGCAAAAAGTAACGGTCCGCGCCGGCGGTTGCCACGGTCCCTTTCAAAACGGAAATGTCATGATTCTGACCAGCGCCGAGATGAAAGCCCTGGAGGAACGGGCCTGCGCTGGCGGAGCGACTCCCGCGGCGCTGATGGAAGAAGCGGGTGCCGCGATGGCTGCGGCGGTGCGCCAGTTTTTCCCCGAGCCGGGAAAATGCGTGGTCTTTTTCGGCAAAGGCCACAACGGCGGCGACGCGCTCGTGGCCGCGCGGTATCTCGCGCGGCGAGGGTGGAAAGTGGAGCTGCAGCCGGTCTTCGAGCCGGAAGTGTGGAGTGCGCTCACGGTGCGGAAACATCGTGAGTTTCGCGAAGCGCAAACCGGCGTCACGGTGGCCGCGCGGCAGGAAAGCGGGGCCGCGTTCGTGGTGCTCGACGGCCTCCTCGGCATCGGCGCCGGCGGGCCACTGCGGGAGCCGATCCGCGCCGCCGCGCGCGAGATCAATCGCCTTCGCACGCGGGAAAACGCCACGGTTTTCGCCCTCGACCTGCCGACGGGTCTCGATGCCGACACCGGTGCCGCGGATGACGACTGCGTGGCCGCGGACTTCACGCTGACCGTGGGTTTTGCCAAAGCCGGCCTGCTCGCCGACGCCGCCACGCGCTACGTCGGGCGGCTCGCCGTGCTGCCACTCGCCGAGCTGTCCGCCCGCGCCGACGCCGCCGATTTCGATACCGTGGCCACCGCGTCGGAACTGTCTCCCCTGCTGCCGCGCCGCGCTTTCGACTGGCACAAAGGCGAGTGCGGGCGCGTGGGGATTGTCGCCGGTTCGCCGGGGCTGACCGGCGCAGCCGTGTTGTGTGCGGAAGCTTGCGTGCATGCGGGTGCCGGGCTGGTCACGCTCTACGTCACGCCGGAGATTTATCCGCTCATCGCCGGCCGCATCGCTCCCGAGGTCATGGTGAAAGAAGCCGCGTCTTACCTCGACGTGCTCGACGGCCGGCACGACGTCCTCGCCGTCGGCCCCGGCCTCGGCCCCGACCGCGAACCCGAACTCCTCAAGCTCATCCAGCGCGCCCCCCAGCCGATGATCATCGACGCCGACGCGCTCAATATCCTCGCGCGCCGCACCGACCTGCTCGCCCGCTGTGCCGGGCCGCGCCTGCTCACGCCGCATCCCGGCGAAATGGCGCGGCTCGATCCCGCCTCCCCCAGTCGCACGCGCACCGAAACCGTCCGCGAATTCGCCCGCCGCTACCCGGTCACCCTCCTGCTCAAAGGCGCGCGCACCATCGTCGGTGAAGCCGCCCAACCGCTCAGCTACAACTCCACCGGCAATCCCGGCATGGCCACCGGCGGCATGGGCGATGTGCTCACCGGCGTGTGCGCCGCTCTCGCCGGACAGGGTCTGTCACTCTACGACGCCGCGCGGCTCGGCGCGTGGCTCGGCGGTCGCGCCGCCGAGCTGGCGGTCTTCGACGGTGCGGAATCCGAAGAATCCCTCTCCGCCACGCACGTCATCGCGCGGCTCGGTGCGGCCTGCAAAAATCTCCGCGCCGGCTGCTGGTAAGCCCGCGTCCGCCCGCTACCTTCGCACCTCATGTTCACAGGACTAGTCGAAGAAACGGGCGAATTCCTCGCTCTCGGACGCTCCACCACCGGCGCGCGCCTCACCCTGCGCGCCCCGCTCGTTTCCACCGACGCGCAGCTTGGCGACAGCATCGCCGTCAACGGCTGCTGCCTCACCATCTCCGCGCGTGACGGCGCGACCCTCGCCTTCGACCTCCTCGCCGAGACGCTCGACCGCACCAACCTCGGCGCGCTCGCGCCCGGCGCTCCCGTGAATCTCGAACGCGCCCTTGCCGCCCACTCCCGGCTCGGCGGACACTTCGTCCAGGGGCACATCGACACCACCAGCCGCGTCCTCGCTTTCGAGAAAGTGAACGCCGATCATCGGCTCGAAATCGCGCTGCCTGCGGAGTTCGCGGGCTACGTCGCGTTCAAGGGTTCGATCGCCATCGACGGCATCAGCCTCACGGTCGCCGAAGTGCGCCCTGCGAGCTTCGTCGTCTGGATTATCCCCCACACCCTCACGATGACGAATCTCCGCGCCAAAACCGCCGGCGATTTCGTGAACCTCGAATTCGATCTCCTCGCCAAATACGTCGAGCGCCTCCTCGCCGTCCGCCTTTCCACGCCGTCATTCTGAGCGCAGTCGAAGGACCTCGAACTTTTTGCGGGCGGAGGGGGCGGAGAGTAGCGAAAGCCCCCGGCTTTTGGCCTCCGCAATGTCGGCAAAACCCGGAGGGTTTCGTTACCATCCTCTCCGCCTGCGCCGCCGCTGGGAGTGAGAGATCCCTCGACTGCGCTCCGCAAAGCCTCTGCACCACTCCGACGGAACGAAAGGGGAGCGCGGCCATCCTGGCCGCCGCAGCCGGCATCTTGCCGGCTGCGGATGGCGCGTGGACAAGTCACCGATCCGTGGACACCAACCTGCGGGCGGGTCGCCGGCAGGATGCCGGCTCCAACGGGCTGGAAGCCCGCGCTCCCCATTCCTCAACCGCAGGGATACGGCTCAGGATGACTCATTTTTGGACCACTCCGCGCGCGGCGATACGTCCGAATGTGCGCGGGATTTTCCGCGAAGATGGTTTGTCCATTGCACCAGCGCACCCTACCATCGGGCGTTCGCACTTTTTCCAAACTCCACACCGCATCACCACCATGAACGACGCCGCCCTGACCACGATCAACTTCGACATCGCCAACGAACCGCTGCCGTCGGATCCCGGCGCGAATCCGTTCAAGCTGGTGGTCGATCCGGTGATGCGCATGCGGCTGCGGCGGGCGCTTTTCGACATGATCGAGAACCACGACCAGGAACTCGCGCGCTACGTCGCCGAGGGCAGCCTGGCGCTGGAGAGCTACAAGGAATACATCGAACTTTTTGCCCACAGTCTGAAGCAGACGATGAGCAGCGCGGAAGGCGTGGCCTATCTGCTGCAGGCCTGCGGCTTCGAGGTGAAAAAGGAGGAGATCAACCTCCAGCCCGAGACGCGGTGGAAAGTGCAGCGCTGATGCGCAATCGCGTTTGACCCGGCGGGTGGAGCGCTCATCATGCGCGCCTTTTTCCGCGCCATGATCGAAAAACACCTCGTCAAACTCGTCACCGAACTCAAGCTCCAGCCGCGTCAGGTCACCGCCACGGCGGTGCTTTTGGAAGGAGGGGCGACGGTGCCCTTCATCGCGCGGTATCGGAAGGAGCAGACGGGTGAACTCGACGAGGTGCAGATCATGACCATTCGCGACCGGCTGGAGCAACTCGAGGAACTCGACAAGCGGCGCGAGTCCATGGTGGCGTCGCTCGTGGAGCGGAAACTGATGACGGAAACGCTGCGCGCAAAGATCGACGCGGCGGAGACGATGACCACGCTGGAGGACATCTACCTGCCTTTCCGCCCGAAGAAAAAAACGAAGGCGACGGTGGCGCGCGATCTCGGGCTGGAGCCGCTCGCCGACCTGCTCTGGGCGCAGGACGTCGCGACCGATCCGCCGGCGGCGGCGGTGCCGTTTGTCGGGCCGGAGATCGAGATCGACGCGAAAAAATACAGCGTCCCCGATGTCGCCGCCGCGCTGGCGGGAGCGCGCGACATCCTCGCGGAGCGGATCAATGACGACGCCACGGCGCGCGCGCAGTTGCGGAATCTTTACCTTACGAAAGGCGTGATCAAATCGAAGGTCATCAGCGGGAAGGAGGAGGAGGGGGCGAAGTTCAAGGACTACTTCGACTGGAGCGAGCCGGCGGAGAAAGCGCCGTCGCACCGCGTCCTCGCGATCCGGCGCGGCGAGTCGGAGGGCTTCCTGTTTTCGCGCCTCGTGCCGGATGAAATCGAGGCGGTGAGCTTGCTGGAGCGGCTGTTCGTGAAAGGCAAAGCGCCGGCTTCGGAGCAGGTGCGGCTGGCGGTGCAGGATTGCTTCAAGCGGCTGCTCGGTTTCGCGATGGAAGGCGAGGCGCGGACCTTTTTCAAAAAGCGTGCGGACGAGGAGGCGATCCGCGTTTTCGCCGACAACCTGCGGGAGCTGCTGCTGGCCTCGCCGCTCGGGCAGAAGGTCACGCTCGGCATCGACCCCGGCTTTCGCACCGGCTGCAAAGTCGTGCTCCTCGACCGCCAGGGAAAGCTCCTCGCGAACGATGTGATCTATCCCGAGAAAGGCGCGCGCGATCTGGCCGAGGCGGAGGCGATGATCAAGGCGGTGGTGACGAAGTTCAAAGTCGAGGCCATCGCCATCGGCAACGGCACCGCTTCGCGCGAGACGGAGACTTTCATCCGCAAGCTCGGCCTGCCCGCGGCGATCCCCGTGGTCATGGTCAGCGAAAGCGGGGCGTCCATTTATTCCGCGAGCGATGTGGCCCGCGAGGAGTTCCCCGACAAGGACATCACCGTGCGCGGCGCGGTGTCGATCGGGCGGCGGCTCATGGACCCGCTCGCCGAGTTGGTGAAGCTCGATCCGAAGTCCATCGGCGTCGGCCAGTATCAGCACGACGTGGATCAAAGCGCCCTCAAGCGCACGCTCGACGACGTGGTCGTGAGCTGCGTGAACAACGTCGGCGTGGAGCTGAACACCGCATCGAAGCATCTGCTGGCCTACGTCTCCGGCCTGAACGCGCGCGTCGCGGCGAACCTCGTCGCGCACCGCGACGAGCACGGCCCCTTCAAGTCGCGCAAGGAACTGCAGAAGGTCACCGGCCTCGGGCCCAAGGCCTTCGAGCAGGCCGCCGGCTTCCTCCGCATCCGCGACGGCGCGCACCCGCTCGACGCCAGCGCCGTGCATCCCGAGCGCTACGAACTGGTGGACAAGATGGCCGCCGACGCCGGGTGCTCCGTCGCCGATCTGCTGCGCGACAGCGCCAAGCGCGCGAAGATTCGCCTCGAGAACTACGCCACCACCGAAGTCGGCCTCCCCACTTTGAAAGACATCCTCGCCGAACTCTCCAAGCCCGGCCGCGATCCACGCCAGCAGTTCGAGGCGTTTTCTTTCGCCGCCGGCGTGGAGAAAATGGAAGACCTCCAGCCCGGCCTGAAACTCCCCGGCATCGTCACCAACGTCACCGCGTTCGGCGCCTTTGTGGACATCGGCGTGCATCAGGACGGCCTCGTCCACATCAGCCAGATGAGCGACGACTTCGTGAAGAACCCCGCTGAGGTGCTCAAGGTCGGCCAGCGCGTGCAAGCCACCGTCATGGAAGTGGACATGGCGCGGAAACGCATCGCCCTTTCCCTCAAAACGAAAGTGGAGATCGGCCCCCGCGCCGATCGCCAGACCGAAGCCGGCAAGCGCGACGTGCAGCGCTACACCGCCCCGGCCAGTGCCGGCCCCGCCAAGCCCAGCGCCCCGAGCGGTCCCGACTGGTTCACCCTCGCGCAGCAGAAAAAGAACTGACCTGCCGCGTTCAGTGCAGCGGTGAAATAAAGACGCGCATCACGTTGACCCGTCCGCCGGGAAAGTACCAGCGCGGCGCGAACTCGAAGCTGCGTTCGCTCGCGCGGTAGAGCAGCCAGGTCGGCTCGTTCGGGTAATTCGGGTCATAGACAAAATAACGCACGTTGCCGCCGCTCTCGCGCTTCTGGGCGTAGGGGACGACGACGTGGTTCATGCTGGGAAAGCGCGCGAGGTAGAGCGCGCGCGGCTGGCCGCGGTCGAGCGACGCGCTGAGCCAGCGGGCGGCGGCGGCCTGGCCGGGGCGGAGATGGCCCATGGCCATGCGCCAGTTGCCCACGCGGAGGTAGGTGGGCAGCCAGTTGCCAAGGTTCGCCTTCATCAGCCCCTCGTAGGCGGTGGAGAAGCTGTGCAGGTCGGCGTAACCGGGGATGACGATCCGCTCCGCCGGGCCGCGGCTCCAGACCGGGATGCGGCAAATCGCGCGGATGCGCCGGTGGTATTCCTCGCGGGAAAGGCGCGGCGCTTTCACCTCGAACCGCGCGAACTGGTGGAACTGCAGGACCGCGCGCGAGAGCACGAAGCAGCGGTGGGTGAAGTCGGCGGGCGTCTCGCGCAGGCTCACGTGGAGTTTGCCGCGCTCGTCCACGCCGTATTGAAAGGCGGTGTCGTTCGAGAAGGCGAAGGTGTCGCGGCGCAGGTCGAAGTCGCGCGCGCGAAGGGCGGCGGGCGCGACGAGCAGGCAGAGAAAGAGGAGCAGGTGGCGCATCGGGAAGTGGCGCGCAGCAGTCGCGGAAGACTCGCCATCCTGTCAATCCCGGCTATCACTGGCCGCCCGCTTCCGATGCCACCGCCCGCTGTTTTCGACACCTCCACCGGCCGCGTCCGCGTGACGCCGCTCGCCGAGCTGCGCGCGGACGCCGCGTGGTGTGATGCGTTTCGGCATCTCGCGAAAGACGCGCGCTACTACGACATCGTCGGCGGGACGCTGGACTTCGAGTGCCACGGGCTGCGCATCGAGGATCGCGAGGGCCGATTGCGCGGGGTGCAGCCGTTCTTTTTCGTGGATCAGGACCTCGCCGCCACCGCGCCCGCGTGGGTGCGCGCTTCACTCCGCGCGGTCCGGAGATTTTTCCCCCGCTGCCTCCGGCTGAAAATGCTCATGGTCGGGTGCGCGGCGGGCGAGGGGCACCTCGGCGGCGCGGAGCCCGCGGAGACGTGGGGGCTGGCGGTGCTGCGGGAGGCGATGGTGAAAATCGCGCGCGCGCACCGGGCGGCGCTGGTGGTGTGGAAGGATTTCCCCGCGCATTACCGTCAACCGCTCGACCCGCTGCACTGTGCGCCCGCGCCGGGCGCTTGTTACGTCCGCATCCCGAGCATGCCCGCCACGCGGCTGGAGCTGGGTTACGCGAGCTTCGACGACTACATGGCACGGCGGCTCAGCCACTCCATGCGCAAGAATCTGCGCCGGAAATTCAAGGCGCTGATCAAGGCCGCGCCGCTCGCCATGGAAGTGACCCACGACCTCGGCGCGCACACCGACGAAGCGCTCGCGCTTTACCTCCAGACCTATGCGCGGTCGCCGCTGCAGTTCGAGAAGCTGACCAAGGAATTTCTTCAACGGCTCGCGGCGGAGATGCCCGAGCGCGTCCGCTTTTTCCTCTGGCGGCAAAACGGGAAGCTCGTCGCGTTCAGCCTCTGCTTCGTCCATGACGGCGCGATCTACGACGAATATCTCGGCCTCGATTACACCGTCGCCCTCGACCTGCACCTCTACTTCGTGACCTTCCGCGACATCCTCACCTGGGCGCTCGCGCAGGGCCTGAAGACCTACTACAGCACGCCGCTGAACTACGACCCCAAGCTCCACCTCGGCTTCGCCCTCGCCCCCCTCGACCTCTATGTCGCACACCCTTCGCCGGTGCTCAACGCGCTGCTTCGCCGCATCCTCCCGCTCATCCAACCCACCCGCGCCGAGCCCGCCCTCCAGCATTTCGCCAACGCCCACGAGATGACTCCGGCGTAGGGGCGCCTCTCGTCGCATATTGTCCCGGCGTGCGCCCGTCACCCCCGCGGGTGAAACGGGAAATCCGTATAGCCAGCCGCCGTCGGCGCGGACCAAGTCGTCAGCGCCGCCGGCGGATTCAGCGTCCAGCCATGGGCGAAGCGCTCGACGAGATCCGGGTTGCTCAGGAAAAGCCGGCCGAACGCGATCACCGCCTCCGCCGGGATCAATCCCGCCGCCGCCCGCTGGGTGTAATACTCCAGCATGAGGTCATCGGGCACCCGCTCCCGCCCCGCCCGCGCCCGCGTGAGCGGTGCACGAGGGAAGGATGAAGGTTGAGGGATGAATTATGAAGGGGTGCATTTCGACTTCACGGAGAGGGTCGTGAAAATCGCGAGGAGTTGATCGCGGTCATCGCGCAGCGCGGAAAGTTTTGCGGCGCGAGTCCTGGTGGAGTCTGTGAGGAGTTCGAGCGAATAGCCGGTTTGATCCGAGCTACCGTGCGCCCCTTCGGACCGGCCTTTCGGTCGGCCTGTCTCGCTCGGCGGGGCGAGAGGGGCTGAATGGGGCGGCAGGCAGGACCATGGGCGAGGGGGGGTAGCATAAGCCCGTCGGCGTAGGCTTTCAGGAAAGCCTGGTGCCGGGGGACCGAAGCTACAAACGAAAGCGCCGCCGGGGAACGGCGGCGCAGTCGGAACTAAATCGGATCGTTGAGGATCAGTAGGCCGCTTGTGCGCCCTTGAGATTCTTCTTCTGAATCCAAGGCATCAGAGCGCGGAGCTTGGTGCCGGTCTTTTCGATGGGGTGCTTTTCGCCAGCCTTGAGGAGGGCGTTGTATTTCTTGTAGCCGCCTTTGTATTCGTTGACCCAGTCCTTGGCGAACTTGCCGTTTTGGATGTCTTTGAGCGCGGCTTTCATGCGCTTTTTCACGCTGGCGTCGATGATCTTCGGGCCGACGGAAACGTCGCCCCACTTGGCCGTCTCGGAGATCGAGAAACGCATGCCGGCGATGCCCGCCTCGTTCATCAGATCGACGATGAGCTTCAGCTCATGCAGGCACTCGAAGTAGGCCATCTCCGGCGCGTAGCCGGCCTCGGTCAGCACCTCGAAACCCGCCTGCACCAGCGCGCTCGCGCCGCCGCAGAGGACGGTCTGCTCGCCGAAAAGATCGGTCTCGGTTTCCTCCTTGAAGGTCGTCTCGATGACGCCGCCGCGGGTGCCGCCGATGCCCTTGGCCCAGGCGAGCGCGACCTTCTTGGCCTTCTTGCTCGGGTTTTGGTAGATCGCGATGAGGGTCGGCACGCCTTTGCCTTCGGTGTATTGGCGGCGGACGATGTGGCCAGGGCCTTTCGGTGCGACCATGATGACGTCCACGTCCGTCGGCGGAACGAGCGTTTTGAAATGGATGGAGAAGCCGTGGCTGAAGACGAGCGTCTTGCCCTTGGCAAGGTTCGGTCGGATGTCCTTTTCAAAGGCAGCCGGCTGTTTGGTGTCGGGGATCGCCACGAAGATCACATCGGCTTTTTTCACCGCCTCGCCGGTGTCGAAAACCTCGAAGCCCCTATCCGCGGCGACCTTGCGCGACTTCGAGCCGGGATACAGCCCGATGATGACTTTGACGCCCGATTCCTTGAGGTTCAGCGCGTGCGCGTGGCCCTGGGAACCAAAGCCGAGCACGGCGCAGGTTTTGCCTTTGAGAACGGAGAGATCGGCGTCTTTGTCAGTGTAAACTTTCATGGTGTTGGTGTTTGGAGTGGGTGAAATCAGTGGGATTTGCGGGCGAGCGCCACGCGGCCGGTGCGGGTCAGTTCAGTGATGCCAAACTTGCCCATGAGCATGAGAAACTTGTCGATCTTCGACTCGTTGCCGGTGATCTCGATGGCGAGGTTGTTGATCTGCACGTCGATGATCTTCGCGCGGAAAATGTCGCCGATCTGCATGACCTCGGCGCGCGTTTCGGAGTTCACGTTCACGCGCATGAGGACCAGCTCGCGCTCGACGATTTCCTCGTCGCGGAAGTCCTCGATCTTGATCACGTCGATCAGCTTGTTGAGCTGCTTGGTGACTTGCTCGAGCGTGGTGTCGTCGCCTTTGACCACGATGGTCATGCGCGAGGTCGTGGGGTCGAGCGTGGGGCCGACGTTGAGCGAGTCGATATTGAACCCGCGACCGCTGAACATGCCGGCGATCCGCGTGAGCACGCCGAACTTGTTTTCTACGAGGACGGAGATGGTGTGGCGCATGGCGAAAAGCCGCGGAGTCTCGGCGGCGGGGTGGGGGGAGTCAAACTGAAATTGGCGAAGGCCTCAGCGGAGGCGAAAAGGCGGCAAGTTTTCTCCCCAAGCGGGGCGATTTCCGCTATCCCTGCCCGACCCATGAGCCAGACGACCGCGCGCTTTGACCTCCAGACCCGGCTCGCCGTCGGTAATGCCGGGCTCGTCTATCGCGGCGTTGACAAGGCCACCCGCCGCAGGGTCGCGCTGAAGCTCCTCATCGATACCGGTCTCCCTCATCCGCTCGATGGCGCGGCGCTGCTGCGCGACGCCGCCCGCGTGGGCCGCACCGCCGGCAACAACATCGTCCAGCTCCTCGAAGTCATCCCCGACGAGGAAGTCGGCATGGTGCTCGTCTATGAATACGCCGATGGCCTCAACTGGACCGACGCCGCCAAAGAGCGCCGGCTCGACGCCGCGCAGGCCGTGGACATCGCCGCGCAATTCCTCAGCGCCCTCGCCGTCGGCGAAGCGCTCCGCCTCCCGCACGGCGAACTCAAGCCCATGAACCTTGTCCTCGGCGAACTCCCCGGCGGGCGCCTTTTCGTGTGGGTGCTCGACTGGGGCCTCGCCGCCTACCGCCCCGCGCCGCCCGACGACGCCCTCCCGTGGATGTCCCCCGAGCGCCTCGCTGGCGCGCCCGCCTCCGCCGAGGCCGACCTCTTTGCCATGGGCGCCTGCCTCTGCTGGCTGCTCACCGGTACCGTCCCGGTGGCGGGCGAAACGCGCGAGCAACTCGCCGCCGGGTGGCGCAAGTTTCCGCCGAACGCCCTTGCCCAAGTGCGCCCCGACCTCCCCGCGAAATTCACCCGCTGGGTCGGCACCCTCCTCGAGGCGAACCCGCGCAGCCGTTTCGCCACCGCCGCCCAAGCCCGGCAGGCGCTCGCCGCCCTCGACCCGCCGTCGCCGCCGATCCTGCCGGAAATTTTCCGCCCGCGCCCGAAATCGCCGTACTCCAGCGTCACCCCCGCGCGCTCCGGCATCGTGCCCCGCGCTGTCCCGATACCGCGCGTCGTCGCTGTGCCCGTTGCGCTCCAGCCCGAGGTAGAAAGTGCGTCCGAGATCCTTGAGGATGCCGCACCAGCAGGCGAGACCGAGGAGATCGCGGACGAGGTCGCGGAGGTCGCTGGAGAGGAGTCGGCAGAGGCGAGCGAGGCGGTGGACGAAACGGGCGAGCCTTTTCCGCCAACAGCACCAGAAACCGACGAGGAACGCGAAACGGAACCCTCCGCCGAGTCTCCCACGGAGGAAGATCCACCCGTCGAAGCAGAAGCCGAACTGGCGAACGATCCACTGCTGCGGTTGGCCGCGCCCGATCCGGTGCCGCTACCGGCCAGCGGACGCCAAGGGTTCGGGCTGGGCCGGGCCATCCTCGTCTTACTCGCGGTCATCGCCGCCGCCTGGCACTTCATCCCCCGCCGCAGCGGCGATGCCGGCGTCGGCGGCGGCACCGCGACGGGCGGCCCACCCGAAGTCGTCCTCCAGCGCGACCTCGGCCCGCGCGCCGCGTTTTGCCCCAACGGCAAAGGCGGCACTTGGTGGTACGGTTTCAAACTCACCCACTTCCCCCCGCCCGGCCAACCCGGCGTGTACGAGCTGCAGGCCAACCTTTTCAGCGAGACCGCCATCGACGACGGCCTCCGCCTCACCTTCACCGAAAGCCAGGGCGTTCTCTCCCTCGTCAGCTTCCCGGCCGGCCGCTCTGCCACCCTCCCCGGCCCCGCCAATCAGCCCCAGCAAATCCTCGTCAAAGTCGCCGCCACTCCCGTAGGTCCCGACCTTTTCAACCTCGCCCTGGAACTCTG
>CAYQBV010000035.1:18275-22756 GCA_964415705.1 uncultured Chthoniobacter sp. | reverse complement strand
TCATCGCCGAGAACCGCGCCATCGGCGGCTGGTTCGTGTGGCGGATGCAGAAGCTGCTGAAGCACGACATCCTGCGCTCGCAGCCCGACCTCGTGCTTTTCAGCGCCTACCAGGGCACGGCGGAGGTGTGGGAGCGCTTCCTCAGCGAGCTACGCAGCGAGACCACGGCGGATATTGTCATCCGCACCCAGCACATCGACGGCAACGAGGCACCCGATCTGCCGCGCGAAGGAGCCGAGACTGTTTTGCTGCGCCGACTAGCCCGAAAATACGGCGTGGAACTGCTGGAGGCCCGCAACGAGTGGCTCGACTACCTCAAGAGCAGTGGCTTGAAAAACACCGACCTGCTGCGGGACAAGGTGCATCTGAATCGCAAAGGGGAAACACTGATGGCGCTGCTCTACGAACGTCATTTCACGCCCGCGCTGCCCGTGGGCCAGGGCTGGGCGGAGCAGGTGCGGCGCTTCGATGTGGGCCGCTTTCTCGCCGACAACAAGACGGATGAGATCGTGCTGGAAGGCGACGGCTGGACGCATAACGACACCCGCATTGCCAAATCGAACACGGCCACCGATCAGCTCCGGCTGAGATTTCGCGGAACGCGATTGGACCTGGTGCTGCCCATCTCCCACGGCCGTGCCACGGTACTCATCGATGGAAAAAAGCCGAGCGAGTGGAATCTCTTCCACGGCACCCGTCCGCAGCCCCGCATCGCGAACAACACCGCGCCCAACACGCCGATGACGTATCACCTCGGTGCGAAGATGCAGGAGGAAACCTGGGTGCTCACCGTGATCGAGGGCAACGCCGACGCCGATGAGAAAAAGGCCAATCAACGGGTGCGTTTCCGCCTCGTGGGATCAAAGACCGGATTCGATGGCGAGGGGCAGAACGACCGGAAGTTCGTCTCCAACAGCGGCCGCATCACCATCCTGCCGACGGATTGGAACACCGCCATGCAACCGGTGAAGGAAGGAGAACCGCAGCCGGTGATGCAGCCATTGCCAAAACTACCGCAAGTCGTCTGGCACATCCTGCCCGATGGCCGCGACGAAGTCCCCCACGGCCCCGGCTGGTGGCGTCCGCAGATGGACCACTACAGCGGCCAGCCCTACGACTACGTCACCGTCGCCGACGGCCTGCCCAGCGGAATTCACGAGCTGACCGTGACGCCAATCCCCGACCCGAATGTCCAACGCGCCTTCACCGTGGTCGGCGTGGACGTGCATCTGCCGCCGCTGGCCCGGGACGCCCATGAGTGGACTCAAAAGGGCGCCGAAACGGCTCCGGGGAAACCGTAGAGACGGACCTTCACTCAAAGATCCACGAGAGCCACCGTATGAACTTATCCCGCCGATATAAGATATAATATGCCCATTCTTTGCCGAACACACTCCTTCTCCCTCACCCTCCTCACCGCCATCCTTTTGATGTCCGTTTGGCGTGGTTTTGGAGCGGAATCGCAGGCGTTGACTTATGAGGAGCACATCAAGCCCATCTTGCGCGAGCATTGCCTGAAGTGTCATGGTGATGACGAGCAGAAGGCGGATCTGAATCTGCAAACTCATGCCAGCACGTTAAAGGGCGGCAGCGGTGGGGTGGCGGTGGTGGCGGGTCGCTCCAGCCAAAGCCTGCTTTTCCAAGCCATCACCGATCCCGATGACGGGGCGCGGATGCCGCCGAAAAAGGCGGCGATCCCGCAAGAGCAGATCGCGATGATTAAACAATGGATCGACTCCGGGCTGCGTGAGACCTCGGCGAGTAAGTCGATGGTGGCGGAGCGGGATCTGAGTTTCAAACCTGCCGCTGGGGCCGGGGCAAAGCCGGAATCACCCGCGATGCCGGAAAATCTGCCGGTGGTGAGCGTGCCGAAAACCCTGCGCCCGCTGCCGGTGCTGGCGATGGATGCGAGCCCGTGGACCCCGCTGCTGGCGGTGGCCGCTCAGGAGCATGTGCGGCTACTGAATGTGGAAACGCAGGAAGAGGTGGGTCGGCTGGCCTTTCCCGAAGGGGTGCCGCAGATCATCCACTTCAGCCGTGACGGTGCGGTGCTGATGGTGGGCGGTGGCCGTCCGGTGGAGTCGGGCAAGGTGGTGCTCTTTGACGTGAAAACGGGCAAGCGGCTCGCGGCCATCGGTGATGAGGTGGACAGCGTGATCGCGGCGGACCTCAGCCCGGATCAGCAGCTCGTGGCGCTCGGCGGCTCGGGGAAAGTGGTGAAGGTTTACTCCACCACGGACGGCAAGCTGAAATACAAGATCACCAAGCACACGGACTGGATCACTGCGGTGGCCTTCAGCGCGGATGGAAAGCAACTCGCCACGGCCGACCGGGCGGGCGGCCTGCATCTTTGGGAGGCGGACACCGGGCGGGCGGTGCTGACCCTCGCGGAGCACAAGGCATCCATCCGTGCGCTGGACTGGCGTGCTGACTCAAAACTGCTGGCCTCCGCAGGCGAAGACGGGCTGATCATCTGGTGGGATGTGGTGGATGGCTGGCCCGCCATTTCCAAGCCGAATGCGCACCCGCCCACGCGGTCAGCGGGTGTTTACGGCAAACTGCCCAATGGCGTGCTCACGGCGCGGTTCGACCGCAACGGCAATCTTTGCACCGCCGGGCGCGACCGCACCGTCCGCCTGTGGGATGCCAGCGGCAAGGAGATCGCAGCCTTTCCTCATCAACCGACCGCGCAGCCGCTCTCAACCGCTGTCTCGCATGATGCCAAAACACTCATCGCCGGTGAATCGGCTGGCGAGATCCGCTTCTGGAAAGTGACCGCGAGCACACCATGACCCTGTTCAATACGCCGTCTTACCCTCTTCAATCCAACTCACTATGAAAAACGATCATCCATTTCACTCCGCTGCGAACCACCTTGGTTGTTCCGGTTTCCGCGCCATGCCACGTCGTCAGGCCATCCAGGCTGGCGTGCTCGGCGCACTCGGCCTTTCGATGGGCGATTTGTTCCGACTGCAGGCGCAGACGAAGGATGGGCAGTCCATGAGCATGGACAAGGGGAAGAAGCTCACGGCCAGGGCCAAGAGCGTCATTCAAATCCATCTCGGAGGCGGCATGCCGCAGCAGGAATCGTTTGATCCCAAGCCGGAGGCACCGGTGGAGATTCGCGGCGGTTTCGGTGTGGTCAAAACCAAGTCGGGCGAGGTCATGAGCGAGAACTTCCCGCAGACGGCGAAGATCGCCGACAAAGTGACGCTACTGCGCAGCGTGGTGGGCCGCATTCCCGATCATGGGCAGGCGACTTATCACCTGTCCACCGGCTACACGCCCACGGCGGTGATCGACTATCCGCATATGGGTTCGGTGATCTCGCATGAGCTGGGCCAGCGCGGTGAGTTGCCGCCCTATGTGGCGATTCCGGGCAAAATCGGAACCGCAGGCACGGGCTACCTCAGCAGCACTTACGGGCCGTTTGAACTCGGCGCTTCACCTTCCAAAGGCTACAAGGTGCGCGACTTTTCCATCCCCGGTGGGGTGACGCGGGAACGCTACGACCAACGCCAGAGCGCACGGCAGATCATCGAAAAACGTCTCCGCGCGATGGAGTCCGATCCTGAACTGCTCGGCACGATGGATGATTTCTACAAACAGGCCTACGGGTTGCTCACCTCCGTGGAGGCGCAAGCGGCCTTCTCGCTGGACAAAGAGACGGCGGAGACGCTGACGCTCTACGGCAGCGAAGTCGTCGGGCTGAGGGGGCCGGACAATCGATTCGCCCCAAAGGGCCTTGCCGAAAAACTCGTGGTGGCGCGGCGTTTGGTGGAGTCCGGGGTGCGCTTCGTGACCTTGGATTACGGTTTCTGGGACTGTCATGTGGATGCGAAGAAGACCTGCCTCGATTTTATGCCCGCATTGGATCACGGCATCGCTGGCTTGATCACCGATCTCGATCAGCGCGGTCTGCTGGACACGACGATTGTGTGGGTGACCACCGAGTTTGGGCGCACGCCGAAGGTGAACAAAGATGCCGGACGCGACCACTGGGCGAGCTGCTACTCCATGCTCATCGCAGGCGGCGGTTTCACCCGTGGCCAAATCTACGGTGCGAGTGACGCCACAGGTGCAGCGCCGGGCCGCGATGCGCTGCCGCTGGAGGATCTGCTGGCGACGATCTACCACCAGCTCGGCATTGATGCTGACAAAGAGCTGCTGGCCTTTGGCACGCGGCCCATTGAAATCGTCCACGGCAAATTCGTTCCCGCGCTGATTGGCTAAACCATGAGACGCTTTCTAAATCTTTTGGCGCTGAGCGTCTCGTTGCTGGCACTCACCGGCACCGCGCTGGCGGTCGGACCGACGAATATCGAGCGCACCTTGCCGAGAATCGGTCAGCGCGGCACGACGGTCGAGGTCATCATTCAGGGGGCGATTCTGCAAGACCCGAAGGAAGTGATTTTCTTCCGTCCCGGCATCCGCGCCATTGGCATCGAACAACTGCCGGACCTGAAAGACCGCACCGGCGG
>CAYQBV010000035.1:0-18175 GCA_964415705.1 uncultured Chthoniobacter sp. | reverse complement strand
GTGCGCATCGCGGACAATCACTACGGCGCTTCGGAGTTTGATCTCAAGCTGCGCATCCTCGATGAAGCGGGCCGCGAACTGGCGGTGAACGACGACAATCCACTGCACCTGCAAGACCCGGTCGCGAGCGTGAAACTGCCGCGCGATGGTGTGGCCTACGTCGAAGTCAAACGTTCGGTTTACCAACAGCGGGATAGTCAGTATTGCGTCCATATCGGCACATTTCGCCGACCCATGGTGGCGTTTCCGGCGGGCGGTCAGTGCGGCCAAAAACAGGTGGTTCGTTTGCTTGGCGACCCGCTCGGCGAGTTCACCGAAACCCTGGATGTCCCCGCCACACCGAGTGGCTTTGATTACTTTGGCGATGCGCCCTCGCCAGTGCCGCTCCGCGCCAGCCCCCATCCCAACGCGCTGGAAAATCCGCAGCCGGGCGAACCCGCATTGGTGCAGCTTCCCGCCGCGCTCAATGGCATCATCAGCGGCCCGGAGGAGGTGGACCGTTACCGCTTTGCCGCGAAGAAAGGCGAGCATCTTCAGTTCCGCGTCTTCGCCGCCACCATCGGCTCCACGATTGACGCAAATATCGTCCTCCGCTCCGCGGCTGCGGATGGCAAACCGGGAAAGGTGATTTTGGAGTCCGAAGACGCCAAACCTACCGACCACGACATCTTCAGCACCGCCTTCCGCAGCGGCGCGGGCCTGAAGGAAATGCTGGACCCGTCCGTCATCTGGGACTGCCCGGAGGATGGCGACTACGTCCTCGAAGTGCGTGACTCCAGCGGCATCGGGGGCCCGCTCGGCGTTTACCGCGTAGAGGCCGGACCACCGGCCAACAACCTGTTTTTTGTGACCCCCAGCCAGGTTTTTGATTGGTGTGAAGCGACCCGCACGACTGGTTTTGCGGTGCCCCAGGGTAGCCGCCTCATGCTCACTCTTTTCATCATGCCTGGTCAGGGTGCCCAATTTCCAGGTGAGTTCGATTTCGTCGCCCATGGCCTGCCCAAGGGCGTGACCCTGGTGCCAACGCGTGCCCGTGGGGGTGAAGCCTATTGGCCGGTTCAGTTCGTCGCCGCTGCCGACGCGCCACTGGCGGGTGCCGTCATCACGCTGGAAGCGCGGCCCGTCAATCCGGCCATCAAAGTCACCACCGTCTGCCAGCAAAACCTGCCGTTCGTCAACTTCGCCGGCGGCGATGCCTGGCGCACGGTGCGCCTCGACCGCTTCATCCTTGCCGTCACCGAGCCCCCGCCTTTCAGCATCGATTTTCAGCCACCGGCCATCCCGCTGGTGCGCAGCGGCGGGCTGGCGATTCCGGTCAAAATCGTCCGCCGACCCGGTTTCACGGGTGCCGTTCTCCTCCGCCCTAGCTGGCTCGCTGCGGGCGTCTCCTTCAGCTCGCCGCTATTGATTCCGCCGGACAAGACTGAGGGAGAGCTGAATCTCACGGGCGGTCCAAATGCGCCGCTCGGCGCGTCCATCTTTGCCATCACCGGCAGCACGGTGCGGGAGGATTTCGACGACTACGTCGGCACCGGGCACATCCGCGTCACCTCGGAGCCAACCATGCTCACCGTCGCCGCGCCATTTGTGGAACTGACCAGCGAGTTGCTCAGCATCCGACGCGGCGAACGCAAAAAATACATTTGGAACGTGAAGCACCCCACGCCACTGCCCGGCACCGCGCAGGTGCGCCTGCTCGGCCTGCCAGCCGGGCTGCGCATCATCGAACCACTGCCCGTGCTGACGCAGGACACGAGTGAGATCGCCTTTGAAATCGAAGCCACCGACGACGCCCTGCTTGGCCGTGTCGGCGAGCTGAGTTGCGCCATCGTCATCAGCTCTGGCGGACAACAAACCGAGCAACGCACCGGCAAAGGCGCGTTGCGCATCGATCCCAGACTTTAAGAATATGCACACCCGTTTACTCTCCATTTTGCAACACACGCACCGGGCGCTCCTCTGCCTGGGCCTCGTCCTCGCCACACAGGTCCGCGCGGAAGACAAACCGGCCGGGGGAACAAGCTTCCGCCAGGACATCATGCCCGTGCTATTCCGCGCGGGCTGCAATGCCGGGGCCTGCCACGGTGCCGCCCGCGGCAAGGATGGCTTCATGCTCTCGCTCTTCGGCTATGACTCGGCGGGCGACTACTTCCGCATCGTGGACGACATGGCAGGCCGTCGCATCAATCCCGCTGTGCCGGAGCAAAGCCTGCTCCTGCTCAAATCCACTGGCGCGGTGCCGCACACTGGCGGCAAGCTCTTTGACGACAAGAGCGAATACTACGCGACCCTGCGCCGCTGGATTGCCGCTGGTGCGCCGGATGACGCCGTGGACGTGCCGGACACCGTCGGGCTCGAGCTATCCAAGAAGCACATCGTCTTTGATGGTGGCAAGGGCAAAGACTCCCTGCGCGTCACCGCACTGCTGAGCGACGGCTCGAAGCGCGATGTCACCTCCCTCGCGCGCTATCACTCCAACAACAGTTCGGTGGCGCAAATCGACGAACACGGCCACATCACCGCCGGGCTATCCGGCGACACCAACGTCTTCGCCCGCTACAGCCGCTTTGCGCTCGGGACCAGCGTCATCGTCCTGCCCGGTGCCGACGGCTTTGCGTGGCCAAATCCGCCCGCTGTGAACTACATCGACACCCATGTCTTCGAGCGTCTCAAAAATCTGCGCATCGCTCCATCGGACCTTTGCGATGACGAAACCTTTCTCCGCCGTGTCACCCTCGACCTCGCCGCGCGCCCGCCGACCGTCGCCGAATACAGAGCCTTCATGGCTGACCCGCGCAGCGACAAGCGCACCGTGAAAATCGATGAACTCATCGCCAGTGACACGTTTGCCGACTATTGGACCTCGCTCTGGGCCGAGCAACTCCGCGTCATGGGCGGCAACTACGCACCCAGCGGCACTCCCGTGAAAGCGGCGGATGCCTTTTACGAATGGATGCGCCGCCAGTTGCGTGCCGACCGCCCGCTCAATGAGTTTGTCCGCGAAATGGTGACCGCCTCCGGCAGCAACCTGAACAACGGCCCGGTGAACCTCTACACCATGCTGGTGCACAGCCCGCAGTTCACGCCCAAGGCCTTTGCCGCAGACTTCTCGCAGGTCTTCCTCGGCATCCAACTCCAGTGCGCCGAGTGCCACAATCACCCCTTCGACCGCTGGAACATGGACGACTACTACGGCTTCGTCAGTTTCTTCACCGGCATTTCCCGCAAGAGCGGCATCGAGAGCCGCGAGCAGCGCATCTTTTTCAACACCGCCGCCCCGCCCGCCATGCATCTGCGTGACGAGCGCCCCATGCCTGCCAAAGTCCTCGGCGCCATCGAGCCCGTCGCAGCCGGTGGTGATCCCCGCCGCGCTCTTGCCGCCTGGCTCACCGCCCCGGAAAATGACATGTTCAGCCGCAACCTCGCCAACCGGATTTGGGCACAGTTCATGGGGCGCGGCATCATCCATCCCGTGGACGACGTGCGCGTGACCAACCCGCCTGCCAACGAGCCCTTGCTCCAAGCCCTCGCCCAACGCCTCGTCCAGTCCAACTTCAGCCTGCGCAGCCTCGCCCGCGACATCTGCAACTCACGCACCTACCAGCTCACTTCCCAGTCGAACCCATCCAATGCCCGTGACAGGCAGCAGTTCTCCCACGCCGCGTTGCGCCGCCTGCGCGCCGACGTGCTCATCGACACCGTCGTCGTCGTCACCGGCATGCCCAGAAAACTCGGAAACTTCCCCGACGACACCCGAGCCATCGACTTTTATCCCCGTGTGGGAGTCAACACCGAAGGCCCCAATTACGGCGACAATTTCTTCAAAACCTTTGGAGCCTCCAGCCGCGCCACCATCAGTTCCACTGAAATCAAATGCGCGCCGACCCTATCCCAGACGCTGCACATGGCCGTGGGCGACACCATCAATCCCCGCCTCTCTGCCGGCGGAACCTTGCAAACCCTCGTCGGCACCAAAGCCACGCCCGAGGAAGTCATCGAGGAGCTTTTCCTTCTCGCCCTCAGCCGCCGCCCCGCCACCCAGGAAGCGCAGGAACTCCGCACCCTCATCGGCACCGAAACCAAGAACCCCCAAGCCTATGAAGACATCTTCTGGGCCTTGCTGAACTCCACCGAGTTCATCTTCAATCATTGAGCCGCATTCGCTGTGCAGACGAATGCCCACCCCGGTCCCTTTGAGAGCATACCCCTCACTCCCTCAAAATGACTTTGTTGCAACTCTCCAACCCAGAAACTGAGAACACCATGACCATCACTCCATTTCCGAAATCATTCCGCCGCCACTCGCCGCGTCGCGCCTTCCTCGCTTCGATGACCTTCGCGGTCGTCACCGCTCTCGGCGGAGCGGCGTTCGCAGCGGAGGAGGAAACAAATCTGATGACCAATGGCTCCTTCGAGTCGTGGGCGCATTATGCCACGGAGGGGTTGCCGGGCTTGCTGAAGGCGGGCGGGGCTTATGATGATGCGAAGAACCCGCTGATTCCGGTGCGGTGGTCGTGGCGTTTGGCGGGGACGACTTTGTTGACTCGCTCTGCGGACGCACATGGCGGGAAAGCGGCGCTGTCGATGACAGGCGATGGCGGTGATGTGCGCTGGGCGTCGTTGGAGGTGGTGCCGGGGGCGACTTACTCCGTGGGCATCTGGGCGAAGGGAAAGGGCAAGGTCGTCGTGAACCTATCGGGGCAGGCACCGGAGGGAGCGCAGGCGCTGGGCGAGATCGCGGGTGAGGTGAAGGGCGAGTGGCAGCTCATCGAGCAGAAGGTGAAGATCCCCGGCCACATCCGCGTGATTGATTTTGCCGCGTCGATTTATCCCTCGGATAAAACGAATGCTCTCGTGGTGGATGACGCGCACATTTCCGCGCCGCTGGATTTTGCCTATGACGCGGATGCGGTGCTGACGCAAAAGCTCGTCGCCGATGCGGACACGATCCTGCTGGCGGACTTCGACAAGGATGATGCCAGCATCAAACTCATCGGCAAAAGCCACTACATCAACGAGGGACGCTTTGGCCGGGCACTGCGCGTCGAGTCACCGGACTCGGCGATGATCCCACTGAAGCTCGACCAGATGCCGGAGGAAGGCACCCTGGAGTTCTATCTCTCGCCAGACCAGGTGGGGCAGCTCGATTGGAAGGAGAAGGGACTGACGGACACGCCTCAGCACCACTTTCTTTCGGTGGACAATGCGAGCGGTGCGCTGGCTTATTTTAGAACGGGTAGCGACCTCACGCTGGGTTTTACCTTGGAAACCGATCCTTGGAAAAGTGACGCCAGCATACTGCGCAACAACTCGGTGAGAGGACCAAACGAGGTGAGCCTGCTCCGCATGAGGAAAGGCCAGTGGATGCATGTGGCAGTGACTTGGGATGCCTCGGCGATGTGCATGTATGTGGACGGCGTGCTCTATGGCCGAAAGACTGAGGGGCCACTGAAATGGAAAAGCCTGCCGACGAGCCTTTCCATCGGCTCCGGCATGTATGGGCATCTCACCTGGACCGGCGCGGTGGACGACGTTCGCGTGTCGAAGATCAAACGCTTCGGGCCCTTCGTGCCGAAAGGAGCCACCGCCAAGCCGCTGACTCCAGCGCCGGCGCCGATTCTTTCCGCCGCACCTGCCAAGCCATTCCTGACCATCGAGCAACTCGCCACGGAGCGCGCCAAACTTCTGCAACCACTCCCGCCGACTCAAGCGGGCCTGTTTGAAACCAAGCCCGATGCCAATGGCGACTATGTCTATGAAGCAGAGCGTGCCAAACCGCTCGTGAGCGATGGCAAGTTCGTGGTGCTCGCGGACAAACCCGCTGCTGGCCTGACCACGGTGCAGGTCGGCGAAAGCGGATCTGGTCGGCTGCTCGGTGATCCCGTCAATGGCGGTGCCTGCTGGAAAATGGACGCCATTCCGAGCGGCAAGTATCACATCGGCCTGCTCTACGAATCGCAGGAGACTCGCCACGGCAGCGTCATCGAGTCACCGCAGGCCTACAAACGCATCCACCTGTTTCTCAATGGCCGCGTCATTCAGCCGGGTTCGACCAGCGATCCCGTGCAGGTGGCTCCGGGCAAATGGTTCACGGAGTTTCGCTCGCTCGCGGCGGAGTCGCTCAAGCCCGGTGATGAAATCGCAGTGGTCATCGGTGGCGGTCAGGATGCGATCATCGCCCGTCTCCTGCTGCACACAACAGCGCCCGTCATCGGTGCCGGACGCGCGCCTTTGCACTTCGGCGACGACTTTTGGCAGAACGTGGACACCGTGCTGCGCGTCAACACGCTGTGTTATTTCGTGAATGACAAAGGCCAGCGCCTGTTCAGCCGCAACATGTGGCATGGACAGGAGCAAGTCGCCGATTCGCCTGCCAGCTTTCTGCGCGGTGCGGACGGAAAGGCCATCGCACACTGTCTGCTGGCCAATCCTTTGCCAGTGGCAGTCACCGTGGAGTTCGACTGCACGATCAAAGGCTACTACGGTCAAATCGCGGGCCGCCTGGCCCAGTCCATCACGCTGCAAGCGCACGAGCGCCGCACGCTGACCATCCCGTTCACCGTGACCGAGGACGACCATGCCTACTCGATCAAATCATCGGTCAAAGGCGCGGCAGCGGACATCACGAAGCAACTCGGTTGGCCCGCCATGGACACGATCTCGTTTTTCCCCGGCTACCGGCAATCGGTGGCCTGGCGCGACCTGCTGAACACCAGTCACGCAAAACGGATCATCTTCAAAGAACCGCTCAAAATTCCGCGCCACTCCCTGTCGCTCAACGGCACCTGGGAGCGCGCTTTCATCTACAAACTCGTGCCCGATGCCGTGCCGCCCGCTGACGCCAAGTGGGAAGCCGCAGCGGTGCCGATTCCCATCGCTCAAGCACTCGCGCAAGAGCCGCGGCGCCAGTTCGGTGCGTATTACCGCCGCACCTTCGAGATGCCCGATGACAAGTCGCCGCGCAGTTACCGGCTTGTGATTGCCAAGGCCGGAGCCGAGGCCGCTGCTTATGTGAATGGCACCCGGGTTGGCCTTTTGCGCGGCAGCAATACGCCGCTGGTCGTGGACATCACCAGCGCACTGCGCCCTGGAAAAAACGATATTCTCATCACCGTGCGTGACCTTCTTGCGGTGATGAATCAGGAATACGTGAATCCCGCTGCGCCTGTCGCCAGTCCGCAGTATCTCGATGCTGCGGCCGGTTTTGAAAGCCTCGCTAGTCTCCTGCTCGGTGATGTGGATATCGAAGCCTCTCCCTCCGTGGCGGCCGAGGACTTGCTCGTCACCACATCCTTCCGCAAGAAGGCATTCAGCGCCGCATTCTCGGTAAGCAATCACAGTGCGAAGAAGACCAGGGCCATAGTCAAAGCCACGGTGCAGGACGCACGGAAGGTCGTGCTCGATCTGGGTCAGAAGGAAGTCGAAATCGGCGTCAATCAATCCGTCCCGCTCAGCTTCAACAAGCCCTGGACCGACCCACAACTCTGGAGCCCGGCCAATCCCTACCTCTACGTGCTCGCGGTCGAAGTCACCGATGCCGCTACTGGCGAGAAGCTCGACCTGGCGCGGCAGCGTTTCGGCTTTTGCGAAACCTGGATCGACAATGCCAGCATCATGCTCAATGGCGGCCCCATCAAACCCAAGGCGCTGACGTCGCCGTATCCGTGGGGTGCGGATCTGGACTACACCATGTCTCGCGGGGCACACATTCCAGACTGGATGGATGAGAACGGATTCCTCGCCTCAGCAGGCCTCGCCGGCGTGTATAACAGCTCCAGCAAACACAACGTGGATCGTGATGTATTCTGGGAATCCGCCCGCGCCAATGTGCTCGCGGGAGCGAAGCGACTGCAGAACCACCCCTGCATCATCGCGTGGGATCTCTCGAATGAGTGGTATGGCTTTCTCAGCTACAGCGGCAAAGACCCGCTGCTCGGCGCGAAACGACTCCGCAGCCTCACCGAAGTGCTCGAAAAGCAGGACCCCAATCGCTGGACGTTTTACAATGGCGACGAAGATCTTTCTGAACTTCACTATGCCTTCAGCGGACACTATTTGAGCCCCTACAAGGGTGACTATGGCATGGACAACCATCGCGCCTATTCGCCGGATCGCTTTTTCTTCCGCAAATTGGACCACACCTTCAAAGTGGGTGAGCACGTAATCGTCAGCCCCTCGCGTGGCGTCTCCGTGGAGTGGGGTAAGAAGCTGCTCATGAACAACGAGCACCTCTGGAAGGTCGGCTGGATGAATCCTCCCGGCCCCACCGAGTTCATCGGCGAGGAAGACGTCCTTTCTGCGGCCGTCGATCACCTTTCCGGACCGGCGGCGTGGTCTTACAAACAGAACCTCGATGGCCATCGCGACCTGAACTGCGCCGTGGTTGCTTTCTACGGCGGCACCTGCCCGTCGCGTCGCGGCTGGATGCTCCAGCAGTTCATCATGCCGGAGATGGTGCATCACGCTTACGCAGGCAGCACGATCAGTCGCGATTACTCGCTGCACAGCGACCTCTTTGTGCCCGCCAAAGTGAAGTTCATCTGGAAACTGCTCGCCCCCGATGGCGCGGTCGTCGCACGTGGTGAAAACGCGCAGCAAATGACCAGCGGCGATCTCAAACGCGGCACGCTGAGCTTCAAGGCACCCGACGTGAGCAAGCGCACCACCTTCACGCTCGACATGCAGATGCAGTCCGACGGCAGCGTCGTCTATGCCGAGCAGCGCGACATAGATGTCTCGCCGAAACCCATCGCAACCTCCGCTGAAAAGACCGCGGTCTTTGATCCGAGTGGCAAGACCTCCGCCCTCCTGAAGGGCAGCGTCCAAATCCAGAACCTGACAAAGATCGAAGCCGGCACCCGCGCCGTCATCATCGGCGAAGACGCCCTGAACGAGGCCAATGCCGCCGAAGTTGCCAAGCTGGAAAAGTTTGTCGAAGAAGGTGGTCGGGTCGTGATCCTTGCCCAGCAGGTGACACCGCAGGGATTGCCCGTGGTGACCAAAATCGAGCCGAAGGAATGGTCCAGCCAGGTCTTCGTGCAGATGGGCGATCATCCGATCCTGCAGGGCATCACTGATTGGGATTTGCACTTCTGGGCACCGGCGCGCGTGACCGGTCGCGGAGCTTATGCCAAGCCGGATTCCGGCCCCTTCACCGCACTCGCCAACAGCGGCTCCCCCATCGGCATGGAGTGGGTGCAGTTGATGGAGTGTTACCGCGGCAAAGGCTCGTATCTCCTCTGCCAACTCCCGCTCATCGCCGCCGCCGATCACGAACCGATGGCCCGCGACATCCTCTCGCGTTTGGTCCATTACGCCACCGGCGGGAAGTCGCCGCTCACGCCAGCGAAGACCATGAAGGTCCTCACCGCGATTGGCAGTCCGGTGGACAAACGTCTCCGTGACATCGGCGTCGCCATTGAAACCATCGCCGATGCCAAACCTCTGCTCACCGACGATGTGGCCATGATCGATGCCACGCATCCGGACGCCGCGCTCGCCGCCGCGAAATGGAAAGACGCCCTCGCCGCCGGTGCCACCGTGGTCGTCTCCGGCGCCGTGCCCGCCGATGCAGCATGGCTGTCCTCGCTCGCCGGCCAGCAGGCACAAATCACCGTGCAACCCTACCGCATGTGGGATGGTCGCGGTTATCGCCACGGCCGTTCAGCGTTCACCGCAGGCCTGACCCATCTCGATTTGTTCTTCAAAACCTACGACGAAACCGAAGGTCCCAGCGCGCAGTCGGAGGACACCCGGCTCGTCATCGAGCCCCTCGGCGAATACTCCGCCCGTCTCCCCGGCGCGCGCGAACTCGTCTTCCCCGGCCTGCTGCTCGAACGAGTCGTGGGCAAAGGCAAACTCGTCATCGACCAGCGCCGCTGGACGACCACGCATGAAAAACTGGTCAAGCCGGCCTCACGACAAGTCACCACGCTCGCACTCGGTTTGGGATTGAACATCGCACCCACCGTGTCCACCCGCGAACTGCCGCCCAACGTGACCTACCAGCCCATCGACCTCACCATCTGGGCCAATCGCTCCTTCACCGACAAAGTGCAGGACGACGGCAAAGACGGCTGGCCCGACCAGGGCCCGCAATGCGAAGTGCGCGGCTTTCCCACCGGCAAACCATCCTTCCAGGGCGTCCCTTTCCTCATCGGCACCGGAGCCAAAAGTGTCATCGCCCTGCGCAATCCCGCGCGTCCCGGCGCGGCTGATTTTCCCACCGAAGTCAGCATCCCCATCGGCACCAAGACGGAAGGCTTTTACTTCATCCATGGCAGCGCTTACACCGGTCAAACCGAACTCGGCAGTTATCAGGTGCAATACGCCGACGGCACCACCCTCAAGGTGCCGCTCAAAAGCGGAGTCAATCTCTGGGACTGGATCGAAAAGAATGTAGGCTTTGGCCAGGAGAAAGGCACCCGCAGCATCGTCGCGTGGACCGGCAGCAATGACACGTTCGACTCCATCAGCCTCTACCGCATGCTCTGGGTCAACTTAAAGCCCGACGTCGTCGTCACCGACGTGCGCATCAGCAGCAGCGGCAAGTCTTCGCTGATGCTTGCCGGCCTCACCGCCGTCATCGCCAAAGGCCAGCAAGACACCACCCCCGCGCAGATCGCCCAGGCCCGTCAGGCCCTGTCCGACGCCATGAAAGCCATCGAGGAAAAGAAACCCGATGCCGCCGAAAAACTCCTCCACACCGCCCTGCAATCCGATCCCTCGCTCACCGCCGCCCGACAAGCCCTCGCCGATCTCCACGAGCGCCAGGGCAACGATGCCGCCGCCCTCCAAACCTATCAAGCCTGGGCCACCGCCCGCGCCACCACCCCGCTGCCCTACAACCGCATCGGCGAGATTCTGGAGAAACGAAAAGACTACCCCGGTGCCCTCGCAGCCTACACCCAGTCCCTCGTTGTCGAGTGGAACCAACCCCCCATCATCGAAGCCAAGAGCCGCGTGCAGAAGATCGTATTGGAGAAAAAATAACGGGCGACGTGCGCCAGGAAAAACACCCATGAAAAGAACATCCGTGTCAGTATCTCTCGCCATCATCACGGCCTTGCTGGTGACGCAACTATCCGCACTCCATGCGGCTGACAAAGACAACACCGTGCCGCCGGTGCAGGACGATCTTTCGTCCCAGCTTCGCGTCCCCGACGGCCAGGCAGTCCGCGCTTTTGACGATACCCATTGATCCCTCGCCTCTCGCAAAAGCATTCCCTCAAAATGAACAAGAAGAAACTCACGCTCATCAGTCTGCTCGCCGCCTGCTCAGTCATATTTTTGCCTGCCCATCTTTCTGCCTCCACCAAACCCAATATCCTCATCATCCTCGCCGACGACCTCGGCTACGGTGATGTGCAGTGCTACAACCCCCAGCGCGGCAAAATCCCCACGCCGCACATCGACGCACTCGCCGCAGAGGGCATGCGCTTCACCGACGGCCACTCCTCCTCCGGCGTGTGCTCGCCTTCGCGCTACACCTTGCTCACGGGGCGGTATCATTGGCGCACCACGTTGCAGAAAGGCATCGTCAAGCTGTGGGAGCCAGCGCTCATCGCACCGGACCGCGTCACCATCGGCTCGCTCGCGCAGCAGCATGGCTACCGCACCGCCTGCATCGGCAAATGGCACCTCGGCTGGGATTGGGCCATTCCCGAGGAACGCGCAGCCTTGTTCAAACAGAAGCCGCAAGGCCAGGCCGTGGCCACCGACGAGCACCGCGCCGTGTGGCGGGAAGTTTTCTCCCAACCCATCGCCGGAGGGCCGACCACCCGTGGATTCGACAGCTACTTCGGCACCGATGTGCCCAACTGGCCACCGTTCTGCTTCATCGAGAATCAGCGCACCCTCGGCATCCCCAGCGAGTTCCTGCCCGCCCGCCTTATCGGCAACAAAATGACCGACAACCAAGGCCCCGCGCTCAAGGACTGGACGCTGGAACCCATCCTGCCCGCGCTCATCGACCGCGCCGCCGCCTTCATCACCGACTCCGCCCCAAAACCAGCCCCGTTCCTGCTCTACCTGCCGCTCACCTCGCCGCACGAGCCGCTCGCCGTGAACCCGGAATGGAAGGACAAAAGCGGCCTCAACCTCCACGGTGATTTTGTCATGGAGACCGATGCCGCCATCGGCCGAGTGCTCCACGCCTTGGAACAAAGCGGCGCAGCGGCGAACACGCTCGTCATTTTCACCTCCGACAACGGCGTCGCCCCCTACGCCGGCAAAAAAGAGCTGGAGACCAAGGGCCACTACCCCAGCGGCCCCTTGCGCGGAGCCAAAGCCGACGCCTGGGAAGGCGGCCACCGCGTGCCCTTCATCGTCCGCTGGCCCGGCGTCGTGGCCGCAGGCAGCGAGTGCGACCAGCTCGTGCATCACGCCGACCTCATGAGGACGCTGGCCGACATCCTCGGCGCGACCTTGCCCGACAACGTCGGAGAAGACAGCTTCAGCCTGCTGCCGCTTTTGAAAGGGCAGGACAAGCCCATCCGCGAGACTGCCGTCAGCGCCTCCATCGATAGCGTGCCCAGTGTGCGCAACGGCCCCTGGAAATACATCCCCGCGCCCGGCTCCGGCGGCTGGGGCAGCGGCGGCGACCAAACCCAGCCCACGCAGCTCTACAACCTCACCGACGACCTCAGCGAAACCCAAAACCTCGCCGCAGCGATGCCGGAAAAACTCGCGGAGATGAAATCGCTGCTGGAAAAGCTCATCACCAACGGCCGCAGCACCCCCGGCCCGAAGCAGCCGAACGACATCGAAGTCCTGCGCCATCCGCTCAATGCGAAGGCCAAAGATAAAACCAAATGAAACACACTTTCACACTTCTCGCCGCCCTGCTGCTCGCGCCGCTCGCCACGCTGCACGCCGCCGAAACCCCGAAGCAAGGCTGGAACCCGGACACCACCTTCCCGCCGCTCTCGCCTGCGGACGCCATCAAGACCATCGAGGTGCCGAAGGGTTATCATCTCGAGTGCGTGGCCAGCGAGCCGATGGTGGAGGAGCCGGTCTCCTTCGCGTTTGATCCGAATGGTGCTCTCTACGTCTGCGAGTGGCGCACTTACATGCAGGACGAGTTTGCCACGGATCAAATGAAGCCCGTCAGCCGCGTGGTGAAGCTCGTGGACACGGATGGCGATGGCCTCATGGACAAGCGCACCGTCTTCATCGACAACGCGCTGCTGCCCCGCACGGTGCTGCCGATGCGCGACCGCGTCATCGTCAGCTTCACTGGCGATTCCTCCTACTGGTCCTACTTTGACGACAACAAAGACGGCGTCTCCGACCGCAAGGAACTCATCTTCAAAACCGGCCCCGACAACGGCAACATCGAGCACCAGCGCACCGGCATCCTGTGGAATCTCGACAACGTCATTGCCACCAATGACAGCCGCTTTCGTCTTCGCGAGGATGGCACCTTGGAAGTTGTTCCCTATCCCGAAGGCCGGGTGAGCCAGTGGGGGCTCGCCCGCGATGACGATGGTCGCCTGTTCTGCACCCTCGCGGGCGGCGCGAATCCCGCGCACTCGTTTCAATTGCCCGCCGGCTATCCCATCCTGCGCCTCAAGGAACACGGGCCGGACTACGGCAGGCCCTACTCCATCTGCAAGGTGTGGGACGACTCCTCCGGCGGCTACAACTTCGCTGAGCAGCACATCCTCAACAACTTCTCCTCCTGCTGCGGCCAGACGATCCTGCGCAGTCATCTGATGCCAGAGTTCTACGGCAACATGATCACCTGCGAACCGGTGGGCCGCTTCATCCGCATGACGCGCTTCGATTGGAAAGACGGCCTCGGCACCGCGCACAACGCATATCCGCAAAGCGAGTTCATCCGCAGCACCGACGCCTATTTCCGCCCCGTGTGGACGGAGAACGGTCCCGATGGCTGCCTTTACATCGCCGACATGTATCGCGGCATCATTCAGGAGAAGGAATGGTTCCCCACTGAAATCGACCCCCGCATCAAAGATTGGCGGCAGAGCACGCTGCCCGCCTGGGTGGAGCGTTATCAGCGCGTGAAAAAGTGGGGCATGACCAAAGTCGTGCGTCATGGCCGCATCTACCGCCTCGTGCCCGACGGCAAAAAGCCCGGCCCGCAGCCGCGCATGCTCGATGAAACACCCGCGCAACTCACGGCTCATCTCGTGCATCCGAACGGCTGGTGGCGCGATACCGCGCAGATGCTACTCGTGACCAAGCGCGACGCCAGCATCGCCCCCGAACTCATCGCGATGGCCCGCGACCACAGCGACATCAATGCCCGCATCCACGCCCTCTGGACGCTCGATGGCCTCAAGTCGCTGCCCAAACATGTGCTGCTCGCCAATCTCAAGCACACCCATCCACGCGTCCGCCGCGCCGCCGTGCAGATCAGCGAGAGCCTGTTCGCCAAGCACGATGCCGACATCGAAGCTGCGCTCGTCACCCTCACCACCGACCCCGACCCGCAAGTGCTCGCGCAAGTCTATCTCGCCCATCGCAGCATCAAAGCACTGATACCCGCCGCCCTCATCGACAAAGCCCCCACACAGCCGCTTCTCGCCGCCCTCATCGACAAAGACAAAGCCACCGCATCACTCGCCGAACTCGGCACCTCCGCCAAACAGGGGGAGCAAATTTACCAAACCCTCTGCACCGCCTGCCACGGCCCCGACGGCCAAGGCATGAAGCAGGGAGACAAACTCCTCGCACCCGCCATCGCCAAGTCTCCCTGGTTCAAAGACAGCGGCGACATCCCCACTCTCGCCCGCATCCTCCTCCACGGCCAGACCGGCCCCATCGACGGCGTCACCTATGGCGAAGGCCTCATGCTCCCGCTCGCCCAAGTCTATAACGACGACCAAATCGCCAGCGTGCTCAACTACATCGGCGAACGTTGGCACAAATGGAAACAACCCGTCACCTCCACCGCCATCAAAACCATCCGCACCGAAACCACCGGACGCAAAACCCCCTGGACGCCCGAGGAACTGAAAGCGCGGCTGAAGAAGCGGTGAACAGCCACCTACGACTCCACATCACCGGAAAAGGCTTCCGCCTCACTCAAAGGCATCGAGGGAGTCCAGCCCAAGGATTTGTTCCCCTGGCACTTCAACGTCTGCCGCCAACGCATGCGCGGCACGAGTATCGAACGCACCGCTTTTTCAGCGACGGGCAAGGACGACTTCTACGTGCCGGAAAAGTTCGCGAAGCTGTGGGGGAAGGGGAAGTGACGAATACGCGACGCACCCTTCGCTGACTCCGTTCCCTCCGCCAATTGCCGCGTTGGATCGTGAATACGAAAGACAGCGTGTTCCCCGAGCGTAATCTCCCACTCATGTTTCACCGGCTAACACTATTTCTTCTCGCGAGCAGCTCCGTCTTTGGAGCAGGGTTGAGCATTGATGAGGGCAAGAAGCTTTGGGCGATGATTCCGCCGCAGGTTGTTCCTGGTGCGGGCATCGACAGCCTGATCGATAAGCAGCTTGCAGAGAAGAATCTCGTGCCGAATGCGGCTGCGAGTCGTTCGGCGCTGGTGCGGAGGCTGTATCTGGACCTCACGGGGTTGCTGCCGACTGACATGGCCGATAAGTCCGACTTGGCTGACGTGGTGGATGCTCTTTTGAAGAGTCCGCACTTCGGCGAGCGCTGGGGGCGGCATTGGCTGGACATTGCGCGTTACGCGGACAGCAACGGACGTGACCGCAATGTCATGAACTATCACGCATGGCGCTACCGCGATTATGTGATCGCGTCGTTGAATGCGGACAAACCATACGATGTGTTCATCCAGGAGCAGATCGCGGGGGATTTGATGCCAGGGAAAGACACGGCGCAGCGGGATGAGCGGCTGACGGCCACGGCCTTTCTGGCGCTCGGGGCCAAGGCTTTCGAGGAGGTGAAGCAGGACCTGTTTCACATGGATGTGGTGGATGAACAAATCGAGATGATCGGGCGCGGCGTGCTGGGGCTCTCGGTGGCTTGTGCGCGTTGCCACGACCATAAGTTTGATCCGATCCCGACGGCGGACTACTACGCCATCGCGGGCATTTTGCGCAGCACGCAGCCGCTTTATGGGCATGGGCCGCGTGGAATCAAGGCGACGATGTTTCATCACACGGACTTTCATCCGCTCGGCGATGAGGCGGCGCAAAAACTAGCGCCGGCGGCTCTCGCGTATTTCACGAAGCTGGATGCCGACATTCTCACGATGAATCAGGCCCGCAGCTCGCGCTATGGCGTTTGGAGGCGAGTGAATGACGCGAAGCGGCTCGTCGAAAACTCCAGCGGTGAGGCCAAGACAAAGGCCGAAGCTGAATTGAAAGTGATCGAGGCTCAAATCGCGGATTGGGACGTGAAAATCAAGAAACTCGAAGCCGATGTCGAGGCGCTCAAGGTTACCCCTCCGCTCCAACCAGCATGGACGATGGGTGCGCGGGATCGCAGCGAGATCATGGACTGCCGTATCCACATTCGTGGTGAAACAACGACTCTCGGCGACACGGTGCCACGTGGCTTTTTGCAGGTGATTTCGCTGTCTGGAGTCAAGCCGCCCGCGAAAACGCAAAGCGGTCGCCTGGAGCTGGCGCAGTGGCTCACGCATCGTGATAACCCGCTCACCGCTCGTGTGATGGTGAACCGTGTGTGGCAGAAGCTCTTTGGGCGGGCTTTGGTGACCACGCCGGATGACTTTGGTGTGAATAGTGCGAAGCCGAGCCATCCTGAGCTGCTCGATTACCTCGCGGTGCGCTTCATGGAGCAGGGCTGGAGCGTGAAGAAGCTCATCCGCGAGATCGTGCTGTCGAAGGCGTATCAGCGCAGCACGGATCAGTCCGTGAAGGCAACGCAGAGTGATCCTGACAACATTTCGCTCTGGCGCATGTCGCCGCGGCCAGTGGAGGTCGAAGTGCTGCGTGACTCCATCCTCGCGCTCAGCGGCCAGCTTGATCCGTATCCGCCGCAGAAGCAGTTTTTGGAGCGCTTTCATCCGCAGAAGGACGCGGAGCTTTTCACCTTCACGCCCTTTCTCACCGCCGATGCCATCGTGGATCATCATCGAAGTGTGTATCTGCCCATCGTGCGCGGCACGCTGCCAGAGATGTTCCCGCTCTTCAATTTCGCCCCTCCGGAGCGGCCCATGGCGCAGCGTGAGGAGAGCATCGTGCCCGCGCAGTCGCTCTATTTGATGAACAACGCCTGGGTGCTCGAGCAATCCCGCCACACCGCCACACGCCTGCTCAGTGACACGAGCCTCGCGGATAATCCGAAGCGCCTGGATCGCCTCTACGAACGCGCCTTCTTCCGCGCTCCCACGCCTGCGGAGCAAAGCCGCGCCCTCGCCTACCTGAAAACCAACGGCCCCGAGACCGCCTGGACCAGCCTTTGCCAAACCATCATCGCCAGCGCGGAGTTCCGTGTTGTCAGATGATTCCGGCAAAAAGACGTGCGGTAAAAAAGGCTCTTCTTCATCTTTTACCGCCTATTTTTTACCGCCATAGCTTCTTCACTTCCACCCCATGACCACCCGCCGCCAACTCCTCCAGCAAGCCTCCGCAGGCTTTGGTTACCTCGCCTTTGCCGACATGGCATCGGCTGAGAGCACGCTCACCTCGCATTTCCCCGCCAAGGCCAAACGCGTCATCTTCCTCTGTATGCGCGGTGGTCCGTCGCACATGGAGACCTTTGATCCGAAGCCGGAACTCACGCGGCGACACGGCGAGGCGGGACGCAACAAGGGCACCAAGCTGCTCGGCTCGCGCTGGAAGTTTGCGAAGCACGGACAGAGCGGCATCGACATGGTAGAGCTGTTTCCCGAGCTAGCGAAGCATGCGGACAAGCTCTGCGTACTGCGTGGGATGCACACGGACAACGAAAACCATCCGCAGGCGTTGGAGCAGCTGCACACCGGCAGTTTTCAGTTCGTGCGACCATCCATGGGTGCGTGGACCGTGTATGGCCTCGGCTCGGAAAACGCGAACCTGCCTGGCTTCATCAGCATCAATCCGCTCACCGCGCTCGGCGGCCTGCGCTACTACTCCAGCGCGTTTTTGCCCGCATCGAACTCCGCCACGCTTCTCGGCAACGCCAACCAGCCCAGCGCCAAGCTCCAGCTCGGCAACATCGCCAATCCGAGTCTCGACAATGCCGCGCAACGCGGACAGCTCGATCTTTTGCAGTCAATGAATCG
>CAYQBV010000034.1:0-23156 GCA_964415705.1 uncultured Chthoniobacter sp. | reverse complement strand
CGACGTGCTGAACGTCGCCGGGCACCGCATCGGGACGGCGGAAGTCGAGGGCGCGCTCGTCTCGCACCCGGCGGTCGCCGAGGCCGCGGTGGTCGGGCGGCCCGATGAAATCAAGGGCCAGGGCGTGGTCTGCTTCGTCACCGTGAAGCAAGGCTTGAAGGCGGATTACGCGCTCCGCGACGCGCTGAAAAAACACGTTCGCACCATGATCGGCCCGGTCGCCACGCCCGACGAAATCCGTTTCGCCGAAGCGCTGCCGAAAACGCGCAGCGGAAAAATCATGCGCCGCCTGCTCAAGCAAATCGCCGCCGGCAACGCCGTTACCGGCGACACCACGACGCTGGAGGATTTCAGCATTTTGGCAAAGCTCGGCTCGGCCGAGGACTAGGTGAACCTCCTCCAGCCAGCTCCCCGCGAACTGGCGCGCATCCTTGGCCGGTTGGTGAACCGGCTGAGGCTGTTCGTGGCGGCGCGGCGGCTGGTAAAAGCGGAGACGAACCTTGGTTTGCTGGGCTGGCAGCAGGCGGATTTCGAGGGCGAAGCGCAGCGGCACATCGACCAGCTCACCAACGTCGAGCGCGAGCAGGCGCAGCTCACCAACGAAAGCGCGCGGCTCGGTCTCGCCGTTCAGCATTTCCAGGACGAAGGCGCTGCCGCGCGAACGCCTTTTGAAGAGGCGCGCCGTGCGCTCGAAGCCGAGCGCGCCAGGGTCGCCGAGCCGGTCGAGAAAACCGCGCAACAATGCGCGGAACGCGAGCGGCTGCGGGACAGTTTCACGGAACGCGCCGCCGCACTGGAACGCGAGTTGTCCGAAGCCGACCGCCAGAGCGCCGCGCTGCTCGCCGCCACCACACTGACCCCGGACGACCGCTCCCAATTGAGTCGTCTCCGTGCCCACACCGCTGGCATCCCGACAGAACTCGCCGACCTCCGGTTCCGCCAGCAGCGGCTCGCTGGCGAACTCCGC
The DNA here is from genome assembly GCA_964415705.1 of uncultured Chthoniobacter sp. Taxonomy (GTDB): domain Bacteria; phylum Verrucomicrobiota; class Verrucomicrobiia; order Chthoniobacterales; family Chthoniobacteraceae; genus Chthoniobacter. The sequence goes on along the minus strand of CAYQBV010000034.1, from coordinate 22,189 downwards.
CCGATCCACGAAACGCTCGCCCGCGGCCGCGCCGCCGTCGCCGTCGAGGACGAAAAAGTTCGCCTGCAGCAGGCCGCATTCGATGGAGCGGAGTTGGCGCGGCAGAAGGAGGTTGCCGACTTTCGGCGAGAGAAGCAGGCGGTCGAAAAGGAGATCGAGAGCCTGGAAAAAGCGAAGAGCGATCCGTACCGAAAGATCGGCCAGATGCTCGCCGACAGCGGCATCGCCCCGCTCAACCAGCCCGACGCCCTCGCCGCCGTGCAGCAAGGCCGGACCGCCGTCGCGCTACTCGATCAGGAAATCACCGCATCGCTCGCCGCCAGCCGCCGCGAAGACCGGTCAGCGTTGCAAAATTCATGGGGTCTCTGGGCGGTGACGCTGGCCGTGAGCGTGCTCATCCTGCTGCTCTCGCAGCTCTAGCAAACACCCGTCAGCCTGAGGGACGAAACCCGCGAGCGGGATATCCTTGGCCAGGCGGGAGAGAGTTGCGCGCTCGCCGCTTTTTTGATCTGGCGCTGCGCGCGTCGCCATCGGCGACAGGAATGTCGCCGCTCCCTGACCATCCCGCGAATCCGCACGCCTTTGAAAATGTAGGAGGTTCATGGGCAGCGCAGCGGAGGCGGAAAAGCGGGCGGAGCGCAGTCGAAGCCCTCCGTAGCGCAGGCGTCTTCGCCTGCCGTATCGCATGCGTCCCGCTTGCCCCGGCACCGCTGCGAGCAGGAGCCACGCGCGTTTTGCAACCGCGCGGGAGCAGGCGGGACGCACTGCGATCCGGCCAGCCGGAGGCTCGCGCTACGGGCGTCACCGGCGACTCCACGGGGTCCTTCGACTCCGTTCAGGATGGCACGCGATGCGTCAAGCTCATTGGCCGCGACCGACCACACAGGCGCGTTTGGACGGAAGTCCCAGCCACCCGGCGCGGCGCGCTAACCGAGCGCTTTGCGGTGGACCCAGACGCTGTTCACGAGGCCGAGGCCAAACATGACCATGACGACGAAGGTGCCGCCGTAACTGATCAGCGGGAGTGGCAGACCGGTGATGGGCATGAGCGAAATGGTCATGCCGATGTTTTGATAGACGTGAAAGAAAAGCTGGGCGGCGACGCCGACCGAGATCAGCAGACCCAGATCATCGGCGGCTTGGTGCGCGGTCATCAGGCAGGAGAGGACGAGGCCGGCGAAGAGCGAGATCAGGATGATTCCGCCGATGAAGCCGAACTGCTCCGCGATGGCGGTGAAAATGTAGTCGGTATGCACGGTGGTGCCGGGGATGAAGCCCTGTTCGACTTGCGTGCCCGTGGCCATGAAGCCTTTGCCGGACAACCCGCCAGACCCGATGGCGATGAGCGATTGATTGATCGCCCACGCTGCGCCGGTGGGGTCGATTTCGTGGTCGATAAAGGCAGTGATGCGCGCGCGCTGGTAGGTTTTGAGGGCGAGGTTGACCACCCACGGAATGACGCTGGCAGCGATCAGCACGAGCGTGATGAGGTAGCGCTTCGGGATGCCGCTGAGCAGCAGCATGGACATGATGACCGGCACCCAAACGAGCGTCATCCCCACGTCGGGTTGCTTCAGGATGAGCAGCATCGGCCCGCCGACGATGGCCCCGGTGACGCACAGCTTCACAAAGGGGTGCATTTTGCGAAACTGGCTGAGGAAAAGCGCGACGGTGAGGATGCCGGCGATGACGGCCATCTGGGATGGCTGGAAGGTGAGGCCGGGCAGGCGCAGCCAGCACTGTGCACCACCGACCTCCACGCCAAGGCTCGTGTAGGTCAGGATGACGAAACCGACGCTGGTGAGATACATCGGCAGCGCGGCCCATTTCACCCAGCGATAATCAATCACGCTCGTGGCGATGAAAACGACCACCCCGCCACCGACCCAGATGGCCTGCTTGTGCCAGTAGCCTTGCGAAAGGGCGTCGTCGCGAAAGGCGGACGCGCCATAGACGGCGATGATCCCGAGAATGGCCAGGCCGACCGTGAGGCCCACGATCAGCCAGTTCATGCCGAGGAGTTTTCTGATCAGGGGAGTCATCGGAGGTCAGAGCGAAAGCGGCTCACGCAAACTTCGGCACCGCAGCCAGAAGCTTCTTCGTATATTCGTGCTGCGGGGCTTCGTAAATGGCGTCGGCGCTGGCGCTCTCGACGATCTTTCCGCGATACATCACGAGCACGTGATCGCTCATGTGCTCCACCACGGCGAGGTCGTGCGCGATGAAAAGGTAGGTCAGGCCCAGCTCGGCCTGGAGGTCCTGGAGCAGGTTGACGATCTGCGCCTGCACGCTCACGTCGAGCGCGCTCACAGGTTCGTCGCAGACGATGAATTTCGGCTTCACCGCCAGCGCCCGCGCGATCCCGATGCGCTGCCGCTGGCCGCCGCTAAACTCATGCGGGTAGCGCTCCATCATCTCGGGTTTCAGCCCGACCTGTTTCATCAGTTCGGTCACGCGGTCGCGGCGCTCGCCGCCCTTCATTGTAGGAAAATGAATCTCGAGCGCCTCGCCGACGATTTGGAAAATGGTGTGCCGGGGATTCAGCGAGCCGAACGGGTCCTGGAAGATCATCTGGATCTCGCGCCGCAGCGGGCGGAACTCGCTCTCGCTCATCGGCAGGATGTCGCGCCCGTCGAAAAGAATCTGCCCGCTGGTCGCGGTCACGAGCTTGAGGATGGTTTTCCCAATCGTGGACTTGCCGCTCCCGCTTTCGCCGACCAGCCCGACGGTCGTGCCGGGCTCGATGGTGAAACTGACATCGTCCACGGCTTTGACATCGTCGATGTGCCGGCGGAGCACGCCGCCGGTGACGGGGAACCAGGTGCGGAGATTTTTGACTTCGAGGAGGGGCATGGGCGTTAGGAAAGTTCGGGCACGGTTTCGTCTTCGTATTTCTCGATCAGCAATCCGATCACCTCCATCAACGAAGCGAGCGGATGGCTTTCCTCCTCGCCGACTTCGTCGATCAGGTCGTCGAGCAGCAGCACAAGGCGGTCATATTCCCGCTGCGAGTGCGGCACGAAGACGGCGCGGGAGACTTCCGGCCAGTGGGCGAGCGAGGCTTTGAGTTGGGCCGTCATGGATTATTCCTTCCAGTCGTTGTTGTCGTATTCTGCGTGGGTCAGTATGGCGCGAATATAAACTTTCCCGCGGTTGTAGTGCATGGCTGCGATGAGGCGCACTTTGTTTCCGCCGATGTTGAAAACCGTGAGTTTGCCAACCTGATCGGCGCTGGCGAAAGTTTCGCGAAGATGAGCAAAGGAGCGGAACCGCGCCGCCTTGGTGAGGCGGCACCACTTGGCGAGGACGCTGCGTGTTTCCGGGTGCCGGTCGGCGAAATCGTTGAGGCGTTTGCGGGTGATGACATGCACGCGGCGTCAGGCGGTTTGGAGGAAGGCAGCGAGCGGGCTGGTCGCGGAGGCGGCATCGAGGCGGTCGGCGAGGCCGATCTCGAAGGCTTCGCGGCCGGCTTCGACGGCGGCTTTGAAAGCGCGGGCCATGCGCGCGGGATCGGCGGCGATGGCGATGGCGGTGTTCACGAGCACGGCGTCGGCTCCCATCTCCAGCGCCTCCGCGGCCTGACTCGGCGCGCCGAGGCCGGCATCCACGACGACGGGCACGGTGGCCTGCTCGATGATGATCGCGAGTTGCGCACGGGTTTCGAGACCGCGGTTGCTGCCGATGGGCGAGCCGAGCGGCATGACCGTGGCGGTGCCGACATCTTGGAGGCGCTTGGCCAGCACCGGGTCCGCATTGATGTAGGGCAGCACGGTGAAACCTTCGCGCACCAAGATCTCCGCCGCTTTCAAAGTCTCGATCGGATCGGGCAGCAGGTAGCGCGGGTCGGGATGGATTTCGAGCTTCACCCATTGCGGCAAACCCGCCGCCGCAGCGAGGCGCGCGAGGCGGACGGCTTCCTCGGCGTTCATGGCACCGCTGGTGTTCGGCAGCAGCAGGTATTTTTTCGGATCGATGAAATCGAGGATGTTCGCGAAGGGGTCGCCTTTGCCCGAGAGATCGGCCCGGCGCAGCGCCACGGTCACGATCTCGCAGCCGCTGGCTTCGAGCGCCCCGGCCATCGTCGCGTTCGAGGAAAATTTGCCCGTGCCGAGGAGCAGCCGCGAACGGAATTCGCGTCCGGCGATGGTCAGAAATGTGGCGGTGCTCGGCATGTCGGGGGCAGAAGGTAACAAAGGAAGGCGGCGAGACACGCGAAAAGACAGACCGACTCGGGCTTGCGAATTGGTCGCCGAATTCTAGTCTCCCGGCGTGCGCGAATCCCGCTCTTCCTCGATCAGCCTGGCCGGCTCGCTCCTCATCGCGCACCCCAATCTGCGCGACTCGAATTTCGCCAAAACCGTGCTCTTTCTCTCCGCACACAGCGTGGAGGATGGTGCTTTCGGCCTCACGCTGAACCGCCCGGCGGGCCGCACCGTGGCGGAGTTTCTGCCGGATCGCGATCTCGGCAGACTCGCCGGGGTGCCCGTTTTTCTCGGCGGGCCGGTATCCACGGATCAGCTCATTTTTGCGTCGTTTCATTGGAGCGCGGAGGCGGAGCGAATGGAGTGTCGGCATCATCTGGTGATCGACGAAGCGGAGCAGGCAGCGGCGGAAATGGCGGTGGTGCGCGCGTTCGTTGGTTACGCGGGCTGGAGTCCGGGCCAGATCGAGGCGGAAATCGCGTCGTCCTCGTGGCTCCTGCAAAAGCCCGCGCGTGAGATGCTGGACCTGGAGCGCTGCCCACGGCTCTGGCGCGAGGTCACGAGCACCTTCGGCCCGTGGTTTCAGCTCGTGGCGGAAGCGCCGGATGAGCTGTCGCGGAACTGACTTTCCGTCGCGAAGGCGTCTTCGCGCTCCGTAGCGCAGGCGTCTTCGCCTGCCGTATCGCATGCGTCCCGCTTGCCCCGCGACTGCCGCCGGACCGTCCGCGAAACTTGGTGAGCGCGTCCCCGCAGCCGCACGGAAGGCAGGCGGGACGCACTGCGATACGGCAAGCCGGAGGCTTGCGCTACGAAACGCGGGCGCAGGTCGCGCCTCAGCCTACGCTTTCACCCCGAGCCCGATCTGCTCGCGGAGATACTTGATCGAACGTTCGAGCTCGCCCTTTTGGTAGTCCTGCTCGGCGAGCTTCTTGTCGGCACCATCGGCGGGCTTGAAAGGCGGAAGCGCCTGGCCGCGTTTCGCAAGCGCCTCGAAGGCGGCGAGTCGCTCCGGGCGCTTGTCGTAGTGCTGCCAAAACCCGTCCTTCTTGTAGGCGAAGTTTTTCGCGAAGCCCGAGATCGTCTCGATCATCATCGGCACCGCCGGGCACAGTTCAGCCCAGCGCGCGGCGTATTTTTTCCAGTCGATGAGCCCCTCGCCGCAGGCCGTCCACTGCACGGAGGCGCCGTCGGGCGTTTCCCAGATCATGTCGTCGCGCAGGGAGGAGCAGATGGTCAGCGGCCCGAGCGTGGCGAGCACGTCGAGCGGGTCTTCGAGCGTCCAGGCGGCATTGCCGGAATCGAGATTGCAGCCGACGAAATCGCGACCCGCTTCCAGGATCAGCGCAGCACATTCCCACGAGTGCATGTCGCCAGCGTGGTTCTCGATGGCGATCTTCACGCCCGCGTCTTTCGCCCGCGTCTCGCTCGCCTTGAGCACCTTCACGGTGTCGGCGATGCGGGCCTTGATGCCGCCCTCAGTGTGGCGGTCCTCCAGCGCGCCGAGCACGCAGCGGAAGACCGGTGAACCCAGCGCCTGCGCGACGCGGATGCCCAGCGCGAGGTGCTCCTCGGCGGTGCCCCACTTGTTTTTGAAACTCTTCGAGGTCGGACAAATGCTCCAGCCGCCGACGAAGAGATCGAGGCCGAGCCCGCGCGCCTTCTTGGCGATTTCGCGGAGGTCGGAATTGGTCAGCGAGTCAAACGCGTCGAGGTCGGAAATGAGGAGCGCGTCGAGTTTGAGCGCAGCGGCGTAGTCGAGGAGCGGCGGCGCTTTCCAGCCCATCGCGCGCACCGCGAAGTTGTCCATGCCGAGCTTGATCTTGGTTTTCGGCGGCGCGATCTCGGCGGCGGAAAGCGGGCCGTCCAAGGCAGCGGCGGAACCCGTGGCGGCGAGCGTCTGGAGAAAGGAGCGGCGGGAGAGCATGGGAGTGGAATGACGAATGAGTAATGACGAACGACGAAGGATTGACCAAGCTCGAATGAGCGAATCACGGGCGCTTCGACATTCAGACTTCCCTCGTCATTCGTCATTCTTCATTCGTCATTTTCCCCATGCCCCGCCTCACGCGTCTCGAACTCGTCCTCTTCCTCACGGTGCTGTTCGTGTTCGCGTATTTCCATCAGGGCGGCGGGTGGAACCAAAATTCCCGCTTCGCCGAGGTGCGCGCGATGGTCGAGGAGGGGCGGTTCGCGATTGATAACTTCCTCGTCTATCAGCGCGACCCGGCCACGGACGACCTCGTGCGCCTGCCGCTGGACCATGCGGAGTATGACTTCGACGGGCAACGCCACGCGCTGTGCTGGGTCGATGGCGCGTGGAAGTTCTTCCCGATCAGCGGACGGCCCACTGCGGAGGGGACCGTCGAGGAGCCGATGCACACCCTCTGCGCCTCGGGCGACGTGGCCTACGTCCCACACACCGGCCATTTCCACCCAAACAAACCGCCCGGCACCTCCTTCCTCGCGCTGCCCGCCTACTTCGCGATCTTTCACGTCGAGCGCGCGCTCGGGATTTCGCCCGATCATTGGTGGACCATGAATCTCAACGCGTGGCTGACGACGATCCTCAGCGTCGGACTCCTCTCCGCGCTCGGGTGCGTGCTCTTTTTCCGGCTGGCCTGCGACTTCGCCGGCGGGGCGAAAATGCCGGCCTTGCTCGCCACGTTCGCGTTCGCCTTTGGCACGACGTTCTTCCCATTCGGCACGTTACTTTTCGATCACAACCTCACCGCCATCCTGCTCCTTGCGAGCTTCTATTTTCTGCGCCCGTCCAGCCCGCACCCGGTGCTCGCGGGTTTCTGCGCGGGCTTCGCGGTCGTCACGAACTATGTCGCCGGCGGCGCGGTCATCGCGCTGGGACTCTACGCGTTGCTCGCCCCGCGGCCCGTGCATTGGCGGCGCGCGGTGCTTTTCTCCCTCGGCGGGCTCCTCCCCGCGCTGCTCCTCGGCTGGTATCACACGACCAATTTCGGCTCGCCCTTCGCGCTGAATAACGACTTCCAGAATCCAATCTTCAAAGATCCGCAAGGCTCGCTCGGCATGTTCGGCGCACCCTCGGGCTACGTCGCCGGGTTGCTCGCGGTGTCGCCGTATCGCGGCATTTTCTGGCTTTCACCGGTGCTCCTTTTTGGCCTCGTCGGCTGGTTCGAGTGGCTGCGCGGGAGGACCTTCGCCGCCGAGGCCCGACTCGGCCTCGCGATCTTCGGCTGGTTCTTCCTCGTGAACGCCAGCTTCAACGGCTACCATGGCGGCTACTCCGCTGGCCCGCGCTACCTCGTGCCCGCCCTGCCCTTCCTCGCGCTGCCGCTCGTCGTCGCTTTTCTGCGGTGGAAAAAAACCGCGCTGGTCCTGCTCGCGGTCTCCGTCGCGCAGCAGTTCCTCCTCACTGCGACCGACGCGCAAAACTCCCTCGCCGTCGGCGGTCACGCCCGCGTGGACGACGCCCATCGCAAGGACGACTTCTGGTGCAACATCGTCACCGAATACGCCGCCCCGCTTTTTTTCACCGGCCACATCGGCCCGCTCACCGAGCAACTCCTTTCCATCCACCTCGCCAACGAGGAGCGCCGCCTCACCACGGAAATCCCCGACGAAACCGAACGCACCACCAAGCTCGCCGAGCTGCGGCGCAACACCCGGGCCGCCGTGGATCGCGGCGACCGCGAACCCATCCAGCTCGCCTCCATCCGCGGCCCCGTTTCCGTCAATACCGTGAACGTCTTCGACGGCCTGCTCGGCTACGGCCTCTGGCCGCTGCGCAGCCCGCAGACGGCATGGGCGTCCTGCAATCTCGGCGAACTGCTCTGGCCCATGAGCCGCTGGAGTCTGCTCCCGCTGCTCCTCGTCGGCGGCGGGTTCGGCGGGTGGCTGCTGGTGGTCGCGCGCCGACCGAGTTGATGCGCGTAAAGGGAGTATTCAGTATTCAGTATGCAGTATGCAGTATGCAGAATCCGCCTCAGCACTGAACACTGACCACTGACCACTGAACACTCTTCCGCCACGCCCCAACCCATGAGCCCCGAACCCAACTCCCCGCGCGGCGTCGAGCACGCGCACGTCATCGACATCGTGGCCCACGACGCCAAGACCGCCACGGTCGCGCTCATCATGCTCGAACCGCGCCCGTGGGATGGGTCGGAGCTGCGGCTGTTTCAGCTCCAGGAAAAAATCAACGCCTACCTTGCCTTCGCGCTGGATGGCGAAATGGCCGAGGCCTACCCCGCGCTCACCGGCCTGCCGCTGCGTCTCCAGCTCGACTGCGCCACACCGCCCGACAGCATGACCGTGAGTTTCCTCAGTCACGTCCGGGACCAGATCGCCTTTCAGGAGATCGACCTCCAAGTGCGCGTGATGGGCGCGCAAGGCTGCGGGCCATCCTGCGGCTGCCATCCGCCCGCCGCCGCCGAGAGCTAAGCGCCCGCGGGGGTTGCTGGCTCGGGTTTCGGCTCGGGTGGCTTTTCCGGGGCCGGCTCCACCTTTGGCGCGCTCTCGGGAGCCGGGGCGGGCGGCGTAGCCGCATCGGGCGGAACAGGTTCAGCGGGCGTCGCTGGCACGGGCTGGGCGGGCGTGGTGCCGGCCTTTTTCGCCGGGCGGCTTGGCTCTGCCCGGGTCCGCGCGGAGCCAGTCACCGTGACCGGCGTGCCGAGCGGCGCATTGGCAAAGAAGTGCGCGGCCATGGCGCGCGGCATCCGCACGCAGCCATGCGAAGCCGGGTAGCCCGGCAGCCGCCCTGCGTGCATGCCGATACCCCCATTGAAGCGGATGAAAAAGGGCATCTTCGCACCCCGGAAACTCGCCCCGTCAGGCCGCTGGTGCTTGTTCACGTCCACATTGCTCTGCACCACGCCGCCGGATGCGCTCACGTATTCCCCGTAGAGATTCGAGGCGTGATTCTTGTCGAGCTGGATGACTTTGAAACTGCCCGTCGGTGTTTCAAAACCCCGCTTGCCACTGGAAATCGGGGACTGCGCCACTTCATTTTCATTCCGGAAAAAATGCGCCCGCTGCTCGCTCAGATTGATGACGATCGCCGGTTCGCCCGTCACCGCCTCCGCGTTCCAATAGGATTTTTCCGTCGGCGGCTGGGGCACCAGCGGCTTTGGTTTCGGCTTTGGCGGCGGCGGCAGCAGCGCGCACCCGGAGGCAAAAGCGACCAGCGCCACAGCGCCGAGGAAACGGAAAATGAGAGAGCGGTGCATGGAAAACCCCCCACATTCTAACCAGCGGACCCGCTTTGCCCAGCCCGGAATCAGCGAACCGCAGAACCAGTGACGGACCCCCGGCAACGAAGATATTTTACGGAAGCGGGATCATTGGGATTCCGTTTTTCGGGCCGCCCCCTTACGCTCCGCGCGCCATGAATATATCCCACGCGTTGGCCATTTTCGCGTTCACCTTTTTTGCCGGCTCGGCGCTCGCGCGCGGTGCCGAGACACCCTCGATCACGATCAGCAAGAGCGACAAGATTGCCGTGGCTATCGGCACGATCAGTGGCGCGGATGGCGCCCAGGTGGCGAAGATTTTGCAGAACGACCTCGCCCTTTCCGGTTGCTTCACCCTCGTGCCAGCGGCGAGCGCGGGCTTCGTGATCGGCGGCACCTCGGCCGGCGGCAACCTCGCCGGCAACGTGACGGATCCCGCGGGCAAGACGGTGCTGAGTGAGAGTTTCAGCGGCACGGCGCGGGGCAAGGTGCATGCGTTTGCCGATGCGATCGTGGAGACGCTGACGACCGGCAAGGGCTTCGCGAACACCAAGGTCGCGTTCGTTTCGAGCCGCAGCGGACACAAGGAGATTTACGTGGCTGATGCCGACGGCTTTAACGTCCACCAGCTCACCAACGATGCGAACATCAGCGTGGGCCCGCGGCTGAGCCCGGATGGGCGCAAGCTGGTTTATACCGGCTACAAGAGCGGCTACGCGGACGTGTACGAAATCGAACTCGGGAACGGGGCGCGCAATCGCATCATCAAATTTCCCGGCACGAATACCGGCGCGAGCTACTCCGCGGACGGCCGCCAGCTCGCCGTGATCCTGAGCAAGGATGGCAACCCCGAGCTTTATACCACCGGAGCGAGCGGCGGCGGCGCGCGGCGGCTGACGCGCACGACGGGCGTCGAGAGCACGCCGACGTGGTCGCCGGACGGTGGCGAGATCATTTATTCGAGCGACGACCGCGGGACGCCGCAGCTCTACCGCATTTCCTCGGGCGGGGGGGCAGCGCGCCTGCTCAGCACGGGTCACAGCTACAATACCGAGCCGAACTGGGCGCCCGACGGCAAGAAGGTGGCCTTCACCGTGCGATCCGGGGGAGGCTTTTCCATCGCCTTGATCGACGTCGGAGGCGGCGGCAGCCGGATTCTGGCCTCGGGCGAAGGCCCGGCCTGGGGTGCAAATTCCCGGCACCTCATTTTCGCTGATGGCGGGTCGCTCATTCTGCTCGATACGCAAACCGGCCAGAGGTCCACTTTGGTGAGCGGTTTCGGAAAAGTCTCCGAACCCACTTGGTCGCGCTAAAACCCTCCCATCCGATTTTTATATGAAAACCCTCCGCTCCCTTCCCGTCACACTCGTAGCGATCGGCACCATGATTTTCAGCGGCTGCACGGGCGGCAAAAAGGACCTCGGCGGAGGCGGAGGCAGCGGCTTGGACGGCGACTTTGTAAACGGCACGCCACTGCCTGAGCGGCAGGAGGGGGTTTCTTTCCTTGGCTCGAACGTCGATCGGTCAAAATTCCGTCCGGTCTATTTCGGCTTCGACAGCTACGCCATTGATGGCGGGGAACGCTCCAAGATTGATGAAGTCGCGAGCTTTTTGAAAAGCGCGGGCAACAACGTGATCATCGCCGGCTTCACCGACGAACGCGGGACGCCGGAATACAACCGGGGCCTCGGCGAGCGCCGGGCCCAAGCGGTGCGGGAGGCGCTGATCCGCGGCGGGGTGGATGCCGGGAAAGTCCAGACGGTCAGCTTCGGCGCGGAGATGCCGGCGGCCACGAGTTCCGGCGAAAGCGCGTGGGCGAAAAACCGCCGCGCGGAATTCGGCATCGTCCGCTGAGCGCCGCGGGAGCGGAACCGGCGGATGCCCTATTCGGCCGGCGGGTTCGCGCGGGTTTCCAGCCACCGCGCCCAGAGCCAGCAGAGGTCCGACAACCGGTTGAGATAACGGAGGATTTCGCCGTTCACCGGCGTGCCCGTTTCCGCGAGAACCGCGATATGGCGCTCGGCGCGGCGGCAGACGGTGCGGGCGACATCGAGCGTAGCGGAGCCCAGCGTGGCACCGGGCGTGGCCCAACCTTGATAGCTGATCTTGTGGTTTTTTTCGAGGTCGTCGATGCGCCCTGTCAGCGCATCGACCATGGCCTTTTCCACAAAATGGAAACCTCCCGCCATGTAGCGCTCGCGGTCCTCGGGCAGGACGGCGAGTTCGCCCATGAGGAGCACGAGTTCTTTTTGAATCGCGAGCACGGCGTCGGTGACAAACGGTTCGGCGACGGTGGCGCGGACCATGCCGAGCGCGGCGTTGAGTTCATCGACCGCGCCGTTTGCCCCGATGCGGGGATCAGTCTTTGGAACGCGGCGGCCATACATCAGGCCGGTCGTGCCGTCGTCTCCGGTCTTGGTGGCAATGGACATCCGGGGTGACTAAATGCGGCTGCTCGAAAGGTAGCGGTAATAGACCTCGAGCATGAGAATGCAAAGCGACGTCCGATAAACCTGCCCGTCCACCGTGCTAGCGCCCCCGGCTTCAAGACTTCCCGCGGTCGGATTCCAGCTGCCGTCGGCAGCCTGACTTTTCAAGAGTTCGGGCTGGAACTGACGGTTCCACTTAGCCCAAGAGGAGCCCCGCTGTTGGAAACAGGCTTGGGTGGCATAGTACCACATATAGAGATTGGCACTACCATAGTCGAGTTTGGGGACCTCCTTGCCGTCAACCAGCAAGTCGAGCGCTTGCCGGACGACTTGTCCGCGCTCTTGATTGACGGTCTGAAGGACGAGGATACCCACGGCCGTCATCGCCGGTTTGTCGTCTCCTGGGTCGGTATAGCCAAACCCTCCTTTGGGACCGCGAACGCGGAGGATATTCCCGACGGCCTTTTTTAAAGCGTCCTCAACCCCCGAAATGCCCAACCCGCTGATTTTCGCCACCTTGAGCGCCTGCACCTGCCAACCGCTAACCGAAGTGTCGCCCTTGCCTTTGCCGTAGCCATAGGACCAACCGCCATCCGGGCTCTGCCCATAAACGATCTTACCCACGGCTGTTTTGAAAACCTCCGCGATCTTTGGTTCGCGCGTCAGAATGTAGGCCTCCCCGAGAGCATAGGCGGCGATGCCGTGCTCGTAAGCCGGAGCGTTGCCGCCAGCCTTGGAAAGCAACCCACCGCTCCCATTCAACGTCAGCAGGTAGTCGATGGCCTTCCTGACAGTGGGGCCGAACTCTTTCGACGAGGGCCGCTCGCAATGACCCATGAAACTGAGCAGCGCCAGTCCGGTCATGGCGGCGGAATACTCCTGACCCCATGAGCCGTCCGCCTTCTGCGCTGCCTTGAGCCAGCGCAGGCCTTTGAGGATCGCATCCTCGCACTGTTGGCTGCCGCCGTTGTTGCGCATCGCGGTCGCGCGGGTCACGACACTGCAGCGGTCTCCCATGATCTGAGGCATGGGAAAGCCACCACCTCCACCGCCGTTGCCACCCATGCCGCCAATGCCCATCCCCATCCCATTTCCACCCATTCCCCCCATCCGGTTCGGGACGACCGTCGTGGCGCTCGGCATGGTCATGATCTCGGGCAACGCGACTTTGCTGAGCGCGCCGGCCACGCTGATCCGCTTGGCCTGCGCAGGCGCGCTCATGGAAGCCTTCTTCTTCGCCATCGAAACCTTATGCTCCAAGGCCCGGCTGCTCGGACTCACGGTCGGTGGCCCGCCCTTAAACGTCTGAACGCGCTTGGCCTGCTGGCTCTGCACGACATAGACAGCCGCCCCCACTCCGAAAAGCACATGGACGATGATGCTAACCACGAGAAATTTGCTCGCGATGATCTTCTGCCAAGTCGTCAGCTTCCTTCTCGCAGGCGGCGGCAGTGGAGCTTCCGCTGGGAACTCAGCGGGAAATTCTTCTGATTCGGGATTCATGGTTGTAGGTGGAGGTGGGGCGCGCCAGGGGCGTCGCGCTCACGAACAATGCACAGGGACATTCGGTTCGTCTTCCCTTTTTTTGCAAAAAGGCCCCAGTCCGGGCCCAGGGAGTCGTCTATCCAAACAGCGAAGGCCGAAGACCAAGCGGCCTTCGACCTTCGCGGATTCAGTATTGGACGGGTGCCTTAACCGACGGCGGGCTCCGGCTCGGCGGTCTCGTCGCCGCCGGGGAGGGTGTCGCCGAGGTTCACGATCTTGATGTCGCGATGCACCGGGAAGCCGGTGCCGGCCGGGATGAGGTGCCCCATGATGACGTTCTCCTTGAAGCCGCGGAGGTTGTCCACACGACCGAGGGTCGCAGCTTCGGTGAGGACGCGCGTGGTGTCCTGGAACGAGGCGGCGGAGATGAAGGAATCGGTTTCGAGCGAGGCTTTGGTGATGCCGAGCAGCACGGGGACAGCCTCGGCGGGCTTGCCACCCTTCTTGACGACTTCCTCGTTCTCTTTCTCGAACGCGAGGCGGTCGATCTGGTCGCCCCAGAGGAGCGTGGTATCGCCGGGCTCGGTGACTTTCACTTTGCGCAGCATCTGGCGGACGATGATCTCGATGTGCTTGTCGGCGATCTCGACGCCCTGGAGGCGATAGACCTCCTGAACTTCGTTGACCATGTATTCCTGGAGCGCCTGCGGGCCGCAGACATCGAGGATGTCGTGCGGGACGACGGGGCCGTCAGTGAGCTGCTGGCCTTTTTTCACGAAGTCGCCTTTGAGGACGATGATGTGCTTTTGCATCGGCACGAGATGCTCTTCCTCGGCGCCGGTCTCGACGTCGGTGACGATGATCTTGCGCTTGCCGCGGACGGTTCCGCCGATTTCGACGGAGCCGTCGATCTTGGCGATCTCGGAGGCGTCTTTCGGACGACGGGCTTCGAAGAGCTCGGCCACACGCGGCAGACCGCCGGTGATGTCCTTGGTCTTCGCAACCTTGCGCGGAGTCTTCGCGAGGAGTGAACCGGCCTGGATCTTTTTACCCTCCGTGACGGCGACGTGCGCACCGGCCGGAATGGAGTAGCTGGCCAGAATGTCCTTGGTCTTTTCATCGACGATGACGAGCTGCGGGTGGAGATCCTCCTTGTGCTCGATGACGACCGTGCCCTTGAGTCCGGTGGCTTCGTCGATTTCGCTCTTCACGGTGACCCCGGGGATCATGTCGCGGAACTCCACGCGCCCGGCTTTCTCGGTGAGAATCGGCACGTTGTGCGGATCCCACTGGATGAACGCTTCGCCCTTTTTCACCTTGGCGCCGTCGGCAACGGAAATGGTGGAGCCGACCACGATGGTGTAGCGCTCGACCTCCCGACCGTCCTTGGCGTGGATGGTGATACTACCGTTCTTGTTCAGCGCGACCCACTGACCGTCAGTGTTTTGCACCGCCTTGAGCTCGTTAAAGCGGACGTCACCGTCGTTCTTGGCCTTGACGATGGGTTGCTTGAACGTGCCGGACGCGACACCTCCGATATGGAAGGTACGCATGGTGAGCTGGGTGCCGGGCTCGCCGATGGACTGCGCGGCGATGATGCCGACCGCTTCGCCGAGCTTGACCATCTGACCAGTGGCCAGATTGCGGCCATAGCACTTGGCGCAGCAGCCGCGCTTGCTCTCGCAGGTCAGGACAGAGCGGATTTTGAGATGCTCGATGCCAATCTTCTCGACGGCGTGTGAGGTCTTTTCGTCGATCAGCGTGTTCTTCTTGAGCACGGTGTTGCCGGTGACGGGGTCTTTGACCGTCTCGCAGCTCACGCGCCCGATGAGGCGGGTGCTGAGATCGACGACCTCCTCGTCGCCCTCGTAGATCGGGCGGACGACGATGCCGAGCGTGGTGCCGCAGTCGTCCTCGTAAATGATGACGTCCTGCGAGGCATCGACGAGTTTGCGTGTGAGGTAGCCGGAGTCGGCGGTCTTGAGCGCGGTGTCAGCGAGACCTTTGCGCGCGCCGTGCGTGGAGATGAAGTATTCCATCACGTTCAGCCCCTCGCGGAAGTTGGACGTAATCGGGCGCTCAATGATTTCGCCGCTGGGCTTGGCCATGAGGCCGCGCATGCCGGCGAGCTGTTTCACCTGCTGTTTGTTACCGCGCGCGCCGGAATCGACCATGACGTACACCGGGTTGAGTTCCTTGCGGCCCTCGTTGTGTTCGAGGGTCTGGAGCATGGAGTCGGCGATGGTGTTACCCGCATGGGTCCACACGTCGATGATCTTATTGTAGCGCTCTCCGTCGGTGATGATGCCGGAGCGGTACTGCTTCTCAACGACGGCGATCTGCTTGTAGGCGCCGTCGAGCTCGGTGGCCTTCTCCTTCGGAATGATCATGTCGATGATGCCGATGGAAACGCCCGCCTTCATGGCCCAGTAAAAGCCCAGTTCCTTGAGCCGGTCGAGGGTATCGACGGTGGCTTGGTGGCCCGCCGCCTGATAGGTGCGGAAGATGACATCGGAGATCTGCTTCTTGCCGCAGGCTTTGTTGAAAAAGCCCACGCCTTGCGGCCAGATTTCGTTGAAGACGACACGGCCCGCGGTGGTCTCGATGACTCGCTTGGTCTCATCGCCATAGACGGTCGGCTTGCCAAAGTCGGGATTCTTGAAACGGATCCGGTCATGGACTTTCACTTTGTCCTCGGCCATGGCGAACTCGACTTCGCTGGAGTCGGCGAAGAGCGGCATGCGGTCGGCCGTCTTGCCGGCCTGCAGCTTGCGCGGGTTCTGCGTGAGGTAGTAGCAGCCGAGCACGAGATCTTGCGACGGTGTGGTGATCGGCTTGCCGCTGGCGGGCGAGAACAGGTTGTTCGGCGCGAGCATGAGCATGCGCGCTTCCATCTGCGCCTCGACGGATAGCGGGACGTGGACAGCCATCTGGTCGCCGTCGAAGTCCGCGTTGTAAGCGGTGCAGACGAGCGGGTGAATGCGGATGGCCTCGCCCTCGATGAGTTGCGGCTCGAAGGCTTGGATCGACAGGCGGTGCAGGGTCGGCGCGCGGTTCAGCAGGACCGGGTGACCTTTGGTGACTTCCTCAAGGATGTCCCAGATCTCCGGCGTCTGCTTCTCGATCATCTTCTTCGCGCTGCGCACGGTGTGGACGTAGCCGAGTTCCTTGAGTCGGCGGATGATGAACGGCTCGAACAGCACGAGCGCCATTTTCTTGGGCAGACCGCACTGGTGCAGCTTGAGTTCCGGCCCGATGACGATGACCGAGCGGCCCGAGTAATCGACGCGCTTGCCGAGCAGGTTCTGGCGGAAACGTCCGCCTTTGCCCTTGAGCATGTCGGACAGCGACTTGAGCGGACGGTTGCCGGCACCGGTGACGGCGCGACCGTGGCGGCCGTTGTCGAAGAGCGCATCGACGGCTTCCTGAAGCATGCGCTTTTCGTTGCGGATGATGACGTCGGGCGTCTTGAGCTGGAGCAGGTTCTTGAGCCGGTTGTTGCGGTTGATGACGCGGCGGTAGAGATCATTGAGATCGCTGGTCGCGAAACGTCCGCCTTCCAGCGGGACGAGCGGGCGCAGGTCGGGCGGGATGACGGGCAGCACTTCGAGAACCATCCACTCGGGACGCGTGTGCGAGTTTGCGAAGCCTTGGGCGAGCTTGAGGCGCTTGGCGAGTTTCTTGCGGATCTGTTTGGAGCGTGTGTTCCCCATCGCTTCTTCGAGTTCCTTTTGGTTCTCGGCGAGATCGACGGTGGCGAGGAGCTTGCGGATGGCATCGGCACCCATGCCGGCGGTGAAGGTTTCGCCGTATTGCTCAACGGCTTCGCGATACTCGACTTCGGTCAGGAGCTGGCACTTGGTCAACGGCGTCTGGCCGGGGTCGATAACAAGATAGTCCTCGTAATAGATGACGCGCTCGAGCTGGCGGCCGCTCATGTCGAGCATCAGGCCGATGCGCGAAGGCATGCACTTGTAGAACCAGATGTGCGTGACTGGCACGGCCAATTCGATGTGCCCCATGCGCTCGCGGCGCACGCGGGCGAGTGTCACTTCGACGCCGCAACGATCGCAGATCACGCCCTTGTGTTTGATGCGCTTGTATTTTCCGCAGGAGCACTCCCAGTCCCGGGTGGGTCCGAAGATGCGCTCGCAGAAAAGGCCGCCCTTCTCCGGCTTGAAGGTCCGGTAGTTGATCGTCTCGGGGTTCTTGACCTCGCCGCTCGACCAGGACCGGATGTTCTCCGGCGCGGCGACAGTTATGCCGACCTGGTCAAAGCCGACCGTCCGTTCTTCACCCATCAATTCACGAAATGTAGGTTCGCTCATATAGCTATTAAGTTGGTTGGTAGGTTGCGATGGTTAGAGGAGGCCGGCGGTCAACGCCGCGGGCGCTTTGCCGCCGACTTTCACGTCGAGGCCGAGTGACTGCATTTCTTTGATGAGCACGTTGAAGCTCTCCGGCGTGCCGGCTTCGAGGGAGTTATCGCCTTTGACGATGGACTCATAGATGCGCGTGCGTCCGGCCACGTCGTCGGATTTCACGGTCAGGAGTTCCTGCAACGTGTAGGCTGCACCGTAGGCTTCAAGCGCCCACACTTCCATCTCGCCGAAGCGCTGGCCGCCGTACTGCGCCTTGCCGCCCAGCGGTTGCTGGGTGACGAGCGAGTAGGGTCCGACGGCGCGGGCGTGGATCTTGTCGGCGACCAAGTGGCCGAGTTTGAGCATGTAGATGTAACCCACAACAATCGGCTGATCGAAGGCATCTCCGGTCCGGCCGTCATAGACGGTGGCCTTGCCGGTTTCGTTGATCCAGGTGTAGCCCTCGACCTTCCGAGCCTCCTTGAGGTAATCAAAGATCTGTGACTCATGGATGCCGTCGAAGACGGGCGTGGCAACCTTGAAGCCGAGCGCTTTCGCCGCGACTCCGAGGTGGGTTTCGAGCACCTGGCCGACGTTCATGCGCGAAGGCACGCCGAGCGGGTTGAGGCAGATGTCCACCGGAGTGCCGTCGGCGAGATAAGGCATGTCTTCTTCCGGCACGATGCGGGCGACAACGCCCTTGTTGCCGTGACGACCGGCCATCTTGTCGCCGACCGACAGCTTGCGCTTCGAGGCGACATAGACCACGACCTGCTTGATGATGCCGGGATCGACATCGTCACCGCTCTCGACCTTGTCCATGGAGCGCTCCCGCTCGAGTTCGAGTTCGGCAAACTTCGGCTCGAACTGGCCGATGATCTCGCGGATCTTATTGCGGATTGGCGATGGGTCGATATCGACGTGGTCATAGACGCCAGCGAGCTTGCGCAGCAGGGTCTTGGTGATTTTGCGATTGGCCGGAATGATGATCTCGCCGGTCTGGGCGTTGACTACATCGAGCGGGATTTTTTCGCCGAGGAGGATGTTGGAAAGCGCCTCGGTGAGTTGCTCGTGCAGTTCGTCCTTCCGCTTGGCGTAATCCTCGTCGATGACCTTCGCCTGACGTTTGCTTTCGGTCGGCGAGAGTTTGATGCGGGTGACTTCCTTGCGGCTCGAAACTTTAACATCCATGACGATGCCGTACGTGCCGGACGGGACGGTCAGCGAGGTGTCTTTCACGTCCGCCGCTTTCTCGCCGAAGATGGCGCGCAGGAGGCGCTCTTCCGGGGCGAGTTCGGTTTCGGACTTCGGCGTGATCTTACCAACGAGGATGTCGCCGGGCTTCACTTCGGCGCCGACGCGGATGACGCCGTCCGGGCCGAGGTTGCGGAGCGCTTCCTCGCTGACGTTCGGGATGTCTCGGGTGATTTCCTCGGGGCCGAGTTTGGTGTCGCGGGCTCCGATGTCGAATTCATCAATGTGAATGGAGGTGTAGATGTCCTCTTTCACGACCCTCTCGGAAATCGTGATGGCGTCCTCGAAGTTGTAGCCGTTCCAGGGCATGAACGCGACGAGCACGTTGCGGCCAAGGGCGAGTTCGCCCTGGTCGGTGTTCGGGCCATCCGCGATGACGTCGCCCTTTTTCACAGACTGACCCTTCTTAACGATCGGCTTTTGGTTCACGCAGGTGCCCGCGTTGGAGCGCATAAACTTACGGAGGTCGTAAAGATAGACTCCCTCTTCCGGGTCGTGCTTGAGCTTCTTTTTGCCTTCAGGCAGATGGCCATCCTTGGTGACGACGATCAGGTCGCCGCTGACGCTCGCGACTTTGCCGTTGGCTTCGGCCACGATGACCGCCTTGGAATCACGGGCCACTTTGCCCTCCATACCGGTGCCAACGAGCGGCGACTCGGAAATGAGGAGCGGCACGCCCTGGCGCTGCATGTTCGAACCCATCAGCGCGCGGTTGGCGTCGTCGTGCTCGAGGAAGGGGATGAGGCCGGCGGCGACGGAGACGAGTTGCTTTGGTGAGACGTCCATATAGTGGACTTTCGACGGCTCGACTTCGAGGAAGTCGCCACGATAGCGGACGCTCACTTTGTCGCTGGTGTAGTGGCCTTTTTCGTCAAACGCGGCATTGGCCTGGGCAACGAGGAAGTTCTCTTCCTTGTCGCCGGTGAGGAAGTCGATCTTGTCGGTGACGCGACCGTTTTCAACCTTGCGATACGGCGTTTCGATGAAGCCGAAATCGTTGATCCGCGCGAACGTGGACATGGACGAGATCAGACCGATGTTCGGGCCTTCCGGCGTCTCGATCGGGCAGATGCGGCCGTAGTGCGAAGGATGCACGTCACGGACTTCAAAGCCCGCGCGATCCCGCGAAAGTCCTCCTGGCCCGAGGGCCGAAAGACGGCGCTTGTGGGTCAACTCGGCGAGCGGATTCGTCTGATCCATGAACTGCGAGAGCTGGCTCCGTCCAAAGAAGTCGCGGATGACCGCGGACAGCGCCTTCGGGTTGATCAGCTTCTGCGGCGTCATGCCTTCGATGTTCACGTCGAAGAGGGTCATGCGCTCTTTCACCAGTCGCTCCGTGCGGGCGAGGCCCACGCGGCACTGATTGGCGAGGAGTTCGCCCACGGTGCGCACGCGGCGCGAACCGAGGTGATCGATGTCGTCGAGGTTGCCTTCGCCGCGGCGCAGGCCGATGAGGTATTTCATCGCCGCAATGAAGTCTTCCTTGGTCATCGTGCGCTCGTCGTGGGACACGTCGAGGGCCATCTTCTGGTTCAGCTTGTGGCGTCCGACCCGGCCGAGATCGTATTTCTTCGGGTCAAAAAACAGCCGCTTGAGCAGGCCTCGCGCATTCGGCACGGTTGGTGGGTCGCCAGGGCGGAGACGGCGGTAAATGTCCTTGAGCGCCTCTTCTTCATCGTGCGCCGGATCCTTTTTCAGAGCCTTGATGACCGTGTCGTCCAGCTTCGTATCCACGACCTGCACGTCCTTCACGCCCAGCGCAATCACCTGGCGAATCGTGGCCTTGGTCAGCGGCTCAAAAGCGCGGGCCACGGTGATTTCCCCGTCGCGCACGTCGGCGATGAGCACCTTGGTCGCGATCTCTTCCTCTTCGAGGCTCTCGCTGAGCTTGAGCTTCTCCACTTTGTAGAAAATCTTGATGATTTCCTCGTCCGAGCCGTAACCCAGCGCGCGAAGAAAGGTCGTGGCGAGGAACTTCCGCCGGCGCTTGCGGCGGTCGAGATAGACATAGAGCAGGTCGTTCGTGTCGAACTGCACCTCCACCCACGAACCCCGATCCGGAATGATACGGAAGCTGAACAGCACCTTGCCATTCAGATGCAGCGAGGACTCGAAGCAGATGCCCGGGGAGCGGTGCAACTGCGACACCACCACGCGTTCCGCGCCATTGATGACAAACGTGCCCTGGGGCGTCATCAGCGGGATTTCGCCCATGTAAACCTTCTCCTCCTTGGTCGCCTTTTCCTCCTTGAGCAGGAAGGTCACGTGCAGCGGCGCGCTGAAAGTCTGCCCCTCGCGCATGGCCTCGCGGATGCTCAGTTTGGGATCGCCGATTTCGTAGCTGGCAAAGTCCAGCGTCACTTTCTCGTCGTAACTCTGAATCGGGAAGACCTCCTTGAACACGGATTGAAGGCCGGTCATTTTGCGTTTGCTCGGTGCCACGTCCTGCTGGAGAAACTCGACGTAACTGTCGAGTTGGACTTCGATGAGATTCGGCGGTTCAGCGCCTTCCCGGAGTTTGCCAAAGTATTTGCGTTCAGACATGGAGGTGATTGCTTCGGTTTGCTGGTTGCTGCTTGGCGCTCTTCCCTCCGCCGACCAGCCAACGGAGAGAGCGCGAAAAACTAGGGTTTGAGCTGCGGCCTGGCCTCACTCCATGTGAAAGCCGCAGAGACACCGAGACACAGAGGACGAAATTCATCCTCTGCGTCTCGGTGTTTCTGCGGAAATAAAGTAGGGCTGACGACGGCGGCGGTGCTCAAAACGAAAAAGAGCGAGGATGACTAATCCTCGCGGCAAAATGGACGCGAAGTCTCTGGTATCAGCATGCCGTCCGCAAGGGTTTTTTTCTCTTTCCAGAAAAAACTTCCTGCGCCGCTGAAATGTGGTCGGGGTGACAGGATTCGAACCTGCGACCTCCTGGTCCCAAACCAGGCGCTCTACCAAGCTAAGCTACACCCCGAAATCCCCCGAGCGTCCGGCCTTTGGGAAAAAGGCAGCCCGCCGCAAGAGGGCGGCACTATGGAGCCATCCCGGCGGGCCGCAAGCAATTGTGCGAAAAGAAATCTCTCACCCCACTTTGGCCGCCTACTTTTGCCCCGCCGGAACCCGCCAACCCGGACGACCGCCCAAACTCACTTCTTCTTTTTACTCTTTTTCTTCTTTTTCTTCTTCTTCGACTTCTTTTTCTTGCTCTCCTGCTTGGAACTGGAGCTGCTGCTCGAATACGACGCCGTGCTCGGCGGGGCCACGTAGGG
>CAYQBV010000033.1:0-23189 GCA_964415705.1 uncultured Chthoniobacter sp. | reverse complement strand
CCTCGCCCTGTAACTCTGGTCCAACCCCAACCCCGCGCAACTCGGCCCCCCCGCCTTTACCGCGAGTGCCAGCAAAGTCGCGCTCCCGCCGCGCCTCGGTGTCCGCTTTCAAAAGAGCCCCAGCACCGTCCCCACCACCACCCGCGTGGACCCGCTACGCTTCGGCCCCAACCCGCAGGAAGCGCTCAAATAGGATGCCGCGGCCCGCCGATTTCGCCGCCCGCCGGGCCGCGCGTCTCGCCCAGCTCCGACTGAGTCTGCCGGACTTTGAGGAAAAGTTCGCGCGCAGCTCCGGCCCCGGTGGACAACATGTGAATAAGGTCTCCACCGCCGTCACCCTCCGCCACGCGCCGACCGGAGTGGCCGTGACCGTGCAGGACACGCGTTCGCAGTCCATGAACCGCCATCTCGCCTGGGACCGCCTGCTCGACGCCATTGAAGAGTCCCGCCGGGCGGAGCGCGCCGCCCAGCGGGCCGAGATCGCGAAAAAACGCCGGCAAAACTCGAAACGTCCGCGCGGCGTCAAAGAGCGCATGTTGCAAAGTAAAAAGAAGCGTTCGCAGGTGAAGAAGCTGCGGAGCAAAGATTGGTAATAACTCTGTCCGCCCGAGCGCTGTCGAAGGATGGCCCGTGGCTTTCCCACCGGCCCGCGCGGCATTGACAACCCGGCGGGCGTTTCGTCTCTTGCCCGGCCTATGCTCCGCCGCATTGCTTTCGTTTTCGCGCTCCTTTCCGTGGGTGCTTTGGCCGATCCGGTCGCCGAGATGGCGGCGTTCTCGTCGTTGAAAAACGTGGACCTCGCGAAGCTCAGTGCAGGCGAGGTGCAGACGGGGCGCGGGCCGACGATGAGCTTCCCGCGCGGACTGGCCATCGAAAGCGCCTTTGTGGTGAAAGCACCGGTCGCGAGGACCCTGGAACTCCAGCGCCAGTGGTCGCCGGCCCGGCACCCGGAGCTGAAGGTCTGGCTGCACGGCGAACTCCCCGCGAAGCCGACGGCCGACGATTTCCGCCAGCTCGCCAGCGCCCCGACGAACGGCCCGGTGAAGGCGCTGATCGCGGCGACGGAGAAATTCGACGCGGCGAAACCCGGCCTGAAGGTCAGCGCGGAGGAGGCGAAGACGTTGGGCAAGGGCGGGAGCGCGTGGAGTGGCGCGTGGGCCAGCGTGCTGCTCGGGCGCGCGCAGGCGTTCAATGCGGGCGGGGTCGCGCGGCAGCCGGCTTACGTCTGGAAGGGCGAAACGATTTCCGCGGCGGATGAACTCGGGCGCTTGCTCAAGGAGGTGCCGAAGGTGCGCGCGCACTTTTCCGGGATCACTTCCGCGCTGAGCGGCGGCGGAGGGAAAACGGCGCACTACTGGGAGCTGTTCGATGTGCAGGGCGAGGCGGCGCTTTCGCTCGGCGCGACTTTTGAAAAGACGACGCCGGGCGGCGCGCAGACGGCGGACGTGCAGTATTTCGCGAGCGGCGGCTACTTCGTGCTGCTGACGCTTTACCAGATGTGGCCGGTGGAGGGCGGAACGCTCGTGTGGCGTGGCGATTACATCGCGTCGCCCGAGCTGGGCGAACTGCACGGCATGGAGCGCATGGGGTCGGGCGCGGCGATGATGAAGCAGATCAGGCAGTTCGTGACGGCGTTTGTGAAGGACGCGAAATGACAACGCGCCGCGCCATTTTCGCGGCCCTTTCGCTCGCGGCGGAAGCCCTCGCGGGTGCGGAAATCTCCCACCAATCCGACGCTGAGTTTTCGCTGACCAGCAGCGCGCGCACCGATCTCGGTCACGATCGCTCGGGCGATGTCTCCGGCCTGTCCGCGCTGATTCGCGAGGTCGTCTCCGTCCCGCTCGGCGACGGACCGCAGGTGCGCGCGGGCTTTGACTGGCAGCGCTTTTCCTTTGCCCTGCCCAGCCGCGCTCCGTTGCCGAATACGCTGCAATCGCTGAGCGCCGTGGTCGGGCTCGACCTGCAGCTTTTCGATTCGTGGCTCGTGCGGATCGAGGCGCAGCCCGGCTTTTACAGCGCGGCGGGCGATCTCTCGGCGCGCGATTTCAATGTGCCCTTCCTCATCGGCGGCTCCTACATCGCGAGCGCCGATCTCCAGTGGATCGTGGGCGTGAGCGTGAACGTGGACCGGGCAATCCCCGTTTTTCCGGCCGTGGGCGTGCGGTGGAAATTCGCCGACCGCTGGGTGCTCAACGGCGTCCTGCCGCGGCCCCGCCTCGAATATCGCAGGAGCAAGGAACTCACGCTTTACGGCGGCGCCGACCTGCGCAGCTCGACATTCCGCGTGAGCCGCGATTTCGGCGATACCCACGGCGCGTCGAAGCTCAACCGCGCGGTCGTGGACCTCACCGAGATCCGCGCGGGGGTTGGGGCGTCGTGGAAAGTTTCGTCGTGGCTGGCGGCGGAGATCGAGGCCGGGGTGGTGGCGTATCGCGATTTCGATTTTCACCGCGCCGACGAAAACTACCAAAGCAAAGCCGGCGCGGCCTACGGCCAGCTCGTCATTGGCGCGAAGTTTTAGCCGGCGGCGAAGAAACCCTGGCCGCACCCAAAAATCTCGCCCGGGTTCGGTTGCTCAGGATGAACCCAACCTTGGGACGCGCATGAACTTTATCCCGCCGGGGTGGGCGCGGGAGGTGGTGTGGCCTGCGCGGCGGTGAGGTAGGCGAGGAGGGCGGCTTGCTGGGACGCGTCGAGCTTCGTGCGTTCGGCCATTTCCTCCACGATCTCGGCCCAACGGGCGGGTGAGTACGCGGCGACCGGATAGACTTGGTGACAGGATGCGCACCGCGTCGTGAGCGTGAAGCGTCCGGCCTCCAAGGTCTGAGCCGTGGCCCCGCGGCTCACGCGGAGCATCGCCGGCGAAACGGGCGGCGGCACGGTGCCGACGCAACCGCTCGCAAACACGGCGAGCGCTGCGCCCGCGAGCAGCCGCGGAAAGTGACCGACAGCGGATGTTTTCAGAAATCGACTCCGAAGATGAGCCGCGTCTGGACGTCCGGTTCTTCATCGTGATCCGTCACGCGGAAGAGCCCGGCCACCGTGGCGAAAAAGCGCCCGGCCCGGAAGGATGCGTTCGGTCCGGCAAAGACGACCGACTTTCCCTCAGCCCGCCACTCCGGCAGCGCGACCTCGTGGAGCAGCTCGGCGCCGACGTTGAAGTTCGGGTTCACCTGGTAGCTGACGCCGAGCGTCTGCGCGAACTCCCCGCTGCGCTCGTCGAGGTGCTTGAGCGTTTTGCCCTCCCATTCGGCCTCGATGATCGCGTTGTAAACGAGGGTCACGGGACCGAAGTTTTTTTGCAGGAGCAACTTGCCTTCGAGTTCGATGACGCCCTCGCCGATCAGCAGTTCGCCGTAAAGCGCGGACCCGATGAAGTCCGTCGTCGGATTGGTGAGGTTGTAGATGACTTCGACCCCCGAGTGCCGATACGTCGCGCGGCTGCCGGTGCTCGTGTCCGTGAGGCGCCAGTCGGCGACATAGAGACCGATCTGGAGGCGGTCCGTGACGCCGAACTCAAACTCGTGGCGGAAGTCGAACTGGTCCACGCGCCCGTCGCCGCTGGTGTGCTTCCAGGTCACCCAGTTTTCAAACTCCACGCTGCCGACCGGAGCCGTGAGCGTTTCGTAGCTGTACGCGAATTTGCGCTGTCCAGCGGAGGCGCTGCCGGCCGTGGCGAGCAGGACGCCGGCGAGGGCGGAAGCGAGGATCTGAGGGCGACGGAAGAGGCGGTGAAACATGCGGTGATGAGGTTAATTTGGGTCTTTGTGAGAACGAGTCGCAACTAGTATGCGGGAAAAATCTGTCGTCAAGAGGTGCGTTGCTTTTTTAAAAACTGCGCCCTCACCCTCGCTGCGCGGCGGCAGTCAGGCGGTTTGATACGTCCCGTGCGTGACGCCGAGTTGCGACTGGGCGCGGAGGTCGCGCCAGAGTTCTTCGCCGTCGCGCTCGCCGCCGAGGAGCGTCTGGTAGGCGCGGATAACGCGGGCGGCTTCGTCCGCGCTTTCCTCCAGCAGCTCGACTCGATAGTCGCGCAGACCGGCGTCGCCGAGCTGCGCAAAAAAGCGCGCGCCGGTTTGCGGGACGGCGTTGAAGAGCGTGTTGCGGCAGCCCACATCGGCGCGCAGCGGGTGCTCCACGCCCACGCGGTCGCGCAGGCTCACGCGATGCTTTTCGCACGGCCGGCCGCAGTCCGTGGCGTCCTTCCCTTTCGACAAAAACGCGGCGAAGACGCAGTGCTCCATATGAAACATCGGCATGTGCTGATGGATGGTCAGCTCGAACCACTCCGGCGGCGCGGCGGCGAGGAGGTCAAGCACTTGGCCGATGTTCAAGTCGTAGCTCACCGTCACGCGCTCGAGGCCCGCGCCGATGAGGTGCTGCGCGGTCAGCGGGTTGGCGACGTTGAGGGAAAAGTCGCCCACTTTCCGCAGTGGGCTGGCGGCGAAATGGGCGATCGCACCGAGGTTGCGGATGAGCACGCCGTCCGGCGCGGCGTTTTCGATGAGCTTGAAAAAGCCCTGCTCGCCGGCTTTTTGAATGCGCGGTGTCGCGAGGAAAATCCGCGCGCCGTTTTCCGCCACGCGCACGCGGGCGACGGCGTCTTTGTAGCGGCGGATGTCCTCGAAGTCGGCGTAGATTTCGCCGATGCCGCAGGAAAGCGCGGCGTCGAGCTGGTCCATTGTCCGGCAAAGCACGCGCAGGGTCGCGCAAGCCTCCGGCTTGCGGGCGGGCGGGTTCACAAGCCGGAGGCTTGCGCTACTTTGGAAAACCTCGCGCCAGGACTCCGGCGACTCCGCGCGCACCACCGCCCGCGCCGCATCGAGTTGGAAAACCAGTTCGCGCCGCAGCCGGTTTAGTTCGCCGATCGGCAGGATCACGTCGCCCTCCAGATCATTCGCAAACTCCCCGAGCACGTAGCCGCTTTCGCCGAACCGCCCGAGATGCTCGCGCAGTTTCTCGGTGGTCAGCGGTGCGGTGCGCGCAGCCTGCAGCGGCAGCGCGGAGCGCAGGTTCTGGGGAGCACACGCGTCCCGCGTGTTGGTCGTGGCGTCCCGCCGCGACGCACTTCCCGAGGCGTCAGGAGTCATAGGCGCGTCTCTTCCGGTCACGACGTCTTGGAAAGTTCGCGAAGGCGGGACGCCTTCGCCAGCACGCGGGACGCGCGCGCTCCCCAGCACCACCAGCACCACCAGCGCCTCGCCCGCGCGCCCGCTCACGCGCACATCCACCACCACCCGCCGGCGCGGCTCGATCTTCCCGGCGAACGACTGCCGCAGCCGCTTGTTCAGCTCGGGATCATCGGTCTTCCACACGCGGTCGCCGGGCTTCAGCCGCGCGAAATCAATGTGCCCGTGCTGGAAAAAATAGCGCCCGCCCTTGATCCCGAAAATCCGCCCGCCCTGCTCCGCGTTGGTATCGCCGCCGGTGTCGAAAACCACGCCGTCGCCGAGCTTCAGCGCGATCTGCGGCGTCAGCTCCACGCAGTCGCGACCCACGCTCACGATCCGCCCGGCCAACGGCCCGCGCTTTTTTCCGAACCGCGCGGAGACCAGCTCCTGGTGGTTCACCCCGTGCATCCAGCCGGAATACAACCCGCGCGAAAACGCCATCTCGAGCTGCTGCCGATCCGGCGTGTTCGGCACGTCCGCGAGCGCGGCGTCGATGGCCTTCCGATACACCTGACACACCGCCGCCACGTACTCCGGCGTCTTCAGCCGGCCCTCGATTTTGAAACTCACCACACCCAGTTTCAGCAGCGCCGGAATTTCCTCCACCGCCGCCAGATCCTGCGGCGAAAGCAGATAGCGCCGGTCGCCCAGATCGCGCACCGCGCCATCCACGACCAGCTCGTACGGCATCCGGCACGCCTGCGCACACTCGCCGCGATTCGCGCTCCGCTGCCCGAGCGATTCGCTCGTCAGACACTGCCCGGAATACGCCACGCACAACGCCCCATGCACGAACACCTCCAGCGGCAGCGCCGTTGCCCGATCGCCGAACTTCGCCAACTCCCGCAGCGACAACTCCCGCGCCAGCACCGCGCGCTCGATGCCCAGCTCCCGCGCAAACGTCACGCCCTCCGGCGACGAGATCGTCATCTGCGTGCTCGCGTGAATCGGCAGCTCCGGCGTGATCGCCCGGGCCAGCCGCACCAGCCCGACATCCTGCACGATGAGCGCATCCACGCCCGCGCGGCTCAGCAGCCGCAGATACTCCGCCGCCGCATCGAGTTCGCCGGTAAAGACGAGCGTGTTGAAAGCGACGTACGCTTTCACCCCGTGCCGATGACAAAATGCCACCACCTCCGGCAGCTCCGCCTCGGTGAAATTGTCCGCCCGCAGCCGCGCGTTGAATTTCGGCAGCCCGAAATAAACCGCGTCCGCGCCATTCGCCACCGCCGCGCGCACGCAGTCCCAGCCGCCCGCGGGGGCGAGGAGTTCGGGTGTGGAAAATGGGGCAGGCGTGGGCATCGGAAGGGCGGAAGTATTCAGCAGGCAGTATTCAGTGTTCAGTTTTCGCTGCGGCGCGACTCACTGAATACTGCACACTCTCCCCGCCCGCGCCTACCCATTCGCGATCGCCTGCAACTCCTCCCAGCGCGCGTAGAGCCGGGCCACTTCGGCTTTGCCGGTTTCGAGTTGGGCCTCGAAAGCGTCCCAGTTGTGGCCGTTCTTGGCGTAGAAATCCGGGCTGGCCAGCGCGGTTTCCATGAGCGCGACCTTTTCCTCCGAGGCGAGGATTTCGGCTTCGATAGTCTCGAGCTCGCGCGCCTCCTTGTAGCTGAGTTTGCGCGCCTTTTCCGACTTCGCGGCGGGCGCGATTTTCACCACTGGAGCGGGCGCGGGGACGGCGCGGCGCGCGGCGCGTTTCTCCAGATAGTAGTCGTAGGCACCGGCGTTCATCGTGACCACGCCTTCGCCTTCAAACGCCATCGTGTGCGTGCAGACGCGATTGAGAAAATAGCGGTCGTGGCTGACCACGATGACGCTGCCTTTGAAGAGCACGAGCGCCTCTTCGAGCAGCCGCAGCGTGGCGAGATCGAGGTCGTTGGTCGGCTCGTCGAGGATGAGCACGTTGCCGCCGCGCTTCAGCACTTTCGCGAGGATCACGCGGCTGCGTTCGCCGCCGCTGAGCAGGCGGACTTTCGAGTTGATGCGGTCGTCGGTGAAAAGAAACCGCCGCAGATAGGCGCGCAGCGAAAGGGTTTCGTCGCCGAGACGGACATGCTCGCCGCCTTCGCCGACCTCCTCCCAGACGGTCTTGTCTTCGTCGAGCACCAGCCGGTTTTGATCCACGTAATTGACCTGCGTGCGTGCGCCGATCTCGACCTTGCCCTGCGTCGGCACGAGCTCGCTCATGATGATTTTGAGCAGCGTGGATTTCCCCACCCCGTTGCGCCCGACGATGCCCAACCGCATACCCATCGGGAGGTCCAGATTCACGCAGTCAAAGAGCACGCGCCCGCCGAGTTCCATGCCGACATCCGTGAGCGTGATCACGCGGTTCGACGACTTCGCCGCCGGCGGGATGATCAGCTCCACATCCAGCTCCTGCTCTGGTCCGTCTTTCCCGGCTTCTTCGAAATAGCGCTCGATGCGATCCACGCTTTTCGTCCGGCGCGCGCGCGGACCTTTGCGCACCCAATCCAGCTCATGCTTGAGAAACTTCTGCCGCTTCCGCTCCTGCTCCTCCTCGACCGAGGTGCGCGTGGCTTTGGCGATGAGGAAATCGTTGTAGCTGCCTTGGTAGGAAAGGAAACCGCCGCGCGTCAGCTCGACGATGCGCGTGGCGATGCGGTCGAGGAAATAGCGGTCGTGCGTGACGAAGAGACACGCACCGGGATAGCGCGAGAGAAAGTCCTCCAGCCACTCGATGGACTCCGTATCGAGATGGTTCGTGGGTTCGTCGAGGATGAGAAAGTCCGGCCGCGCGACCAGCGCGCGGCAGAGCGCGACGCGCCGTTTTTCTCCACCGCTCAGCGTCGAGACCGTGCGGTTGCGCTCCGGCGCGTGGAGATGCGTAGCCAGACTTTCGATGCGGCGGTCGAGATCCCAGCCGTCGAAGTGGTTGATCTGATCGAGCAGCACGGAGCTGCGCGGATGCTCGGCAGGGGTGTTTTCATACTCCGCCAGCAGCGCGAGGATGTGCGCCGCGCCTGCTTCGATATTCGCGAAAACCGTGGCCTCCTCTTGCAGCGCGAAAGCCTGCGGCAGCCAGCCCGTCATCAGATCACGCCGGCGCGTGAACAGGCCCGCGTCCGGTTGCAACTCGCCCGCCGCGATCCGCAGGAATGTGGACTTGCCGCAGCCGTTGCGACCCACGAGCCCGATGCGTTCGCCTTCCTCCACCGCCATGGTGGCGCGGTCGAGCACGGTGTGCGGACCGTAGCGGACGGTCAGTTCGGTGGCGCTGGCAATGGGATCGGGCATAAGCGGGCGGTGAACATTCACGTCGCATGCGGACGTGGGAAGCTCGAAAGCGGGTGAACATTTTGGCCGCCGCGCGGTCTGATGGTGCCGCTGCGGAGACCGCGGTGCCTGGCCACGCCAGCAGGCATCCAGCTCCCCACGGCACCCGAATACATCAACGCCATGAGTCTCTTCGCCATCATCCTTTTTGTCGGCACGATGCTGATTTCCCTGTGGGCCGCGGCCCGCGTGAAAAGCGTCTATCGCCGCTACAGCCAAGTCCCCGCATCCTCGCGCGCCACCGGCGCGGAAGTCGCCCGCGCCATTCTCCAGCGCGCGGGTATCAGCGACGTGGAAATCCTCCCGCACGACGAATTGCTCGGCGACCACTACGACCCCACGAACAAGCGGCTCGTCCTCTCAACCCACAATTTTCACGGCAACTCCGTGGCCGCCTACGGCGTCGCGGCGCACGAGTGCGGGCATGCCATCCAGCACCAGCAGGCTTACGGACCGCTGCACTGGCGCATGGCTGCGGTGGGCGCCACGAACTTCGCCAGCCAGATCGTGATGTGGCTGCCGATGATCGGCATGTTCACCGGCATCCTGAGCTGGAACACCGCCTCATGGATTATGGCTGCCGCTTGGGGAGTCATCATGCTTTTCAATCTCATCACCCTGCCCGTGGAATTCGATGCCTCAGCCCGCGCCAAACGCGTGCTCGCGGAGATGGGCTTTATCGGCACCGATGAGGAAATGACCGGAGTCCGCAAAGT
The DNA here is from genome assembly GCA_964415705.1 of uncultured Chthoniobacter sp. Taxonomy (GTDB): domain Bacteria; phylum Verrucomicrobiota; class Verrucomicrobiia; order Chthoniobacterales; family Chthoniobacteraceae; genus Chthoniobacter. The sequence continues at coordinate 14,002 of CAYQBV010000033.1, read as the reverse complement.
GCTCGACGCCGCCGGTTGGACCTATGTCGCCGCGCTCATCACCTCCCTCGGCTACCTGCTCTATCACCTCCTCCCCCTGCTCACCGGCGGGCGGCGGAGTGAGTAAGTCACCGGGAAGGGACTGCGCTCGCTGAGCGTAACGGACGGCGGGTGCTTGGAGAGCGGCGATGCCTTGAGGATCAAAGACCCGGTAACAAGCCGGCCTTGGGCAAGGCCCCCAAAAATCGTTCATCACGGACCAAGCCCTGAAAGAACGTGACAGGATGTGCAAGCCTGTCACGGGGTTGAACGAGACGCGCACATCTCCGCAGTTGGTAACAAATGATTTCAAAAAATTTCGCGAGCGCATGAATAGGTGAGCGGAAGGCCGCGTCGGAATCGGCAACTATGAAAAAACTCCTGATTGCCTCACTCCTCCTCACCGGTCTCGCCGCCTTCGCGCCCAGCGCGAGTGCCAGAGATTGCGACCGCGAATTCGTGGGTTATGACCGCTGTGGGCACCCAGTCTATCGCGAGGTCTATCGCCCTCGGTGTTACCAGGATGAACGGCCAAGCTACCACTATGCGCCGCGGGCGCGTTATCGCTCTCACGATCACGATGACCGCCCGCGCAGCCGCGAAACCCGTCGCCACGTCTCACCGCTGTCTTTCATCTTCGGCTTCTGACTGTAGCCACAACCCTCGACCAATACCGGGCGAGGCAGGCCACCAGCCTGCCTCGCTTCTTTGGCACCAGACTTCCGGTGCTCGGTGCGAAAGAATGCAGAGCGCTGGACGACTCCCCCGGTAGGGACAATCGAACTTTTCCTCCACCTTTAGCCACATCCCACCTCCAACGGTTCGCTCTTCCGACCGGAGGTCGGCAAAGCAAAACCGCCGGGCTCCTTGCGGAACCCGGCGGTTGTTCGTTGTTCGCGGATTGCTAAGCGCGGGCGCTTAGTAGTCCATGCCGCCCATGCCGCCGCCGCCGTGACCGTGCGGGTCGCCGGCCGGGGCCGCTTTCGGCTCGGGCTTCTCGGTGATGATCGCCTCGGTGGTCAGGAGCAGGCCGGAGATCGACGCGGCGTGCTGGAGCGCGCTGCGGGTCACTTTGGCCGGATCGACGACGCCAGCTTTGATGAGGTCTTCATAGACGCCGGTGGCGACGTTGTAACCTTCATTGCCTTTGCGCTTCTTGACTTCGGCGACGATGAGCGCGCCTTCCTGGCCGGCATTGTCGGCGAGGGTGCGGAGCGGAGCTTCGATCGCGCGGCGCACGATCTGGAGACCGATCGCTTCGTCACCTTCGAGCTTGAGGGTGTCGAGCACCTTCTGCGCGCGGATGAGGGCGACGCCGCCGCCGGGGACGATACCTTCTTCCACGGCCGCACGGGTGGCGTGGAGGGCGTCTTCGACGCGGGCTTTCTTCTCCTTCATCTCGGTCTCAGTCGAGGCACCGACATTGATGACGGCCACGCCACCGGCGAGTTTCGCGAGGCGCTCCTGAAGCTTCTCCTTATCGTAGTCGCTGGTCGTTTCCTCGATCTGGCGGCGAATCTGCGAGACGCGGCCCTGGATGTCGGCCTGTTTGCCGGCACCTTCGACGATGGTGGTGTTCTCCTTGTCGATGGTCACGCGCTTGGTGCGACCGAGGTCTTCGAGGGTGATGTTCTCGAGCTTGAGGCCGAGGTCTTCGGTGATGCAGCGGCCGCCCGTGAGGATGGCGATGTCTTCCATCATGGCTTTGCGGCGGTCGCCAAAGCCGGGAGCCTTGACGGCTGCGACCTGGATGGTGCCACGGAGCTTGTTCACCACGAGGGTCGCGAGGGCTTCGCCTTCCACGTCTTCAGCGATGATGAGGAGCGGCTTGCCGGTCTTCGCAGTCTTCTCGAGCACGGGGAGCAGATCCTTGAGGGAGCTGATTTTCTTCTCGTGGATGAGGATGTAGGGATTGTCGAGGACGGTCTCCATGGCCTCGGCGTTCGTGACAAAGTAGGGCGAGAGGTAGCCCTTGTCGAACTGCATGCCTTCGACGACGTCGAGGCTGGTCTCGATCGACTTGGCTTCTTCCACCGTGATGGTGCCGTCCTTGCCGACCTTGTCCATCGCGTCGGCGATGATCTCGCCGATGGTGGTGTCCCAGTTGGCGGAGACGGTGGCGACCTGCGCGATTTCCGTGCGGTCCTTCACCTTCTTCGAGATGCGGGCGATCTCGGCGACGAGCGCTTCGACGGCCTTGTTGATGCCGCGCTGGAGCGAGGTCGGGTTGGCGCCGGCGGTGACGTTCTTGAGACCTTCCTTGAAGATGGCTTCGGCGAGAACGGTCGCGGTGGTGGTGCCGTCGCCGGCGACGTCGCTGGTCTTGCTGGCGACTTCGCGAACGAGCTGGGCGCCCATGTTTTCATACGGGTCTTCGAGTTCGATTTCCTTGGCCACGGTCACACCGTCCTTGGTGATCGTCGGGCTGCCGAATTTCTTGTCGAGGATGACGTTGCGGCCGGATGGCCCGAGGGTGGCCTTGACGGCCTTGGCGAGTTTCTCAATGCCGCGCAGGAGAGCGTGGCGTGCGGACTCGTCGAATTGGAGTTGTTTGGCTGCCATAATGATTGGTGAGTTAGTTGGTTGGTTGTGGTTTGAGTTAGTCGATGATGCCGAGGATGTCGTCCTCGCGCATGATGAGGTGGGTGTCGCCGTCGATTTTCACTTCGGTTCCGCCGTACTTGCTGATCAGGACGGTGTCGCCCTTCTTGACGGTGAAAGCGATGAGCTTGCCGTCGTCATCACGCTTGCCAGTGCCGAGGGCCACGACTTTGCCTTCCTGCGGTTTTTCTTTGTGGGCGTCGGGGATGATGATCCCGCCTTTTTTGACTTCAGCGGCCTCCATGGGCTTCACGAGGACGCGGTCTGCGAGTGGTCGAATGTTGACTGCCATATTGGTAGTTACTTTCTATTTAGTTGGTTGTTGGTTTTTTTGGTTTCTACTTAAATCGCCGGTTGTTAGCTTCCGGCCAGGTTTAGCTCGCTGGGAGCTAACTGCGGCGAAATGGGTAAAGTGGTTTGGCAAATGGGTGGCTTACCGGGTGTCCTCTTCGGCGACCCGAGCCTCCGGCCGGGCCGGGACGGGTGTTCCGGTCTGCAGGCGCAACGCTTCTTCAAGGGTCTTCACCTGCCGCTCCAGCGATGCCATGCGGTCCTCGATGGATTCGGCACGGGCGCCGAATGACGAGGCGAGAAGGCAAAGGGTGAGACCGATGAGGCGCATGGGTGGCGGTGGGTGGGGCGCTTACTTTTTCTTGTCGTTGTCCACGACTTCAAACTCGGCATCGACGATATCGCCGTCGGCTTTCTTCGCGGCACCGGCATCCGGTTCGGCAGAGCCTTGGGCCCCGCCGTCGGGACCGGCGGCACCGGCGCTGGCGGCGGCCTGTTTGTAAAGGTCTTCGCTGGCGCTTTGGAAGGTCGTCTGGAGTGCGTCGTAGGCGGACTTGATGGCGTCGGTGTCGTTGCCCTTGAGCGCTTCGCGGACGGCGGCGATCTTGCCCTCGATGTCGGTCTTCTTATCGCCGGGAATCTTATCGCCGAGATCCTTGATCTGCTTCTCGCACTGGTAGGCGAGGTTGTCGGCGTTGTTGCGGATTTCGATGGCTTCCTTGGCCTTCTTGTCCTCCTCAGCGTGAACCTCGGCGTCGCGTTGCATCTTCTCGACCTCCTCCTTCGTGAGTCCGGAGCTGCCGGTGATGGAGATCTTCTGCTCCTTACCAGAGCCGAGATCCTTGGCGCTGACGTGCAGGATGCCATTGGCATCAGTGTCGAAAGTCACCTCGATCTGCGGGACGCCCCGCGGCGCGGGTGGGATGCCGTCGAGGTGAAAGGTGCCAAGGTTCTTGTTGTCGCGGCTGAGCGGGCGCTCACCTTGCAGGACCTTGATCTCCACGCCCGGCTGGCTGTCGCTGTAGGTGGAAAAGATCTGCGATTTCCGCGTCGGGATGGTGGTGTTGCGCGGGATCATGGCCGTGGCGACACCGCCGGCGGTTTCGATGGCCAGCGTGAGCGGCGTGACATCGAGGAGGAGCACGTCTTTCACGTCGCCCTTGAGCACGCCGCCTTGGATGGCCGCGCCGATGGCCACGACTTCATCCGGATTGACGCCCTTGTGCGGCTCTTTGCCGACGAGCTTGCGCGCGGTTTCGATGACGCGGGGCATGCGGGTCATGCCGCCCACGAGCACGAGTTCGTTGACGTCTTTCTCGCTCAGGCCAGCGTCCTTGAGGCACGCTTTGACCGGGCCGATGGTGCGCTCGAAAAGCGGGTCGGTGAGCTGCTCCAGTTTCGAGCGGGTGAGTTTTTTCTGGATGTGCTTCGGGCCGCTCTGGTCGGCGGTGACGAACGGCAGGTTGATCTCGTATTCCTGCGACGAGGAAAGCGCGATCTTGGCCTTCTCGGCCTCCTCCTTGATGCGCTGCACGGCGTCGGGTTGCTTGGTGAGGTCGATGCCGGACTCACTTTTGAATTCGGCGAAAATCCAATCCATGACGGCGTTGTCCCAGTCGTCGCCGCCGAGATGGGTGTCGCCGTTGGTCGCTTTCACCTCGAAGACGCCGTCGCCAATTTCCAGTACCGAGATGTCGAAAGTGCCACCACCGAGGTCATAGACCGCGATCTTCTCGTCGGACTTTTTGTCGAGGCCATAGGCGAGCGACGCGGCGGTCGGTTCGTTGACGATGCGGAGCACTTCGAGGCCCGCGATCTTGCCGGCGTCCTTGGTCGCGGTGCGCTGCGAGTCGTTGAAGTAGGCAGGCACCGTGATGACGGCCTGGGTGATCGTCTCGCCGAGCTTGGCTTCCGCGTCGGATTTGAGCTTCGCGAGGATCATCGCGCTGATTTCCGGCGGCGAATAGGTCTTGGTCTCGCCGTTCACGGTCACGGAAATGTGCGCGTCACCGTTCGCCGCCTTCACGACTTTGTACGGCACGCGATGCAGTTCGCTCTGCACCTCGTCGAATTTCCGCCCCATGAAGCGCTTCACGGAAAAGATCGTGTTTGTGGGGTTCGTGACCGCCTGCCGTTTCGCGGCCTGGCCGACCACGCGTTCGCCGCTCTTGGTGAAAGCGACGACGCTGGGCGTGGTCCGCGCGCCTTCGGAGTTTTCCAGCACGACCGGCTCGCCGCCGTCCATGACAGACATACAGGAGTTCGTGGTGCCGAGGTCGATGCCGAGGATTTTAGCCATGTGAGTAAAAAGAGTTGGGTCTGAAAAAGGTTGGGCTCGCCGGATTAGCAGGCGACAGGCCGGGGCGGCGATTGAGTTTTAAGGCGTTGGAAATCAGCGATGTAACAAAACTTCGTCCGAATCAGAAAGTGTGACATGACACACCGCGTGTCACACCCGGCGGGGAGAAGTGTGACACGGCGGCGCAAATCAATCGGGAGACATGGTATTTCCAAAGCGCGGGGACGGACACCCAGCGATTCGTGAAATCCGTGGCCGTCTTCAGCTTTCGCCGGACAAAAAAGCCGGCGACCAGTTTCCCGGTCGCCGGCTGTTGATGATTACTGGCTGCGGTTTAGACGGCCTTCTCCCCGGTCTCGTCGGTGCGGATGCGGACGGCTTCCAGCACGGGCGAGATGAAGACCTTGCCGTCGCCGATCTTGCCGGTCTTCGCGGCTTTCACGATGGCGGCCACGGCTTTCTCGGTGAGTTCGTCCACGAGCACGACCTCGATCTTGATCTTCGGCAGGAAATCGACCGTGTATTCACTGCCGCGGTAGATTTCCGTGTGCCCCTTCTGGCGTCCGAAGCCTTTGACTTCGGACACCGTCATGCCCTCCACGCCGATCTCGGCGAGGGCTTCTTTTACTTCCTCCAATTTGAAGGGTTTGATGATGGCTTCGATTTTTTTCATCTGGTTAGTTTCGTATTTCGAGTTTCGGATTTCGGATTTTCAGCGTCAGAGGATGTATCCTTCCTCTTGGTGGTCAGTGATGTCGAGCCCCTGGCTCTCCGCCTCCGGCGTGGGCCGCAGACCGATGACCGCTTTGATGACGAACGCGATAACCACAGTCGCCACAATCGAGAGCGCGAGGGTGATGGCCACGGCCTTGACCTGCTGACCGAGGAGGCCGCCTTCGGCCACGAGTTTGAACAAGCCGTTTGCTTTCGCGTAGCCGTTCGCATCGGTCAGGTTGCCATTGACGCTGCTGGTCGCCAGCACACCAGTGAGCAGCGCACCAAGGGTGCCGCCAACGGCGTGAACACCAAAGGTATCGAGCGCGTCGTCGTAGCCGATCATGTTCTTCACGAAGACCACGAAGATATACGGCACGATCGCCGCCAGCAGGCCGATGATCATCGCTCCGGTGGGATCGACGAAACCGCAGGCCGGAGTGACCACCACGAGGCCGGCCACGATGCCCGAGCAGAATCCGAGGATGGACGGATGACCCTTGTGGATCCACTCGATGAGCGCCCAGACAAAGCCGGCGCTGGCCGCGGCGAGCGTGGTCGTCATGAAGGCATTGGCCGCGACGCCATCCGCGGCGAGCGCGGAACCGGCGTTGAAGCCATACCAGCCGACCCACAGCATGCCGGTGCCGACCATACAAAGCACCATGGAGTGCGGGGCCATCTTCTCTTTGCCAAAGCCAAGGCGCTTTCCAAGAATGATGCACAGAATGAGCGCGCTCCAACCCGAGGTCATGTGCACCACGGTGCCGCCGGCGAAGTCGATCGCCTGGATTTTTGCGTCACCGTTCCAGACGCCGTTCATCAGGCCGTTCACGCCCCAGACCATGTGGGCCATGGGGAAATAGACCACGAACATCCAGATCGCGATGAAGATCAGGACGGCGCTGTATTTCATGCGCTCGGCGACCGCGCCGACGATGAGCGCCGGGGTAATGATCGCGAACATGAGCTGATACATGGAGAAGACGTTCTGCGAGACCCAGTAGCAGTAGTCGGTGTTCGGGGCGCTGGTTACCCCTTTGAGGAAAAAGAACTCGTTTCCGCCGATGTAGGGCGATCCGTAGCTCTTGCCGAAGACCAGGCTGTAGCCGAAGGCCCACCAGAGCACCGTGACCATGCCCGCGCAGCCGAGGCACTGGGCGAGGACGCTGAGGACGTTCTTCTTGCGAACGAGACCGCCGTAGAAGAGCGCCAAGCCGGGCAGCGTCATGAAGAGCACGAGCGCAGCGCAGGTCATCATCCAAGCGTTGTGTCCAGGGCCGGCAATGCCGACGGACGGGGTCGTGAGACCGTCGGGAATTACGTCGGCACCTTTGTCGTCCTTCGCCGTTTTGAGGCTGGAAGTCGGGTCAACATTGTTCATGTAGGCCTCCAAGCCAGCGACGCGTTGCTCGATCGTCGGCTCGGGCTTTGTCGCGGCTTCTGCGGCAGGTGCAGGTTTTTCAGCAGCCGGTTCGGCCGGGGCGGCGGTTGCAGCCGGAGCGGCAGCCGGTGGGGCGGCGGCTTCCTGGGCGGAAACGCTGCCAGCGAGCGAGGCCCAAGAGAGGGCTGTCGCAGCGGCGAGCGCGGTGAGGTGACGGGTCAGTTTCATGCGGTTGGTTGTTGGGTTGTTGGTGGGTTGATGTTGTTTGCCCACCGGTCTCCGCCCGCCCGCTGGTTGCTTTTTAGCAGTCAGCGAAACGAAGCGGAAAATCCGGCGGCAGTTGGTCTGCGCGCCCTTTAGCAACGGATATGCCACGCGCCGAAATCATCCCGTTTTCTCTGTAAAACGGGAGCCCACCGAAAAAGCGCCGGCACCTCATCTGATCACAAATAGCCACTTCGACCCGGCGTGGGCGATTCGCGACACTTCCAGCCGCGTCCGTCCGCTCCCGCAATTCTCTACGCCCGCGGATGCGCCTGATCGTAGGCCTTTTTCAACCGCTCCGTGGTCACGTGCGTGTAGATCTGAGTGGTCGAAAGACTCGCGTGACCAAGCAACGACTGCACGCTGCGCAAGTCCGCGCCGGCGTCGAGGAGATGCGTGGCAAAGCTGTGCCGCAGCTTATGCGGGCTGATCCGCACACCGATGCTCGTGTGCCGCAGATAGCGCTGGACGGCCAGCCACACATTGGCCGCCGAGATGCGCTTGCGCACCTTGCTCAGAAAAAGCGGCCCCACTTCCACCCGCGCCGCCTGCCGGTAGCGCTGGATGGCCTCCAGCGCCGGTACGCCCACCGGGACGACGCGCTCTTTGCGGCCCTTGCCGAAAACGCGCACGCTCTCGGAAAAAATGTCCACGTCCTTCACGTCCAGCGCCACCAACTCCGCCAGCCGCAGCCCGCTGCTGTAGAAAAGCTCGAGGATCGCCGCATCGCGCGCTGGCATCCACAGCGGAGCCTGCGCCTGCTTTTCCACCCGCAGCGGCGCGGAGAGCAGCTCCTCGATCTGCTGGGCATTGAGGAAAACGGGGAGCTTCTTTTCGAGCTTCGGGAGCTGGACCTCCTTGAGCGGATTATCGCGCAGCCCGTGGCGTTGATTGAGAAATTTGTAAAACGTCCGCAGCGCCGCGAAGTGCAGCCGAATCGTGGGCCGCGCCATCTCGCGCTTCCCGCAGGAAAAAAGGTAGCGGCGGAAATGATCGGCCGTCAGCTCCCGCCACTCCGGCTCCGCGACCGCTTTGCGGAACTCCGCGAGCGCATGCCGGTAGTTCACCAGCGTCCGCGGCGAGACATTGCGCTCCACGGCGAGGAACTGGAAAAAGGCATCGGCCAAAGGATCGGGCGGCAGGCTCTTCAAAGCGGCGCGAGAATAGCGGCGCTCGGGCCTGGTTCCCACCAATTCCTTCTTCGGAAGGGCGCCGGGCAATTGCATTTCGATTTTAAGAGGGTGAGGAGGCAGCGTAATGCCGCGCGGCGATCTTTTGTTTGCAGCTTATGCCGCGCGGAACTCCGCTCAGCGAATGACCGATCAGTTTTTCCAGTAATGCCGCCGCCGGGGACACCCCCGCTTGCCTCGCCCGCCCGCCCGTCTTACGCTGCGCGCCCTTTCATCATGAGCACTCCACGTTTCACCATCTACGACACCACACTCCGCGACGGCACGCAGGGGACCGGGATTTCGTTCTCGGTCGTGGACAAGATTCGCGTGGCGGAAAAGCTCGACGCGTTTGGCGTGCATTACATCGAGGGCGGTTTCCCGGGCTCGAATCCGAAGGACGCGGAGTTTTTCCGCGAGGTGAAAAAGCGCGCGTGGAAGCATGCGAAAATCACCGCGTTCGGCGCGACGCGGCGCGGGAAGATGCGTGTGGAGGACGATCCGCAGGTGCGCATCCTCCTCGACGCGGAGACTCCCGCCGTGACGATCGTGGGCAAAACGTGGCCGCTCCAGGTGGTCGAGGTGCTCGGGGTGACGCGGGAGGAAAATCTCGCGATGATCGCGGACACCGTGGCGTTTTTGAAAAGCCACGGACGCGAAGTGCTCTACGACGCGGAGCATTTTTTCGACAGCTACAAGGACGATCCCGACTACTCGCTGGCGACGCTGCGCGCGGCGCACGGCGCGGGAGCCGACCTGCTGGTGCTGTGCGATACCAATGGCGGATCGCTGCCGGAGTTTGTCGCGCAGGCGACGCGCGACGTGATCGCGAAAGTCAGCCCGGCGGTGGGCATCCACACGCACAACGACGCGGGCCTCGGCGTGGCCAATGCGCTCGCAGCGGTGGCAGCGGGCGCGGTGCAGGTGCAGGGAACGATCAACGGCTACGGCGAGCGCGTGGGCAATTGCGACCTCATCACCATCGCGGCGAACCTCCAGCTCAAGCTCGGCCAGCCCGTGGTCCCCGATCTCACGCGGCTGCGCGAGCTGTCGCTCTTCGTGGATGAGCTGGCCAACGTCCCGCACAACATCCGCGCGCCCTACGTTGGCAGCGCGGCCTTTACCCACAAAGGCGGCCAGCACGTGCATGCCGTGCAGAAACTCGCGAGCAGCTACGAACACGTGGACCCGGCGCTGGTCGGCAACGAGCGGAACATCACGATCTCGGATATGTCCGGCCAGGCGAACGTCATCGTGAAGGCGGAGAGGCTCGGCTTCAAACTCGCGAAGGGCGCGCCGGAAGTGATGCAGGTGCTGACCGAAGTGAAGCGGCTCGAAAGTGAAGGCTACGAGTTTGAGGCCGCGGAGGCGTCGTTCGAGCTGCTCCTGCGCCGGCATCTCGGCCAGCAGCGTCCGCTTTTCGAACTGGAGGAATATCACTGCTCCTTCCGCCGCGCCGCCCAAGCCCACTGGAACAAGTGCGAAGCCACCGTGAAACTCCGCGTTAACGGCCAGCCCGAATACACCGTGGCCGAGGGCGACGGCCCGGTGAACGCGCTCGACGCCGCGCTGCGCAAGGCGCTGCGCCCGTTCTATCCCGGCATCGACGCGATCAAGCTCGCCGATTTCAAAGTCCGCATCAGCAACGGCCAGCTCGGCACCGCCGCCCGCACCCGCGTGCTCATCGACTCGACCGACGGCGACGAGCACTGGGGCACCGTCGGCGTGAGCGACAACATCATCGAGGCGAGCTGGCTCGCGCTGGTGGACAGCTTTGAATACAAGCTCGGCAAAGAGGCGAAGAGGAGCTGAGCGCTCACGCCGCCAGCGCGAGCGGTTCGGGCTGGGCGGCGGCAAGGATGGCGTCGCGGCGGGCGCGGGCTTCGGTCAGGGATTTCGTCCCGAGCGAATGGCGGATGCGCTCTTTGGTAAAGGGCGTGGGGTGGACGACGTAGTGAATGAACCACGTGCCGTTGTTGTTCCAGAGATGATGGTTGGGATTCGCCGGGTTCACCCGGAGCGAGAATTGAAGCATGATGCGTTGGACGGTTGGGCAGTGGCATCGCGGGAGATTTGGTTCGCTCCCGGCAGAGGGCCGGTGCGCACATCGCGGGCGACCCACTCGGTCGCTCGGTTCCACCTTGGTTTCTCCAACCAGGTTGGCAGCCCTGGCGGATTCGCCGGGGCACTCGTGATGCAGTTGCGTTGTTTTGAAAAGAACTGGCGAGGAAAGTAGAGGGGCCTCTCCGGGCGGCAAGGGCGGATGCGCGTTATGACACGCTGCGCTGCCCGGCGCTTATGACGCGAGCGGCTTCACGTAGATGCCGATGAGCGGGCGCGGCGAGGGCTTGAGCGAAACGAAGTCGCTGACGAACCCGAGCCGGGTGCGGAATTCCACGTGGCCGGCACCTTTGCCGCCATAGACCAGCACCGAACCGAGAGGTGCCTTGTAAGGATCGGTTTCCTTGATGCGGCGAAAACCGTAGCTCGTCGTGAGTTCGGCGGCGGCCTGCTTCGCGTAGCCGGTGACTGGTCGCGTCTCGACAATCTTCGCGGCGAGGAGGGCGTCCTTGACATAGCGCCAGCAGCGGCTGGTGGAGCGCGAGCGGGCGCGGGCGGCGGCGATCTCGGCGGCGTGGACCATGCGCGCGTCGTATTTGAATTTCGAGGCCCGGGGCCCAAAAAGTGACAGTTTGCTCAGGTCGAGCTTCTGCGCGGTTTTGGCGTTGTAGAGGGATGCTTTGTCCGCCGCGCGTCCGACTGGGGCGAGCAAGGCGAGGATGGCGAACAGCAGGCAAAACTGAAGTTTGGTCGTCATAAAAGTGAAGGCGAGCGCGGAGGCTAACGGCTGAAATGGGTCGGTCAACCGGCATTTCCTCGGGCAAAACTCTCTGTATTCAGCAGGAATCCAGCCCGGTGTGCGTGGATTTGCTTTGCCAGTGCCGCGCGGTGCCCGGCTTATTGGCGCGCGTGCATCTCGACACGCCGCTGACTGATTTGGAATGGCTTCCGCCCCAGCGGCAGCGGCAGCTTGAGCGCTTCGGGCTGGCCTCGGTCGGGGCGCTGCTCACGCATTTTCCGAAGCGTTACGAGGATCGCACACGCTTCGACCGCTTCCCGACCGGCGACACCGCCGAGCCGGTCTGCGTCTGCGGGATCGTGAAAAAGACCAGCGTCCGGCGGATTCGCGGCTACCAGAAGATGTTCGACGTGGTGCTGGAGGAGGAAGCTGCCCACGCCCTCAGCCCGCCACTGCTCTGCCGGTGGTTCAATGCGCACTGGGTCGAGAAGATGATCGTCAACGGCCAGCGGCTGGTCGTTTACGGGAAGCCGAAACCAAGCGGCTCGGGCGCGGTCATCGCGCATCCGGAGTTTGAGGTCGTGGAGGACGACGCGGAGGCGTCGATCCACCTCCAGCGGCTCGTGCCGATCCATCGCGCGACCGAAGGACTCTCGCCGCGCGTGCTTCGGGCGCTGATCTGGGAGGTGCTGGAAAGGCTCTGCGATGACGAGGTCGAGGCCATCATCCCGGCGACGCTCGACGCCACGCCGCGGGCCTGGGCGCTGCGGCAGATTCATTTCCCCGACTCGTGGGAGACGCGGGATAAGGCGCTGCGGCATCTCGTGCTGAGCGAGTTTTTCGCCATGCAGGTGAGCATCGCCGCGAAGCGCACGGAGCAAGCCGCGCAGCCGGGTGCGGTGCATTGCGGCGGCGACACGTTGATGCGCCGGTTGCACGCGGCGCTGCCCTTTCCGCTGACCGGCGCGCAGCTCCGCTCGATCGAGGAAATCCGCGCCGACCTCGCCTTGCCGCGTCCGATGAACCGCCTGCTCCACGGCGATGTGGGCAGCGGGAAAACGCTCGTCGCGCTGAGCGCCATGCTCCTTGCCGTCGAAGCCGGCTACCAGGCCGCGCTCATGGCTCCCACGCAAATCCTCGCCGAGCAGCATTACCTCACGCTCCGCCACCTCTGCGCACCGCTCGGCCTCCGCGTCGCGCTCCGCACCGCCGCGCGCAGCGAGCAGAGCGAGGCGCTGCCGCTGTTTGAAAACGCTGCGCCGCAAGCTCCGGGGAGCACACGCGTCCCGCGGGTTGGCGAAGGCGTCCCGCCTTCGCGAACTTCCGCCGACGTCCGCCTGGTCACTGATGCCAAATACTCGAAACGCAACCTTCCCCATTTCGAGCAGCCGTGGGCCATTTACGCCGTCACCTTCACCACCCGCGCCCGCCGCTGCCTTTCGCCAGAAGCCCGCACCATCGTTCTCCACGCGCTGCGCCATTTTCACAACCAACGCTACGAGTTGTTCGCGGCCTGTGTGATGCCGGACCACACCCATTTTCTTTTCCAGCCGTGGCCAAAGGAACGTGATGCCACAGGTTCACCGATCTTTTGGACGCTGGCTGATTTATTGCACTCTCTGAAATCTTTCAGCGCTCACGAAATCAACCGGTTGGAAAAAAAGACCGGTTCGATTTGGGAGAAGGAATCGTTCGACCGTTATGCCAGGTCGGACGCGGATTTGGCGGAGAAATTTCAATACATCGTGCGGAATCCTTGGGATGCGCAGGTGGCGGCACAGGGGGAAGTCTATCCGTGGGTTTGGATACAGGAGGACGATTTCCGTGATGCGGATGCGGCAGGAAGTGCGTCGCGGCGGGACGCCGCGACCAACACGCGGGACGCGTGTGCTCCCCGGATTTCCCTCACCACGCTTTTTCCCGACTCGGAGCCGCACATTCTCGTGGGCACGCATGCCTTGCTCTACGAGGGCGCGGGGTTTTCGCGGCTGGGGCTGGCGGTGATCGATGAACAGCACAAGTTCGGCGTCCTCCAGCGCGCGCGGCTGCGGGATCAGGGCGTCGCGCCGGATGTGCTGGTGATGACGGCGACGCCGATCCCGCGCACGCTGACGATGACGCTCTACGGCGATCTCGACGTGAGCGTGCTGGACGAACTCCCGAAGAACCGCGGCAAGATCGTCACTGCCGCGCGCGATGCGGCGAAGCTGCCGGAGGCGGTAAAGTTTTTGCGCACGCACCTCGAGGCCGGGAGGCAGGCTTACATCGTCTATCCGCTGATCGATGAGTCGGAGAAGCTGGAGGCGAAGGCGGCGGCGGGCGAATTCAAGAAGTGGCAGGAGCTGCTCGCGCCGATGAAATGCGAGCTGCTCCACGGGCGCATCGCGCCCGACGAAAAGGACGCGATCATGGACCGCTTCCGGCGCGGCGAGGCGCAGGCGCTCATCGCCACGACCGTCATC
>CAYQBV010000032.1:0-23671 GCA_964415705.1 uncultured Chthoniobacter sp. | reverse complement strand
GCGCAGCACGGCGCGCATGCCCTGGTGCTGGGACCGGACAAGATGCTGTATGCGGTGAACGGAAACTTTACGAAGATTCCGAAAGACCTCGCGCCGAGTTCGCCGCATCGGAACTACGCGGACGATCTGGCGCTGCAGCGGATCGAGGATGGGAATGGTTTCGGCGCGGGGAATCCGCCTCCGGGCGGTTACGTGGTGCGGATGGATCTGGATGGGAAGAATGCGGAGTTATTCTCGGCGGGGCAGCGGAATAACTATGACATTGGGTTCAATGCGGATGGGGAGTTGTTCGGTTTTGACAGCGACATGGAGTGGGACTGGGGCAGTCCGTGGTATCGCCCGGTGCGGGTGTTTCAGGCGGTGCGCGGGGGCGATCATGGTTTCCGCGAGGGTGGCGCGAAGTGGCCGGAGTATTACGCGGACGGCCTGCCGGCGTCGGTGAACATCGGCCTCGGCTGCCCGACCGGGGTGGTCTTTGGGACGGGCGCGAAGTTTCCCTCGAAGTATCAAAAGGCGTTCTATATCTGCGACTGGACTTATGGCCGTCTGATCGCGGTCCACCTGACGCCGGATGGCGCGGGTTACAAAGGCTCATGGGAAAATTTCGTGGCTCCGAAGTCGCTGAAGAGCAAGACGGGCAAGATTCCGCTCAACCTGACGGATGCGCTCATCGGCGATGATGGCGCGATGTATTTCACCACGGGCGGACGGGGCACGCAGGCCGATCTTTTCCGGGTGACCTACGCGGGCGCGGAAACCGCCACGCCGTTGACGCTGGCGGCATTGCGCGACCAGGAGGGCGCGGATGCGCGGGCGCTGCGGCGGAAGCTGGAGGCGCTAAATGTGCAGGCCGATCCCGCGACGGTGGCGGTGGCGTGGCCGCATCTCGCGAGCGCGGATCGTTACATCCGCTATGCCGCGCGGATGGCCATCGAGCGCAATCCCGTGGCCGAGTGGCAGGCGCGGGCGCGCGCGGAGAAGCAGCCGGATGCGGCGTTCACGGCGCTGCTGGCGCTGGCGCGGCTGGGTGCGGGCGAGACGCAACCGGCGATCATCAAGGCACTCGCGGCGTTCCCTTTTGCGAAGCTGACGGAAGAGCAGGTGCTGGCGAAGCTGCGGGTGATCGAGGTCTCGATCGCGCGGCAGGGTGTGCCGGCGGGCGAGAGTGCGGCGCAGGTCATCGCCGACGTGGACCCGCTGTATCCGGCGAAGACGGAGTTTGCGAATCGCGAGCTGAGCCAGATCCTGCTCGC
Organism: uncultured Chthoniobacter sp.; assembly: GCA_964415705.1. GTDB lineage: Bacteria > Verrucomicrobiota > Verrucomicrobiia > Chthoniobacterales > Chthoniobacteraceae > Chthoniobacter. The sequence goes on along the minus strand of CAYQBV010000032.1, from coordinate 22,418 downwards.
GCTGAACGCACCGGGTGCGGTGGCAAAGACGGTCGCGCTGCTCAAAGTCGCGCCGACTCAGGAGGAGCAAGTCACTTACGCGGTCGCGCTGCGCGGCATCAAGACGGGCTGGAATGAGGACCTGCGCCGGGACTATCTCTCGTGGTGGACCACGGGGCGTTCGACGCAGCATCCCGCGCATGTCGTGCAGTGGTTCACGGATGCGGGCATCCACTTTAACAATGGGTCGAGCTTTGGGAATCTGCTGAAGAACGTGCTCAAGGAAGCGCAGTCCACGATGACGCCCGCGGAACTCGCGGCGCTCGGCGATGTGAGCAAGCCCAAGCCTGTGGCGAAGCCCGCCGCGGAGCCGCGCAAGTTTGTGAAGGACTGGAAGACCGCCGACGTGCAGCTGCTGCTCGGCAAGGTGGGCAAGGGGCGCGATTTCGCCCGCGGCAAGGCGACCTATGAAGCCGCACAATGCGCGCTGTGCCATCGCTTTGGCGAACAGGGCGGCGCGGCGGGGCCGGACCTCACGAACGTCTCGACGCGCTTTAAGCGGCAGGATGTTTTGGAGGCGATCACCGAGCCATCGAAGGTCGTCTCGGAGCAATCCATGAATACGATGTTCACGCTCGCCGACGGCCAGGTCGTGGCCGGTCGCATCGCGCAGGAGACGGGAGACAAGGTCGTGGTGATGACTAATCCCTTTGACCCAGCCACCACGACCAAGGTGAGCAAGGCAGACATCAAAGCGCGCGAGCTGTCGAAGGTTTCACCCATGCCGCCGGGCCTGCTCAGCACCTGCACCGAGGAGGAGATCCTCGACCTGCTGGCCTACCTCGAATCCATGGGCGATCCGAAGCATCCGAACTTCGCCAAGTAGCTCACGGTTTTGCGCTCGACGGCAGCGCGCTGCGCGGACGATATCCGGCCATGAAAACGTTCTTCCGCGTCGTCGCTCTGCTCGGAATTTTCTGCGCCCACAGTTTCGCCGCCGACGCCAAGGCCAGGCCGAACATCATCTTCATCCTCGCGGACGATCTCGGGCTCGACGGCGTGGGCTGCTCCGGCTCGGACAAACACAAGACGCCGAACATCGACAAGCTCGCGGCCTCGGGCACGCGCTTCGAGACGTGCTACGCCGCGCCGCTGTGCGGGCCATCGCGCGCCTTGCTGATGACGGGGCGCTACGCTTTCCGCACCGGCGGCATCACCAACCAGTCGTGGCGCAACAACGGACCGGGCGCGAAATCCGCGGACGAGAACGGGATCGCGAAGCTGCTCAAGCAGGCGGGCTACGCGACGGGCATGGCGGGCAAATGGCGGCAGGTGGGGGAGACGCCGCGGGATTGGGGCTTCGATGAATACACGACGGACCCCACGGCCAGCGGCTGGTTCTGGCAGACGAATCACCTCAAGAACGGCGAGCAGATCACCGTGCCGGAGGGGACGTATGCGGGGGATGTGGTGCACGACTTCGCCCTCGAATTCATCCGCAAGAACAAGGAGAAGCCGTTCTTTTTCTACTACTCCATGCACCACGTCCACGGGCCGATCCTGAAGACGCCGGACACGGCGAAGGAAGGCGCGACCGATCTCTACGAGGATAACATCCGCTACATGGACAAGCAGGTCGGCGCGGTGCTCGCGGAGTTGGAAAAGCTCGGGCTGCGCGAGAAGACGCTGGTCATTTTCTCCGGTGACAATGGCACCGCGAACGGCCAGCCGAGTCCGGTCGGCGGACGCATGCTCCACGGGCACAAAGCCTCGATGCTCGAAGGCGGATCGCGGGTGCCGTTCATCGCGAGCTGGCCGGGCACCACGCCCGCCGGGAAGGTGTCGAAAGACCTCGTGAGCTTCGCCGACCCACACGCGACCTTGGCCGAACTCGGCGGCGCGAAGCTGCCCGAGGGCATGAAGTTCGATGGGCGCAGTCTGGCCGCGCAGTTGCGCGGGGAAAAGGGCACGCCGCGCGAGTGGGCCTACGTGCAGCTCGGCGACAAGTGGTTTGTGCGCGAGGCGGGATTCAAGATGAACCAGGCGGCAGAACTGTTCGACATGAGCGACGCGCCGTTTGCGGAAAAGTCCGTCGCCGCCGCCGCCGACACGGAAGCCAGCAAGGCCGCGCGCCAGCGCCTGACCGCCGTCCTCGCCGAACTGAATCCGGCCGGTGGCAAGCAGGAAGCCGCCGGCGGCCAGCCACGGAAGAAGGCCGGAGGAAAGCGGAAACAACAGACACTTTGACGACTTTGAGAACGAGAGTGATAGCGCTTGCTGCCGCTTTCGGTCTTCTGGCGCTCGCGGCGATTGCTTTCGCCGCGGACCAACCGACCGCCCCGGGCGAGGCGACGGTGACGATCAAAAACCTCGCGGCGCAGATGCGGTATGACCTCAAGGAGTTCGTGGTGCCGCCGGGCGCGAAGGTGCGGCTGACGCTCGTGAATGAGGACGAGATGCCGCACCATCTCGTGGTCACGAAGCCATCCGCCGACAAAGGACTCGCGCTCGCGCAGGCGGCATGGGCGCTGGGCGAGCAGAGGATGGCGAAACACTGGGCGCCTGCCGATCTGCGGGTGATCGTGGCGACGAAATCGGTTCCGCCGCAGGGGAAGGAGGAACTGGTCTTTGAGGCGCCGCGGGAACTGGGTTCGTATCCGTATCTCTGCACTTTTCCCGGTCACGCGATGGTCATGAATGGCGTGATGCGTGTGGTGGCGGAGGGGAGCAAGCTGACGGACGGGAAGTTCCAGCTCTTTCCTGGTAAATGGGACAAGCTGCGCGAAGGAGCGCTGCCGGACAACCTCATCCAGTGGAAGTTCGACGACTATAAGAACGAGTTCGGGATGCGCTTTACTGGCAAGCTGGAAGTGAACACGGACGGCGAGTACGCGTTTCGGCTGTCGTCCGATGATGGGTCGCGTCTGAGCGTGGAGCGGTTGCTTGATCAGGCCATTTTGTCCGGTGCTGCGCAGGAGGTGGGGAGGTGCGGTTCGCCAAGCCGCTTTCGCGGCGCGAAACTTCTCAGTGATCTGGTCTAATCTTTTCCTCCGTTCATCCGTCTCACCCCATACATCCATGAAAAAACTCGCCCTCCTCCTCACCATCGCGGTTCCCGCTTTTGCCGCGGAACCCGCGCTTACCATCTACAACCAAGGCTTCGCCGTCGTCCGCGAGACCCTGCCCATCGACCTCAAAGCCGGGGTGAACCACGTCGTCTTCGCCGGGGCTACCGCCAAGCTGGAAGCCGACTCCGTCATTCTGCGGGATGCTGCCGGCAAGGCCGCACTGCAAGTCCTCGAGCAGAACTACCGCAACGATCCCGTGTCCGAACCCATGCTGCTCTCCTTTTTCGAAGGCAAGGCGCTCGACTTCGTCCGCCGCGAGGCCAGCAAACCCGACCAGACCATCACCGGAAAAGTCATCCGCAGCGGCTTCGTCCCTGGCGGGCAAAACGTCCAGCCGATCATCGAGGTGGACGGCAAACTGCAATTCTCCCTCCCCGGCCAGCCCATCTTCCCCTCGCTGGGCGACGACAACATCCTCAAGCCAGCGCTTTCGTGGAAACTCAACGCCGCCGCCGCGGCGAAAATCAACGCCGAGGTCGCCTACGTCACCCAGGGTTTCTCGTGGGAATCCAGCTACAATCTCGTCGCCCCGGAGAAAGGCGATCTCGTGGACTTCGTCGGCTGGATCACCATGAAAAACGACAGCGGCACCGGCTTCAAAGACGCCAAGATCAAGCTCATGGCGGGCGACGTAAACAAAGTGCAGCCACAGCAGCCCAGACCGATGGCGATGGCCGGGCGCGCGATGGCCATGATGGCGGACGCCGCCCCGGTCGTCACCGAGAAGGCCTTCGACGAATTCCACCTCTACACCTTGGCCAACCCCGCGACGCTGCGCGACAAGGAAACCAAGCAGGTCGAGTTCGTCCGCGCCACCGGCGTGAAAGCCGAGCGCATCTATGTCTATGACGGCGCCGCCGGTCTCGGCTGGCGCGTGGGCATGAATGTGGGGAACAACCCCGGCTACGGCATGCAGGGTAACAAGAAGGTCAACGTCTATCGCGAATTCAAAAACACTGAGGCCAACAAGCTCGGCATCCCGCTGCCGAAAGGGCGCGTGCGTTTCTACTCGCAGGACGAGGATCGCCAGCTTGAGTTTGTGGGTGAGAATAACATCGACCACACCCCCAAGAACGAACTCGTGCGGCTCTTCATCGGCGACAGCTTCGACCTCGTCGGCGAGCGCAAGCGGACCGACTTCAAGGCCAACGAAGGCAACCACATGTCCGACGAGACCTTTGAGATCAAAGTCCGCAACCGCAAGAAGGAGGCGGTCGAAATCCGCGTCGTCGAGCACCTCTACCGCTGGAGCAACTGGACGATCGCGGAAAAGAGCCAGGAGTTTGTGAAAACCGACGCGCAGACCATCGAATTCCGTGTCGCGCTCAAGCCGGACGAAGAGAAGGTCGTGACCTACAAGGTTCACTACACCTGGTAGCCCGCCGCCGCGCCCGCCAACTCCGTCATCCTGAGAGCAGCGGAGGCTTTGCGCAGCGCAGTCGAAGGACCTCTAACTTTTTGCGGGCGAAGGCGGTGGGTGAAACGCATCTCCCGCCGCCGACAGCGGAGTTACACCATCTCTCACAAAAAAACTGACCCTCGGAGAATGACGGAATGGAGATGCCGGTCAGAAATTCCGTCCTTTGGTCAAATTCCGTCATTCCGTTTCTCGGTAAAACCGTCCGGCTATTTGTGAAAGTTGGTATGAGTAGCTTTTTTCCCGCCGCCCGCCACTTTTCCATCCGGCCATCCACCACCCCATTAACTCATCATGCACACACCCGCCCTCCTCGCCGCCGTCACCCTCGCCGCGTCGCTCACCGCACTCCCCGCCCGCGCCGCCGATCCTGCACTCACGATCTACAACCAAGGCTTCGCCGTCCACCGCGAGACCGTGCCGCTGGAGCTGAAGGCCGGCGTCAATGACGTGCGCTTCGCCGGTGTGACCGCGCAGGTCGAGGCGGATTCCGTGATCCTGCGCGACCCGGCGGGCAAAGTGGCGCTGCAAATCCTCGAACAGAACTACCGCAACGACCCTGTTTCGCAGGTGCTGCTGCTCTCGCTCTTCGAGGGACAGCAGCTGGATTTCGTGGTGCACGAGGCGCAAAAGCCGGATCGCGTGATCGCGGGAAAAGTCGTCCGCAGCGGATACGTGCCCGGCGGAGCAAGCGTGCAGCCGATCATCGAGGTGGACGGCAAACTGCAGTTTTCGTTGCCCGGCGAGCCGCGCTTTCCCACGCTCGGAGCCGACACCCAGCTCAAACCCACGCTCTCCTGGAAAATCAACGCGCCCGCCGCCGCGAAGCTCGACGCCGAACTGGCCTACATCACCGCCGGGCTGACCTGGGAAGCCAGCTACAACCTCGTCGCGCCCGAGTCCGAGGACGTGATCGACCTCGTGGGCTGGATCACGATGAAAAACACCAGCGGCGCGACCTTTACCAACGCGAAGATCAAGCTCATGGCGGGCGACGTGAACAAGGTGCAACCGCCAGAAGCAGCGTCCATGATGAAGAGCGATGAAAAATCGGTTTCCAGCGTTACCAGTTTTTCGCCACCGGTCGTCACCGAAAAAGCCTTCGACGAATTCCACCTCTACACCCTCGCGCGCCCGGCCACGCTGCGCGACAAGGAGACCAAGCAGGTCGAGTTCACCCGCGCCACCGGGGTCAAAGCTGCGCGCCTTTTCATCTACGACCCGATCATGAAGGACCACGGCTGGCAGCCCGGCAACAACGTCGGCGGGGACGAGGGCTACGGCGTGACGAGCAGCAAAAAGGTGCAGGTCTATCGTGAGTTCAAGAACAGCGAGGCGAACAAACTCGGCATCCCGCTGCCGAAAGGGCGCGTGCGCTTTTACTCGCAGGACGAGGACCGGCAGCTCGAATTCGTGGGTGAGAATAACATCGACCACACGCCCAAAGATGAACTCGTGCGGCTCTATGTGGGCGACAGCTTCGACCTTGTGGGCGAGCGCAAGCGCGTGGGTTTCCAATTCAACGAAGCCAACCACCGGGCCAGCGAGACTTTCGAAATCAAGCTCCGCAACCGCAAGAAGAAGCCTGCCGAGATCCGCGTGGTCGAGCACCTTTACCGCTGGACGAACTGGACGATCAAAGAAAAGTCGCAGGAGTTCACCAAGACCGACGCGCAGACCATTGAGTTCAAAGTCCCGCTCAAACCGGATGAGGAAAAGACGGTGACTTACAAGGTGAGTTACACTTGGTAAGCGCAACAGGGCATGGTGCCATGCTGCCCGCAGGGCAGAGGCTAACAGTGCGACCCTCGTGGAGCGCGATGGCGATCTCCTCTTTCCTCATTCCTCGCAGCTCGACTTGGACGGCGAGGTTATCCTTGTCGTCATGCACATCGAGCGCCGGCGACCAGCCGCTGAAAAGCCTGCTGTCCCGGCTCGGTCACGAGGAATCGAACAGGCGATTCACTTCGTCGCGAAGCGTCGAAAGGCGGTCAGAGGAGCGCCAGGGTGAAGTTTCATGGAAATTGGCATCTGCGAAGGCTCATCTTGGTTTGTCTGACGCCGATCTCTTGAGCTTGGCGGATACCACGGCGAATCGCAGTCGCCAGATTCATCGTCAACCAACTGGAAACGAAACGTTTGCCCAGCCTTGTGCGCCCGCGGAGCCGGGCCCGCCAAAGCGCCACGATGACCTAGAACACCGACACTCTCTGGAATCCGTTGTGTCTCCGTGTCACAAAAACTTAACCCGGTTAGCGGCGGCGCATCACGCGGGCCCTTGCGGGTCCGTCATCAGTCAAGAAACGTCCACTCGCTGAACATGGCCGCCTGCCCGCAGGGTGCGCCGTCGGGCGTGAGGAGATTCCACACCGTCGCTTGCGCGATGCGGAAACGCCGACCCGTGCGCCCGATGCGCACGCCCGAGTAGTCGGCGATGAACCCATCGCACGTCACCCGCTCGAGCAGCCGCGCGCGCTCGTCGCGGTTCGGTGCCTCGGCGGTCAGGCGCGAAGGCATCTGCGTGAATTCCTCCCACGCGATGTCCCATAGCGCCAGTGCGGAACGGTTGCCGTAGTTCAGGATCGGGTCGGCCTCGGTGCCGTGGGAGACGAGCACAAACGGCGCTCCAAAGACCCGCTGCGCCAGTTCGCGCGGAGCGGATACGCCGGGCAGAAGTTCGCGCCCGGTCCAGTGCCGGAGGCTGCGGGCAAGGCACTCCGTTTGGGCGACGATCGCGTCTCTTTTCCAAATGGCAGGCTCGTGGGTCATGGCCTCACCGGTTCTGTCAGCCCGCGCAACGCAGTCTCCGAGTGGTGGAAAAGCACGTTGTCGTTTCAGTGTGCGCTCTTCGTCACTTCGTCTCCGGCTCCCAGATGCGATTCTTCCGCGCTTCGAGGAAGCCCTGGTTGGTGGGCTTGAGTTTCCAGATTTCGACCTTCTTGAGCGTGGTGGTGGCTCCGATCGTGAAGGCGTTGAGGCCGTTCTTGTCGCGGTAGTCGGCGTGCTCGGCGACCATGGCTTGACGGTCGTTGACGAAGACTTCGACAAGGAACTTATCGATGAAGATACGCAGTTCCACGTCCTCGCCTTTCGGGAGGCTGGCGACGGCAAACGGAGCTTCGGCGTTGCCCACCCGGAGCGTCCCCGTTTCAGGACGGAAGATGATGGGCAGGCCGCCACCTTTGGCATCGGGAAAGAGGGTGAAACCAAAGAGCTTCCGGTCGGCCTGATCGCGCGCGACGGTGATGCGGATCTCGTGGGCGTCGCCCTCGAGGGTGGCGATCCTTTTACCAGGAGTAACAGTCGCGGAGACGTCGGCTTTCGGCGGGGCGACGGCGACGTCGTCGAGGGTGACGGGTTCGAAGCGGAGGGTTTCGAGTTCGCGGAGAGGTTTGATGCGCAGCGTGGCGTCGGCGGCGAGGCTGAGTTCGCGCGGGAGGGACTCGATGGTGCGTTTGTCCATGGCGCCATTGGCTTGGCCCACGCTGGCGAGCCAGGCCCACATGACGCGCCGGCCATCGGGGGTGAGCAGGCTCTCGGGTGCGAAGTAATCCACGCGCCATTCCTTCATGCCATAGAGGCTCTGGTTTTCGCGGCGCCAGTTCATGCGGCCATGGGTCTGCGGGACGAACTGCTCCGCCGTGGCGTCCCAATCGCCAATGTAGTAGCGGCAGCCGAGGTGATGGCTAATGCAGAGGAGCACCCACTTTTTCCCGAGGGGAAAGAAGTTCGCGCAGGAGATGTCCTCGCCATAGGCGACGTCGGGCAGGTTGTGCTTGAGAAAATTGCCGACGAGCGTCCACGTTTTCAAATCCTGCGATTTGAACAGCGGCGGCTTTTCTCCGCCGGAAATGGCGTAGTAGGTGTCGCCGATGAGGAAACAGTCAGGGTCCCAATGGTTGATCTTGGCGGCCGAGCCTTCGGGGTTTCGCACGTCGAGCGGATAGGGCTTTTCCCACTCGGAGAGTTTGTTGTCTTTGGCGATGGCGATCTGGTTTCGGGCCGAAGCCTGGCCGTGATAAATGGCGGCAGGTTTGCCTTCCTTCGTAAGGAAACCCGTGCCGCTGAACATGCCGTGGCCGGTGAAAGAGGGCTGCAACTTCGTGGGCTGCCACGTCCAGTGCAGCATGTCGGGACTGGTGACATGGATGAAGGAGAAGGATTCTTTCCCCTTCCACGGATGCGCCAGGATGTAGTGCATGTGGTAGGTGCCATCGAGGAAGAACGCGGCGTTCGGATCGCCGGGCGCGCTGGGTCCGCCGGGGTGCATAAGGTGAAAATTGAGCACGAGTTCGTCCGGGACGGCGACCGGTTGAGGCGCGCCTTCGGCCGCGCGGAGAGCGGCCAGGGGCGTCAGCAACACGGCAGCGAAGAGCCAGAGACGGGCAGTGAAGCGGAGGCTGGCTGCGCTGGTTTTGTGGATGGTGGGGTGGTTCATGGAGTGGTGGTCGTGAAATGGAGCACGGCAAGGATGGTCCCGGCGACTGGGGCCGCGAGTCAACGCTCCGCGAGGGTGCGGGCCGTCCATGGCGATGAGCACGGCGAACTCCAGCGGGTGGCTGTAGCAGCCGCTCACCCTTTGCTCAGAAAGAACCCGCGCTGCTTTTCCGAGATCGGTTTCTCCAAGCGCTCCAGGACGAGCAGCAGGTCCTCCCAGACCTTGCGCTTTTCGGTGAGCGATTGATTTTGCAGGAGATCCGCAGGGTGATAGGTGGCCATGAGCGGGATGCCGTGGAAGTCGTGCCAGCGGCCGCGCAGTTTGGCCATGGGTTCGCTCGCGCCGAGCAGCCCTTCCAGGGCGGTCGCGCCGAGGGCCACGAGCGCGCGGGGCTGGATGATGTCGATCTGCTGGCGCAAGTAGGGCAGGCAGGTCTGCATTTCGGCGGGCTTGGGCATGCGGTTGGCGGATTCGCCGGCGGGCAGGTCGGGGCGGCACTTGAGGACGTTGGCGATGAACACGTCCTCGCGGCTGAAACCCATGGCGACGATGATCTTCGTCAGAAGTTGCCCGGCCTTCCCGACGAACGGTTCGCCCTGCAAATCCTCCTCCTCGCCGGGTGCCTCGCCGACGAACATGACCTCGGCCTCCGGGTTGCCGACGCCGAAGACGACCTGCGTGCGCGACTGCACGAGGTGCGGGCAGAGCGTGCAGGCGAGCACTGGGCCGCGCAGGGCGGCGAGCTGTTCGGCTTTCGCGCCCGCGGGTGCGGCGGGCGGGCGGGAAAGTGGTCGCGTTTCCACGACGGGCGCGGGCGCAGGAACCGCGGCGCTCGGCGTGGCCGCGAGGCGGGCGAGCGAGGCGGCGGAGGCGCGCAGCTCCACGCCCTGCTCGCGCAGTTCGGCCAGGGTGGCGTGGACGTGATCGAGGGCGGACGGGAATGCGTTCATGGCAGGTTTGCGGGGATGCCAGCTTCGAGGAAGTCGGCGGGGATGGGCGATTGGAAATTCAGACGCGCGCCGGTGCGCGGGTGGGTGAAGCCGAGCCGCCAGGCATGGAGCATCTGCCGCGCGAAACCGGCGCGCCGGCCATAGACCTCGTCGCCGAGCAGGGGGTGGCCGAGGTGCCGGAGATGCACGCGGATCTGGTGGGTGCGGCCAGTGTGCAGCGTACATTCCACGAGCGTCCCGGCGGGGAGTTCGGAGAGCACGCGGTAGCTGGTTTTCGACGCGCGCCCGCGTCCGTCCTCGAGCACGGTCATCTTTTTCCGCTGCACCGGATGCCGCCCGATCGCGCCCTCGATGACGCCGCTCGCCTGGCGAAATTTTCCCGCTGCGAGCGCGAGGTAGATTTTCGTGATCTCGCGCCCGGCGAACTGCTTCGAGAGCGACTGATGCGCGGTGTCGTTTTTCGCGGCGACGAGGCAGCCGCTGGTTTCTTTGTCGAGCCGGTGGACGATGCCGGGCCGCTGCTCGCCGCCGATGCCGGAAAGCGCGGGGCAGTGATGGAGCAGCGCATTCACGACCGTGCCCTGCCAGTTGCCGGCGGCGGGATGCACGACCATGCCGGCGGGCTTGTTCAGCACGATGAGATCGTCGTCTTCAAAGAGCACATCGAGCGCGAGATCCTCCGCCAGCGTGCTGATCGGCACCGGCGGCGGCTCGCTGAGCGCGAGGGCGTCGCCGGCGCGCAACCTTGCGCTGGCCTTGGTCGGACGCCCGTTGAGGGTCACGTGCCCGGCTTTGATCAAATCCTGAATCCGCGCCCGCGAGAGCGTGCCCGCGCGGGCGGCGAGGAACTGGTCGAGGCGCGCGCCGGCGTCCTCGGGTTCGGCGTGAAACTCGGCGGTGATCATGCGGCGCGGGCATCATGCGCGCGGCGCGGCGTCCAGCAAGAACGCGCGCGAACTTTCGCCGACCGCGGCCAAAATTCTCCTCGCCACTTCCCGTCTGGCGCGAAAACTTCGCGCTCTGGCGCCGCCAAGGATTTCATGGCCGAAACAGACGAACCCCTTATCCAACAGTGCCCCGAATGTGGGGAGTTGATCGACGTTTCCGACCAGGAACCGCTGTCCGCGGTGCTCTGCCCGTCGTGCGGTGCGCCCTCGGTCATCGCCACGCACATCGACCAATTTGAGCTGGTGGACGTGCTCGGGCGCGGCGGCATGGGCGTGGTTTATCGCGCGCAGGACACCTCGCTCGACCGGTCCGTCGCGCTGAAGCTGCTGCGCAAAAGCGAAGGCGCGAGCGAGGAGCAGATCGCGCAGCTCGCCAATGAGGCGTCGATCACCGCGTCGATCAATCACCCCAACGTCGTCAAAGTTTTCACCACCGGGATGGACCGCGGGCGGTTCTACATCGCCATGGAGCTGGTGAATCAGGGCACGCTCGACCAGCTCATCATGCTGCAAGGGCGCGTCGCCGAGGCGCAGGTGCTGGAGGTCGGCATTCAGATCGCGCAAGGTTTGCGCGCAGCGCAGCACGCCGGGCTGATTCACCGCGACGTGAAGCCGGGCAACATCCTTTTCGCCGACTCCCACACCGCGAAGATCGTGGACTTCGGCCTCGCGATCTTCATGGAGGACGAGGAAAAGGTGCGCGGCGAAATCTGGGGCACGCCCTACTACGTCGCGCCGGAGAAACTGGACAACAAGCCCGAGGATTTTCGCAGCGACATCTACTCGCTCGGAGGCACGCTCTTTCACGCGCTCGCAGGGCGTCCGCCGTTCGAGGCCGAGAACGCCTCGCTCGTCGCGCTCAAGCATTTAAAAAGTCAGGCCGTGAGCCTCCAGGCCTTTGCCCCGTGGGTCTCGGGTTCCACCGCGTTCGTCATCAACCGCACGCTGAACAAAGACCCCGAGCAGCGCTACCAGAGCTACGACGAACTCATCGAGCACCTCGAATACGCCCGCACCGAACTCCAAAACGCCAAGCCGCAGGCGGCCAAGCGCGTGGTCATCCAGAGCGAAACCGAGACGAAGGTAATGGGTTGGCTGAGCCTGCTCCTCATCGTCATGCTCATCGGAGGCGGCGTGGCGGCTTACATCTATCGGGATCAGCTTTTCAGAAAGAGCGAGTCCTACGACTCCACGCCGGGCCCGGCTCCGACCGCCACCGCGCCGGGCAAAATCGCCGGGATGTTCCCCGAAGCCTGTGCCAAACTCGCCGAGGGCAACGCCGTCGGGGCCGCCGACGCCTTTCGCCAAGCCGCTGCGCAGCCCCGCCTCGCGCCGGCCCGCGTGGCCTGGGCGAACCTGCTCGAAGGCCTCGCCGAGTCCGCCGCGGGACATGCCGTGCTGGCGGATGACGCCTTCAAGAAGCTCGTGGATCGCGCGCCCTTTTCCAGCGCCGCGGCCGACGAGAAACTTGCCGCTTTTTTTCCCGACATCGCCCGCCAGATGACCGGTCGCGCACCGATCGCACCGGCCGCCGCCGCGGCGCGCGACAAGACCAGCCATGAGGCCATCGTGCCGCTGCTCTTCGGCGTGAAAAACTGGCAGCTCGGACGCTTCGACGACGCCGTGCTGCTGCTGCGCGAATTCCGCCAGACCAAGCCCGCCGGGCCGGATGCGTGGATCGAGGATTTGAAACCGGTCGCCGCGCGACTGATCGAGGAGTTCACCGCGTTTCAAGTGGCTGCCGAGAGCCTGCGCGCGGCCAAAAATCCCAAGCAGAAAAAGGCGGCGATCGAGGCGCTGAAAAAGGTGCAGGGCAAACTCACCGAGCGCGCCAAAGAGGAAATCTCGAAAGTCGGCCCGTAGCTTGCCGTCGCCTGCGGCGGGCCGACTTTCCCCTTTTCAGCGGCCCGGTGCCGTCCTAACTTCCGCCGCTCACGCACTCGTAGCTCAACTGGATAGAGCGCTGCCCTCCGAAGGCAGAGGTTGTGGGTTCGACCCCCGCCGAGTGCAGATTTCGCCGGGCTGTGGGAGGAGGAAAAGGGAGACGCTACGGCACGAGCAGCACCGTCAGTTTCTTCGGCCCGTGCGCGCCGAGGACGAGGATGCGCTCAATGTCGCCGGTGCGGCTGGGGCCGCTGATGAAGGAGATGAAGCTGGGATAAGTCGCACCGTATTTTTTCGCGAGATGCTCGTAAGCTTCGGCAAGGTCGGGGACGAGCTGACTGCGGTTGGCGATGACGACGTGATGCGGCGGCAGCACGCTGAGCGCGCGTCCGCCGGAGCTGCGCGCGGTCACGCAGACGGAGCCGGTTTGCGCGACCAGCGTTTCACATTCCGTGAGCCCGGCGTCGCAGGCTTCGAGCGCGTTTTTTTCGTAGCCGCCGTCGATGCGCAGCAACTCCAGCGAGCCGGGGAGGCTGGCGGCCACGGCGTCGGCAAGCAGGCCGCGGTGCAGAGCGAGGCGTTTCCAGCCGTTTTCCTGCGCCAGTTTGCCGAGGTGCTGCGCGGCGGCTTCGGGCGAGGGACACTCGAGAAATTCCGTGCGCAAAACCTCGGACTGTTTCGCAAACAGCGCGACTTGCTCCGCCGCGCCCGCGCCGACCGGCGGCAGCCATTCGCGAAACGGCGCGGTGACGGAGTGCGTCGCCGGCTTCGACGGTTTCTCGTGATGCAACGGGGCTGGCACGCGCAGCGCCTCGGTCACGCGCGCCAGCAGGGCTTCGCGGTCGCCGTTCATTTCCGCGCCTCCTTTCGCTCCTGCCAGTAATCGTGAAAGGACTGCGGGGCCGCCTGCGGAAACTCGCGCGTTTTGGTCCACGCGCCGACCGGATCGAGCGGGGTGCCCAGCACGAGGCCGTGCATTTTTTGCCCGAGCGGCGCGAGGCGCATGGCGATCTTGAAGGCCCACGGTCGTTTCATCAGCTCCACGTAGCCGAACCAGATGAGCCGCTCCCACCACACCTTCTGCTCCTGCACGGCGTTGCGGCGGTTGTGGAGCAGGTGGTGATGGATGTCGATTTTCACCGGGCACGCTTCGGTGCAGGCACCGCACAACGACGACGCGCCGCTGAGATGTTTCCAGTCCTGCAAGCCGCGAAAATGCGGCGTGATGACCGAGCCGATCGGCCCCTGATACGTGGTGCCGTAGGCGTGGCCGCCGATGTTTTTGAAAATGGGGCACACGTTCAGGCACGCGCCGCAGCGGATGCAGTGGAGCGCGTCGCGCTGCTCGGGATCGGCGAGCAGGCGGGTGCGATGGTTGTCGAGCAGCACGACGTGAAATTCCTCCGGGCCGTCGAGTTCTCCGGGCTGGCGCGGGCCGCCGTACATCGAGTTGTAACAGGTGAGGTGCTGGCCCGTGCCGGCGGTCGCGAGCATCGGCAGGAGCAACGCGAGGTCGGCGAGTTTCGGGATCATTTTCTCGATGCCGATGAGCGCGACGTGAATCTTCGGCAGCGCCGTGGTCAGCCGCGCGTTGCCCTCGTTTTCCGTGATCGAAATCATCCCCGTCTCCGCGACGATGAAGTTGCCGCCGGAGATACCCATGTCCGCGTCGATGTAGTGCCGCCGCATGAAGCGCCGCGCGATCATCGTCAACTCCTCCGGCGAATCCGTCTTCACCGAGCCGAGTTCGCGCTCGAAGAGGGCGCTGATTTCCTCGCGCTTCAGGTGCATGCACGGGAAGACGAAATGATACGGCGGCTCGTGCAGGAGCTGCTGGATGAACTCGCCGAGATCGCTCTCCACGACCGCGTAGCCTTCCTTCTCCAGCGCCTCGTTCAGGTGGATTTCCTCGCTCGTCATCGCCTTCGATTTGACGATCGATTTCACCCCCCGCTCGCGCCCCAGCCCGAGGATGTATTCCCGCGCCTGCGCGCTGTTGCTCGCCCAGAAAACCTTCCCGCCGCGCGCGGTGAACTTCTCCTCAAACTCGCGCAGATACACGTCCAGCCGGTTGACGCCCTCGTACTTGATCGCCGCCGCCGCATCCCGCGCGTGCTCCCAGCTCGTGAACGCGTTCTCCGTCTTCCCGCGCGCCACCTTGTAATTGCCCAGCGCCTTTCGCACCGCCGCCCGCCGCGGGTCATCCGCCGTCGTGCGGTCGGCGTCGGTGTGAAACTGGGTGCTGGGTTCAGGTGCGGAAATCATAAGTCGGCGCGAGCGGTTGAGCGTGCGCCAAGCTACACCGAAATGCCGGCATCGCGACGAGCGAATCCTTCAATGTGGCGCCACCTCATCCCTGGCCGACGGGTTTGGCGGCGTCTTGCTGCCGTCGGGAAGCGTGACCGATGACCCGCCGGGCGTGCTGCCGGGACACGAATCCGCTGGTCTTGCCCAGTCGCCTCCAGCAACAACGGTTCCAGACACTCCCATGAACACTCCAACCCGCCGCCAATTTCTCGGAACCATCCTCGCCGCCTCAGCAGCTCCCTCCTTTCTCCACGCGCAAAATGCGGGCTCGAAGCTGAACATCGTCGTCATCGGCTGCGGCGGACGTGGTGGGAGCAACATGATGGAAGTCGCGGGCGAAAACATCGTGGCGCTATGCGACGTGAACGGGCGCCATCTCGACGCGGCGGCGAAGAAATTTCCCGGTGCGAAAACCTTCGCCGACTTCCGCCAGCTCTACGCGGAGATGAAGGACTTCGACGCCGCGGTGGTGAGCACGGCCGAGCACACCCACGCCTTTGCCACGCTGCCCGCGCTGAAGCTGGGCAAGCACGTCTATTGCGAAAAACCACTCACGCACAACGTCTGGGAGACGCGTCGTATCCGCGAGGCCGCGGCCAAGGGGAAAGTCGCGACGCAAATGGGCACGCAGATTCACGCGACGAAGAACTACCGCCGCGTGGTCGAGTTGGTGCAGTCCGGGGCCATCGGACCGGTGCGCGAGTGCCACGTGTGGGTCAGCCGCGCGTGGGGCTTGCAGAGCGCGGAGGCGGCGAAAAGGAACGGCGATATCATGCAGGTCATGGAGCGTCCGCCGGAGGTGCAAACGCCGCCCGACTATTTCAACTGGGATCTTTTCCTCGGCCCCGCGCCCGAGCGTCCCTACCACAGCGTCTATTTCCCCGGCCCAAAATGGTATCGCTGGTGGGACTTTGGCAGCGGCACGATGAGCGACCTCGGCTCGCACTGGAACGACCTCCCGTTTTGGGCGCTAAAGCTCGACGCGCCGCAATTTATCGAAGCCAGCGCAGGTACCGCGCACCCCGAACTCGCGCCCGCGACGATGACCGCGACCTACGAATACGGCGCGCGCGGCGACCTGCCCGCGTGCAGGCTCACGTGGCATCAGGGCGAAGTGAAACCGCAGCTTTGGACGGACAAAAAGATCCCGCAGTGGGGTGAAGGCTGCCTCTTCATCGGCGACAAAGGGATGCTGCTCGCCGACTACAACAAGCACGTGCTGCTGCCCGAGGAGCAGTTCAAGGGCTTCACGCCCCCGGAGCCGACGATCCCGGACAGCATCGGGCACCACAAAGAATGGCTGCACGCGTGCAAAACCGGCGCGCCGACGACCTGCAACTTCGCCTACAGCGGCGCGCTCACCGAGGCAAACCACCTCGGCAATGTGGCGTATCGTGTCGGCAAAAAAATCGCCTGGGATCCCGTGAAACTCGAGTGCCCCGGCACGCCGGAGGCGGCGAAGTTCCTCAGGCGCGAGTATCGAAAGGGCTGGGACTTGGCGGCAATCTGAGAGGGTGCCGCAGATCGGTCCGCCCGATCATCTCGCAACTGCGCATCTTCGGCGGGGTGACGGAGGCACAGCTCGCGACGATCTTCCGCCGGCTGGAGCTTTGGATTCTGCCGGCCGGCGAGGTGGTTTTCCACAAAGGCGACGAGCCCCGGCACATCGATGTCGTCAAGAGCGGAAAGATCGACCTCCAGCTCACCGAGAGCGACGTGATCATCCACAAACACGAGCTGCAGGTGGGCGAATGTTTCGGCGAAGCCTCGCTCATGTCGATGCACCGGCACACCTCGACCGCAACCGCGGCCGTGGACAGCGAGGTCCTGGTTCTTTCCAGAAAAGCCCTGATCGACCTGAACCACGAAGACCTCGGGCTCTTTGCTCTGCTGATGATGAATCTCGCGCGGGAGTTGGCGCGGCGGCTCTCCATCACCGACCAGATGCTGCTCGCCGCGACGGCCCGCTGCCCCGCCGGTTCGTGAGCCGGCTGTTGGTCAGCGGATTCGTCGGGGCGGCGTTCGCCGATGGCGGCGCTCCCCCGCGCCTCAGCACTTCGCAGACTTCCGCTTTTTCCCGAGCGAGCCGCGGGCTTCCACTTCGCGGATGGAGTCGGGCGCAAAGGGCACCTGGCACGCCATTTCGCCCATTTCGCCCAGGTCCACTTGCACCGGACCGATTTTCTC
Organism: uncultured Chthoniobacter sp.; assembly: GCA_964415705.1. Lineage (GTDB taxonomy): Bacteria > Verrucomicrobiota > Verrucomicrobiia > Chthoniobacterales > Chthoniobacteraceae > Chthoniobacter. Next base: position 5,181 of record CAYQBV010000032.1, on the reverse strand, counting down.
CGCTGTCCGGAGCGCGGTCGCCGTGAGTGCGCAAACGAACGAGCCGACCGCGATGACGAACCCGTGCATCGCAGAGCGCACGTCGTTTGGTGACGTGTGAATCGTCCGCTCCACGCGTTGGAGCAGCGCTTCGAGTTCGGCGAGGTCGAGTTCCGCGTCCGGCTGGACCGACACCGCCGCTCGCAGATTCCGGTTTTACCGAAACGATATGACTCAAGGACCACGCGGGCCTTTTACAAATCCCCGCGCGTGTCCTCGAAGTAACTGGCGACCTGCCAGCCCGCGATCGAACCGCCGCGGCCCAGCGATTCGTCGTAGTGAAAGCCGCCGTTGCCGCCACCGTTGATGCGAAAACTTTTACCTACGATCGAACCGGAAGTTTCCACCGTGCCAGACAGAGTCACGGCGTATGCGGGGCCGTAAAAGGTAAGATTTTGCTCCGCGTTTCCCGAGGCCTTGTAGGTCGCATTGGAGGCGGTGGAAGTCCCGATGATGCTCAGGTGCGAGGCGACCTTGCTGCTGCTGTTGTTGGCGTTGATGCGGCCATTGCCAAAGTCCACGTTTCCCCGCACCCAGATCGTGGCGTACACATTTGGCGGGATGGTAACGCCCGCACTGCCTCCGTTGCCCGTACTGAGATTGCCGGTGACGAGGATCTCGACGTAGCCCGTCGTTCCTGCTGCGGGGGCCGTCACCGCGAAGGTCCCGAGATTACCGGTAATGGCGTAACGCGTCGGAGCGGCCTTGGTCCCGGTGAGGTAACTGGTGGGTCCGGCACCCTGGTAGGTCCAAGTGCTCCACATTGGCTCGGTCAAGGCGGGGATGTCCTCGTCAAAATCATCCTTGATCCGGGTCTGGTTCATGTTCTGGCTGCCGTTCACGTTTTCGTGAGCGGCCGTATTTGGATCGTCGCCGCCGTAGGTTTGCACATCACCTTTCACCACGGCTCCGTTGCCCTCAATGAGCGCGCCAATCGGGCTGCCACTCGGCCGCGCCTCAGCGCTGGCGATGCCGCCGTTGCTTTGCACCTCGGAGGGGGTATTTGCAGGATAAACGCCTCCCGCCGTCGTGCCCGGTTCGGACTTGGCTGTGTCTTCGGAGTCAAAGCTGTCCACTTCCCAGTTGTTGCTGTTGCCCAGTTCGAGGTCGGTCATCGTGGTGATCGCACGGCTAAAGCGGTAGCGGGGACGCACGACTACCTCGATCGTCCGGGCGACGTAGGGATCGTCCACGCCACTGGTTTTTGCACCCAGCTTCATCCGGCGCAGTTCGGCATCGCGGCTGTCCGCGGTCACGAATTTCCCCGGGAGATCGGCACGCGCGGTCGCGCGAATCCGAAACCATGGACTGCCCGTTGGCGGGGAGCCGCTGGTCTCGCGAGTATAGACATCCACGGCGACGCGGGTGACGCGGATGTGGTTATTGCCGCCAAGGTTCGGGAGATTCGCCGTATTCAAAGTCCGCTCGCCGTTTAGAGCGAAGGCGGCATCCGTCACGGTCCAGTTGTTGGTCGTCCACGGGTAGGCATCGGGATCGGAAGTGCTGCTCGCCCAGGAGTTGAGCGACCGGATGACGTAATCCGCCCCGCCCTCCGAGCCGTGCAAAGCCTCCTGCCAGCTCGACGCCTGGTAGGTCCCGCGAAACTTTGGCACGAGTGTCTGGTAGTATGCGGCGACGACCATCGCCAGCACGGAGACCATGAGCAAGGTGACGACGAGGGTGCCGCCCTGCGTTGGAAAAAGACGTGGCTTCATGGGGCTAGTCGCGGCGGGGATTGCGGAGCGTGACTTCCGCGAAAGCCTCCGTGCCGACAGTCGTCTCGCCCCGGGAGCGGTAGCGTGGCTTGAAGTTGGATTGCAGCTGGAAAAACAGTCCGTCATTTTTTCCGGTGACGAATAGAGAGGTCGTCGAAAGTTCATCCACTACGCGCTCGGCGATCTCGCGCGTCTGACTGGGGCTCGTCGCGCCGGACGGATATTCCGCCCGGAAAAAACAGACGGGCCCACCCGCCGAGCGGGGAGCGCGATAGTAACGGACCTGGATTTCGCCACTGCCGCCACTGACCGGGGCGAAGCGGGTAACGTACTTGCCGTTCGACAGCGCCGTCGCCTCGGCCCACGGGACGATGCCGTTGAGGATAGCGCTGGCGTTGCCGTTGTAAGTGGTCCCGGTGTTCAGCGTGGCCCGCGGATAACGGGTCGTTTTGAAAGTAGAGCCAGCGGCATTGTTTGGAGTATTCGCCGCGTAGTAATCGGGCACATTGATCGTCAGGGTGTTCGTCTCATTGATGCTGAAGTTGCTGAAATTCTTCATCGTGGTGTTGGTCGCGCCGTAGAGCATACCCACGCGCACCGCACGGCGGAGATCCTGGGCCACGTAATCGATCAGCCGCGTTTCATTGGCCGAACTGACCGCGAATTGATCCGTGGCCACGATACTCCGGCGAATGGCGAGCGAGGAGGAAATCAACGCGGCCAGCACCGCCGTCGCGGCAACGGACGCGACGATCAGTTCCAATAGCACTGCGCCCTGCGGGAGTCGGGCGTGACGGAATAGTCCATCCATCGGACTAAAGACCTCCTTTGGTCATGATGGTGGATAATTGCCGGGTTCGCGGAATATTCCCGATTCCTGTCCATGATACCGTGATCGTAAATTTCACACATTGCTGCGCGGAAAGATCGGAGCCCGAAGTGGAAAGCGACCCCGTCGGCGTCCGGGTGACCACGAGCGGCGTACCACCTGCCGGGTAGGGCTCGACCGAAAAAGATTCCGTGGCAGAGGCAAAGTTGGTCGCTGTCGCCGTGGCGTTCGTCACCAGATTGGTGATGCCCGCCGAGGTCGTGATGTTCGTCCAGGGTGGCGTATAGCGAAACGTCTCCAAACGCTGCTGCAGCATCTGGCTTGCAGAAGAGATTTCCTTTCCACTGCGCACGATGCGGACCGCCTGACCCGCTGCCCCGAAGATTCCAACGAGACTAATCATGCAGACCGCCATTGCGATCATGGTTTCGGCCAAAGTGAAGGCAGCCAGCGTGCGCGCGTGGCGGAAATAGTCGGTTGGCATTCTCTGAGCGAATAGCGAATGCGATGCCAGGCCCTGAATTTTCCCGAATCCGTGCGGCGAAACAGCCCTTCCGCGAGTTCCTTCGCGAAAAGCAGGCGCGCAATCCGGGGGAGTTATTCACGAGCGAGTCGTATCGGCACCACCGCGCCCTCTTTGCAGATGACCCATGACGGCCGCTCAGCACTTCGCAGACTTCCGCTTTTTCCCGAGCGAGCCGCGGGCTTCCACTGCGCGGATGGAGTCGGGCGCAAAGGGCACCTGGCACGCCATTTCGCCCATTTCGCCCAGGTCCACTTGCACCGGACCGATTTTCTCCGCTGTCCGGAGCGCGGTCGCCGTGAGTGCGCAAACGAACGAGCCGACCGCGATGACGAACCCGTTCATCGCAGAGCGCACGTCGTTTGGTGACGTGTGCATCGTCCGCTCCACGCGCTGGAGCAGCGCTTCCAGTTCGGCGAGGTCGAGTTCCGCGTCCGGCTGGACCGACACCAGGCAGCTCAGCGTCGCCCACCCCGCCACGGCCACGAAATCCTTCGACGAGCCGATCCACTCCAGCGCCAGCGCGCGCCCGTGCGGACTCCCCGCGGTCACGGTCGGCACGGTCGTCCCCGGCAGGCCGCCGCCCTCCGCGCGCGAGACCCAGCGGCGCAGATCGGCCTTCGTCATCCGCGCGTCGTCGGCGATCAACCCGGCGAGATACATGGCGTCGTAAACGCCGGTCTCGTAGAGCGCGAGGGCCAGTTCGTAGTCCTGTCCGACCCGTTTCTGAATCTGCTTCAAGTCGGAAATCCTCACCCCGAAGCACGGCCCCTTGACCCCATGCCGCGCCATCGTCTGGCGGTAACTCTCCGAGCCCAGCGGCTCGAGCTCGGCGAGGATTTCCCGGGCGGTCATACAGCGCGCGCGATCGGTGCGGGCGTCACCCGCGCGCCATCCGAGCACGCGCCAAAGTGGCGGAGCGCTTCCAGAATTCCCGCGCTGCACGCGCCCTGCGCCACGTAGCCGCCGGCCTCGGTCACGGTGCGTTTCACGGCTTCCACGGCATTGCCCGGGCAGGCCACCCACTGGGCATGGCGGCCGTCGAGCATCGGCAGGTCATTGTAGTGATCGCCGGCGGCGAAAATCTGGCCTCGCTCCAGGCCGGTGAGGCGCGCGAGTTCGGCGAGGGCCGTGCCTTTGCTGTAATCCTCGTGGCAGAAGCGCACGTAGATCGAGTTGCGCATGAACTGAAACCCCGGCACCCGCGCGGTCTCCTTTTGCAGAAAAGCGCAGATGCCATCCATCTCGTCGTCCGACTCCGCGGCGAGGCCGATGAGCCGCGCGCCCTCGTAGATCGGGTGCGCCCTGGTGTGCGCAGCGAGATACGACTCGATGTCGGCGAGCAAAGTGCCGGCCTTGTTGAAAAGTTCGTCGTGCGCCACGAAACAGCGCGCGTTCCAGTCGCCGAAATCCTGCCAGCGCCCGTCCGCGCCCCGGTGGAAAACCTCGCGCTCCGAAGTCAGCACGTAGTCCGGCTCGATGGGAAACTTCAGCTCCTGCAAACCCTCCTCGATGTGCCAGAGCACGCGGCCGGTATTGACCGCCCACTGCACCCCGCGCGCCCGCATTTCCACGAGCGCGGCGAAAAACTCCGGTTCCACCGCCGGCTGCGCTTCGTGGTTCACCAGCGTGCCGTCGAAATCCGTGCTCAGCAGTCGGATGGGCGAGTTGCGGGTTGCGGGCGGCGGCGGAAGCGGCGATGAAGGAGGCATGACGGGGCGGCACCGTATGCCGCCCGCCTCAACTCTCAACCCACAACTTTCCTCATGAAAAGCGCCTACGAACTCGCCATGGAACGCCTCGAAAAACAGGCCCCCAGCCGGACCCTGACCACCGCACAAAAGGCCGAGATCGCCGACCTCGAATCCGCCGCCAAAGCGAAGATCGCCGAGCAGGAACTCTTTCTCAAAGGCCAGATCGAGAAAGCGCTCGCCGAGGGGAAATACGAGGACGTGGCCCAACTCGAACAGCAGCTCGCCCGCGAAATCCGCCGCGCGAACGAGGAGTGCGAAGCGAAGAAGGAAAAGATCCGCACGGCCTGAGCGCGCGCCCAGGTCCGCCCAAGCGCGGGGTGA
>CAYQBV010000031.1:0-23943 GCA_964415705.1 uncultured Chthoniobacter sp. | reverse complement strand
ATGACCGGCACGTTGAAGGTGGGATCGCCGTTCGGCGTCGAAAGAACGTTGATGCCGCCGGTGCCGATGGTCAGCGAGTAGTTGCCATCGGGGTTGAGCGACACCTGGTTGGTCGCGTCCTGAATGGTGATGCTCTTGACCGACATGTCCGAGCCGAGCGACGCGGCGTTCGGTGTGTTCGTGACCGTGTTGGCCGAGAAGAACACATCGGTGCCGGCTCCGGGGATCAACGCCTGCACCGCGCCGCCTGCGGTGGAGGTCCAGTTGCTATTCGCGGAACCGTCCGAGGCCGACCAGATCTTGGTGATGCCGACAGTGGCTACGCCTCTCCAATAGGCGGTCGTCAGGGCCGTCTGGCTGGTGACCGCCACCTGCAGATTGAAGGCATCAGGCCGGGAAAGAGCACCAACGGTGAAATTAGTGTTGTTGAAGACTTTGCCCAAAGTCGGAAGGGTGGCTACATTGAGCGAACTGCCCGCGCCGCCAGTGATCAGGGTATAGGTGCCAGTCGCCGGCGCAGTTCCGGGGACGCCGAATATGTTCACGGTGTGGGCGGCGCTGGTGATGGTCGCCGCGCCAGTCACGTTGATCGCCGCACTGGTCAGCCCGGCCCCGATGGAAGTGCCGATAACGGTGCTGGCACCGCCAGTAATGGTCAGCGCTCCGCCGATGGCCAACTGCGCATCCGTGGCCGCGTTGTAGGTAATGTTCTGGTTTGTCGCCACCGTCACCCCGGCAGTGTTGCCAGCACCGCCCAAGGCATTGGCGCTCCGGGCGACGAGCGTTCCGCTGGTCAGGGTCGTTGCACCGGCAGTTGTGTTATTGCCGGTGAGGAAAAGACTGCCGCCGTTGATCGTCGTGGTTCCGCTGTAGCTGTTGTTGGCCGAGAGGAGCAGGGTGCCGGTGCCGGTCTTGTTGATGCCGGCGCCCGACGGGCCGGCGATGATGGCAGCGACGTTCAGGTCGGCCCCCGCATTCGTGCTGTCGGTGATCGCGAAGGTGCGGGCCGAGGAGGCGGCTGCGCCAGTGCCGACGACTGCCAGATTGAGCGAGCCCAGGTTGAGATTGCCGGTGATCGTTGAGGTGAAGGGGTTTGCCGCGCTGGTTTGAGTGACGTCGCCACCGAGCGTCAGTGTCCCCGCGCCCGTGGCGACCAAGGCCGTGCTGTTACCCGTCGGGTTCGTATCGGTGCCACTATACCGGATCGCCGAGCCCATGGTCAGGCTGCCGATGGTGACGCTGTTGCCAGCCAGATCGAGCACGGCCGTCTGCTGGGTCGTGCCGGCGATGGAGACGTTCGTGTTACTGGGCAGGGACCCGGCGACCGCAGTGCGCAAGACGCCTTGGCCGACGGTGGTCGCACCCTGATAAGTGTTGGCCGCGTTGAGGGTCAGCGTGCCGGCACCGCGCTTGGAGATGCCGCCGCCGCCCACACCGCCGGTGCCGCTGACGACGCCGTCGAACTGCGCGTCGCTGGTGAGGGTGAACACCCGCGGGGCGAAGCCGAGGTCCATCGGGGCCGCGAAGGTGAGCTTGCCGCTGCCGAAAAAGTCACCCACGCTCGCATTGCCGAGGAAGGCGACCGGATTGATGATCGTGCGGGCCGTGGCGCGGCTAGAGGCGATGCCACCATGGTTGAAGACCAGCCGGCCCGTGCCGATGGCGGTGCTGGTGATGGCTCCGACCGTGCCGACGTTGCCGCCATCGATCTGAATCTGGCCGGCGCTGAGCAGAGTGTCGCCCGTGTAGATATTGGCCCCGCTGAGCACGAGGTTGCCGCTGCCGGTTTTCTCGATGGCGCTGACCGTGGTGCCGTTCGTGAGCACGCCGTTGAGAACCAGCGCGCCGCTGTTATTGACGCCGATGGTGCGATACACGCCGGGAGCTGTGCCGAGCGAGATCGCCCCGGTATTGCTGAAGATCAGGTTGAAACTGCTGCTCGCACCATAGGTGAGGCTGCCATTGAGGGTGAGGGCATTCGCAAAGGCAGGGAGGACGACGTTTTCGTTGTCAATCGAACCGCCAGCGGCAACCACCGTGCCAGGGCTGGACGGGGAGCCGAGGCCGGAGGCGTTGTTGATGAAAAGCGTGCCGCCATTGAGGACGACGCCGCCGGTATAGTTGTTCAGGCCGCGGAGCCGCAGGTTCTGGGCACCCGACTTGACGAGCGTCAGGGCGCCGGTGTTGTTCTCAATATTCGCGTTGATGGCGATTTCGCCCTGATTGCTCGTATAGACGAACAGGTTGTCCGCCGACGTGCTGTTCTGCCGCACCACGCCCGAGGTGGCGTTGATGTTCCAAGTGCCGTTGGCCCGGTTGAAGAGGCCGTTGGTCTCCAGATTGAACTGGTTCATCGTCAGGTTGTCGTTGCTGCCCTGATCGCGCAGGGCCATCATCGTGCGGTTGCCAGTAAGAGTGCTACTGCCGCCACCACCACCAAAGGTCGTGCCGGTGGTGTAGGCACGGGCCGCATTGATCCATGTGGTCTCGACCGAAGCGGTGATGTTCGCAGGAAGGACATTGCCACCCGCGGTGTCATAGACCGCGTAGTCGCGGATATCTCCGCTATCCACACCAGTCATGGCCCAAGGCCCGATGATCACCCCGCCGGGGAGGTTTTGCCCGGCACCCGCACCGACGGCTCCCGTGACCTTGATGAAGTTGGTCGTCGCGTCCGATTGCGTGGTGTTCGCGGAGAAAGTGATGACCGAGGAAGCTCCGGTGTGGGTCAACCCACTGAGCGTCAGGGTCTGGGTATTGCCCGCGCCGCTCGCCTGATTGGTGTTCATGGTCACGTCGAACTGCCCGCTGACCAAGTCCACCGCGCCGACCGTCTCTGCATAGACCACGCCGGCACCCGCCGTGTTGTTGAACTGAAGTCCGCCGCCATAGCTGGTGATACCCGCCCCGTTACCCACACGGTTGATGCCGGTCTGCGGAGTGGTGTTGGTCATCAGGAGCAAGCCGCCGCCGCCGATCACGATGCTGGTGGATGGACTGATCGTGCCGAGGTTGCCGGAGACCTGCAACTGGCCGCCGTAGATCGTGGTCGCGCCGGTGTAGGTGTTCACGCCCGTCAGCGCCATCTGGCCGTCGCCGGTCTTGGTCAGGGAACCGTTCTGGACCACCGAGGTGATGTTCAAGTCGGGGTTCGCGCCATTGTCGCCAACGTAGAAAGTCTGCGCGGCCCCGTTCAGATCCACTTTGTTCACGGAAATCGTGGCCACGGCATTGTTATTCGCCGTGGTGGTGCGCGCGATGGTGACGGCCGAAGAACCGCCGGTCAGGGTCAGGGTGCTGGCGCTGGCCACGTTGGCGTTGGTCACGGTGGAGGCAACGTTGTTGCCCGTCATGGTCATGGTCAGGCTGCCGAGCGTCTGGTTAAAGCCGTTGAGGTCCAGCGTGGTCGCCGCCGTGCCGACGAGGGTGACGGGACTGGCGGTGGGGATGGCGTTGTTCACCCCGATCCGGAGCGTGCCGTTGGTGACCGTCGTGGCTCCCGTGTAAGTGTTGACGGCATTGAGCAACAGCGTGGCAGCACCCGCCTTGGCCAGGCCCTGGGTCGAGCCGGAACCGGCGATGACACCGCCGAGGGTCAGCACATTGCCATTCGTGGTGATGGTGCGCGTAGTGGTGGTGGCGCTCGAGCCCGTGCCGAGGGTGACCGCGCCGGTGCCAAGGTTCAGGTTCTGGGCGCCGGTGAAGATGAGGTCAGCGTTAAGGGCGACGGCGTTGTTGGGGGTGAGAATCAGGTTTCCGAAGCTGCTGTCCAGCGTCGCCCCCGCGCCGCTAATGGTCAGCGTGCCAGTCCCCAGCGCAGTCGGGTTGCCGAGTTGCAAAATACCCTGATTGACCGTGATGCCACCGGTGAAAGTATTGTTGCCGGAGAGGTTGAAAATGTTCGGGTTGTTCTTCGAGAAACTGCCCCCCGCGCCGCTGACCGCGCCGACGATCGTCTCGGTGTTTGCGCCTGTGACGGTGAGCGCGTTGCCGCCGAGGTTGACGTTGCCATTCACGGTGAAGGTCTGGCCGGAGAAATTGCTCCAAGTCTGCGCGGCCCCGGCCGCGAGATTCTGGTTGAAAATGAATGTCGCCTGACCGGTCAGGTTGATGCCTGCACTGGCACTGCTTGGGCTGATGGTCAGGGTGTAACCGTCGGCGGCGACCGTGGTCGCGGTGGCCGTCGAAAAGGTCAGGCTCTAGACCGTCATGTCCGAGCCGAGGAAGGAGTTGTTCGGCGACGTGACGACAGTGGTGGCCGAGAAGATCACGTCGGTAGTGGCCCCGGGCACGACCGCAGTGGCTCCGCCGCCGACAGCGGTGACCCAGTTGCTGGCCGTCGTGCCGTTGGAAGCGGACCAAGTGGTCGTCGCCCCGGTGAGACCGCCGGTCCAGTAGGCTGTCGGAAGGGTCGCCGCGCTGGTAACATCAATGGTCACGGCGCTCGCACCGCTGAGCAGGTTGCTGACGGTAAAGTTGGTGTTGTTGAAGACGAGGTTGAGCGTGGGCGCGGTCGCGGGATTGAGAGAGCTGCCGCCACCACCCTGAAGCAGCGTGTAGGTGTTCGCGCCCACGAGCGGCGTAACGCCGGAGATGCCGAAGACGTTGAACCGATGGGCGGCGTTGGTGATGGTTGCGGCACCGGCGACATTGATCGCCGCGCTGGTGGCCGTGGCACCGATGGAGCCGCCGATAGTCGTGGTGCCGCCGGCCGTGACGGTCAGCGCCCCGCCAACTTCCAACTGCGCATTGGAACTGGCGTTGTAATTGAAGTTTTGACCCGAAGCGACGGTCATGCCGGCGGTGTTGCCGGTGCCGCCGAGGGCATTGGCGCTGCGGGCGATGAGCGTGCCGTTGGTGATATTGGTCGCACCGGTGGTCGTGTTGTTGCCGGTGATGTAGAGCGTGCCGCCGGCCGTGAGGCTGGTCGTGCCCTGATAGCTGTTATTGCCGGAGAAGAGCACCTGTCCCGCGCCGTTGAGGTTCAGGTTGACCCCGGCCCCGCCCGAGATGTTCGCCGAGACGACCAAGTCCGGATTGGCGTTGGCACCCGAACTGTTGGTGACGTTGAAATTCCGACTGGCCGCGCCAAGGCTGAGGTTGCCGGCAATGATCGCGGTGAAGGGGTTGTTACTGTTCGTCGCCGTCAAGTCACCGCCGAGCGTGAGCGTGCCAACTCCCGTGGTCACGTAAGCCGTGCCGGTGGCTGCCGGGTTGGAAGCACCAGCCCCGTTGATGGACACCGTGGGGTTCAGGGCCAGGGTGCCGATGGTGGTGCTGTTTCCGCCGAGATCGAGGACAGCCCACTGATTCGCAGTAGAACTGGCGATGGTAACGTTGGTTCCAACGGGCAGAGCGCCGACGGCGGTGGTCCGCAGGGTGCCAAGGACGACGTTGGTCGCGCCGCCGTAAGCGTTGCCGGAATGAGTCAGAATCAGCGTCCCGATGCCGTTCTTCGTAATGCCGCCGGTGACGCCGCCGACATTCCCGTCGAACTGCACGTCGCCGCCGGGCGTGGTGATGGTGCGAATCGTCTGACCGAGATCCAGCGGAGCGCTGAAGGTCAGTTTGCCGAAGGCCGTGGCGTCTCCAAGGGTGGCGTGGCCGGTGAAGGATACGGGGTTAAGCACCGTGCGGGCGTTGGCGCTGTCGGAGGACAGGCCGCTGGTGGCCGTCGTGCTGGTGAAAGCGCCGAACGTGAGCAGGCCGGTGCCGAGCGCGCTGCTCGTGATCGCACCGACGGAGCCCACGGGATTGACGCCCATCTGGAGCAGACCGCCTTCGCGAATGATGGTGCCGCCGGTGAAGGTATTGGCACCACTGAGGACGAGGGTGTTGTTGCCCGCCTTGGTCAGCGAATTGACGGTCGAGCCATTACTGACGACGCCGCCCAAAGTGAACTTGTTCGTGTTCACCGTGATGACGCGGGAAATCCCCGGCGTCGTGCCGAGCGAAACCGCGCCGTTGCCAAAGTTCATGCTCTGCGTGCCGCTGAAGGTGAAGTCGCCGTTGATGGTCAGGGCGTTGTTGTTCAGATTAACCAATCCCGCAGCCGTGCTGTCGAGCGCCCCGCCCGCCATGACCACCGTGCCGGTGCCTAGGCCAGTCGTGAAAAGGCTGTTCGTGGCGTTCACCTGAACGTTGCCCGCGTTAACCACCAAACCGCCGGTATAGGTATTAATGCCAGTGAGGAGCAGGTTGCCGGCAATGCCGTTCTTGACGAGCGTTAGGGCGCCGGTGTTGTCCTGAATGTTGGCGTTGATGGTCAGAAGTCCGGCCCCGGTGTTCAGGTAGATGTTGGCGGCCGAGGTTCCCTGCTGGCGCAGGACTCCCGACGTGCCGTTGATCGTGAATGTCCCGTTAATGCCCTGGAGCAGACCGAATGTCTCCAAGTTGAACTGATTCATCGTGATCGTCGTATTCGCCGTAGCCGCGCGCAGGCCCGTGACCGTGCGAGTGGCTGCAAGGGTCTGACCAGCCGTGTTAATCGTGTAGGCGTTACCCGCCGTCGTCCAAGCCGTCTGGTCTGAGGCTGCAATGTTCGCCGCAGCGATGTTGTTGCCGCTGTAAACCGCGTAATCCGACTGATTGTTGGTGCCGGTGCCAATCGTGGCCCATGGCCCGATGATCTGACCTGCGGTGGTCGTGCCAGACCCAGTGACAGTGACGACGTTAAACGCAGTGAACCCCGCAGCCACTTTGCTGGGGTTTGAGAAGGCGACGCTGCCGCTGCCCGCCTGGGTCAGGCCGCCGAAGGTCAACTGCTCGATCGCGGTGGTGTTGTTCGGGGCAAGCACGACGTTCATCAAACCGGACGCGTTCGCGAGGGTGCCGACCGTTTCGGCGGCGACGATGTTCGCCGTGTTGCTGTAATTGATCGTGCCACCATTCGAGGTGATGCCGACGCTCCCGACGCGGTCCAAGGCTCCTTCAGTGGCGTTCACGTTCGTGAGGATGAGCGTGGCGTTGTTATTGATCGTGATCCCCGAGGACGCCGCGATCGACCCGGCCGCACCACTGAGAGTCAGGGTGCCGTTGTTGATCGAGGTGACGCCGGTATGGAGGTTGTTCCCAGTGAGGGTCAGTCCGCCGAGCCCGTTCTTCGTGAAACCCCCAGTCGTCGCCACCGAGGCTCCAGACATCGTCAGCGTATTGGCCGCGGTGGTGACCTCGATCGTGGCCGTCGTGCCGTTGTTGATCGTGAAGTTGCGGTCCGAGCTGGCACCGGCACCCGTGTATTGCAAGGTGCCGCCGTCGAAGACGAGGTTGGCCGCCGCACTGGAAGCTTGGCCGAGGTTCCCTGCGACGCCGCCATTGCCAATCGTCGCCACACTGATCACCCCCGAGCCGACCGTGGTCACGCCGGTGTAGGTGTTGCTTCCGGTGAGGGTCAGCGTGCCGCCACCCGAATGGGTCAGCGCCACATTGCCTCCCCCACCCCCATTGGCGATGATACCGGTGATCGCGGTCGGTCCGGAGCCGGCGATTGCCAAGGTTTTAATGCCCGCACCCGCGGAACCGGTGATATTGCCACCGAAGCCCAGCCCAGCGAGGGAGTTGTTCGTGAAGGTGAAGGCCTGCGCCGTGCCGTCATTGCCCAGCACGAGCCCGGCATTGAAGGTCTGGCTGTTCAGGACGGTGCTATTGACGGTAATCGAACCGCCGTTGTCGATGGTCAGCGTCTGGCTACCCGCCGCGCCGGTGCCGATCTTGTAATAAGCCGCACTGGCGGTGTCGAAAGTGATCGAACCGATGGTGACGCCGCCGCCGAGGTCAAGGTTGGTGAAGCCATTGCCCGCGCCGTTGAACGTGGCGGTGTCGCCGGTTCCGGGGACTGGTGTGGCGCTCCAGTTGGCCACCGTAGCCCAGGCCGCGCTATTGGCGCCGCTCCACGTGGCAGAGGCCCCGCGCGCGGAATGCACAGCGAGCAAAGCGGCGATGGAGCCGACGAGGATGCGGGCAGATTGGCGGGTGCGGGCGGTTTTCACTGCTTTCGAGTCTTGGCGGGGAGTTTTTACGGCGGGATTTTTCATGGATACGGAATTTGCGGTCGGAATTTTGCGGAAAAGTTTCATGGCGGATTTTGAGCGGCGACGAGGTACGCGGAGCGCCGGAAATCAAGCGCTGGAGATAGTTTACGGGGGTTACGGTGGTTGCGGGGGACGCGGTGGTTACGAGGTAAACGTTGAAAATTTGGTTTACTGATAGTGAGCAACCACATGAGCCGCAAGGACTTTGATAGACTATTTAGTAGGGTTTTTTCCTACCTCATCGGGGAGAATCCGAATCCCACAGAGACAAACGAGTATGGACTACTTCCCGCCACTCGCCCGAAATCGGAGGTGATATTGTTTTTTCATTCGAGCCGAGCGCCGTGCAGCGGTCATCAAGATCTCCGATGATGGTGGGTAACCGGCCGACGGAACATTCAGTCGAGAGGCCATGGGGGAAATCTCGACGCGGGACCAATCTTTGCTAACCTCCCACGCCGTGCCCGACTTCTCCGGAAAACGCGTCCTCATCTTCATCGTCGCCTACAACGCCGAGAAGACCATCCACAGTGTGCTCGACCGCATCCCGGCGGAACTGCGGACACGCAACGTCGAAGTGCTGATCATCGACGACTCGTCGAAGGACGCGACGTTTCAAACCGGGTTGCAGCGCGAGGACGCCACCAGCGATTTCAAAGTCACCATCCTGCGCAACCCGGAGAACCAGGGCTACGGCGGCAACCAAAAGCTCGGCTATCGCTACGCGATCGATCATGGCTTCGATGTCGTGGCGCTGCTCCACGGCGATGGCCAGTATGCGCCGGAGAAACTGCCCGCGCTGCTCGCACCGTTTTTCACGGCCGACGCCGACGCCGTCTTCGGCTCGCGGATGATCCATAAGCAGGACGCGCTGAAAGGCGGGATGCCGCTCTACAAATGGGTGGGCAACCAGGTGCTCACAAAGTTTCAAAACGCGGTTCTCGGCACGCAGCTCAGCGAGTTTCACAGCGGCTACCGGCTCTACGCGACGAAAGCGCTGAAGCGCATCCCCTTCGAGCGCAACTCGAACGACTTCCATTTCGACACCGACATCATCGTGCAGCTCCATTTCGCAGGGATCACGATTCGCGAGATTCCGATCCCCACTTTTTACGGCGACGAAATCTGCCACGTGAACGGGCTCAAATACGCGTGGGACATTTTCCAGACGATGATCCGCGCGAAATGCCACGAGATGAACCTGCTCTTCGACCGCAAGTTCGATGTCGGGCAGATCGAGCTGACCTACGATTTGAAGATCGGTTTCCCGTCTTCGCACACCTACGCCATCGAGGCGGCGCAAGCGGGCGCGCGCATCCTCGATATCGGCTGCGGGCAGGGCTACGTGGCCGAGCATCTGGCGGAAAAGGCCGCGCACGTCACCGGGGTGGATCAGTATGTTCGGGAAAAATCTGACAACCCGAAGATCGAGTTCAAACACTGGGACATGGACGGCCAGGAGTTCCCGATCAACGTCTCGGACTACGATCAGGTCTTCATGCTCGACGTCATCGAGCACCTCAAGGACCCCGAGGTTTTCATGGAAAAGCTGCGCGCCGCCGCCGCCAACAAGCGCCCCGAGATCGTGCTCACCACGGCGAATATCGGCTTCGTCGTGACGCGCCTCATGCTGCTGCTCGGCTACTTCAACTACGGCCGCAAAGGCATCCTCGACCGCACGCACACGCGGCTCTTCACCTTCAGTTCGATGCGCGAATTGTTCGCCCAGACCGGCTACAAAGTCCTCGAAGTCCGCGGCATCCCCGCGCCCTTCCCCAAAGCGGTGGGCGACAACGCACTCGGCCGCCTGCTCGTTTCGATCAACCGGCTCTTCATCGGCCTCAGCAAAGGACTTTTCAGCTACCAGATTTTCATCCGCGCCCGCGCCCTGCCCACCGTCCCCACGCTCCTCACGCAGACCATCGAGCGCAGCGCCGAGCTGCGGAAAGAGCTGGCCGGCAGCACCTCCGGCTAGCGAGCCGCACGCGCGGAGCGCGGAAAGAGATCCCGGCATCCTGAGCGGAGCGGAGGCTTGGCGGAGCTTGGTCGAGAGATGCCGGTGAATCTTTCCGCCACCGCTGACCGCAGACTTTTACGTTTGCTTAACAAAACTCCCGTCCGCGGCTCATACGCCCTTAACGATCCCCTGTCAGGTTGGTTGCGTTATGAAATCCTCCAACCTTCTCGCTTCCTCCACGACCACCGCGCTGCTCGTCGCTTTCGCGCTCGCGGCCACCACCCGCGCCCAGCTCCCGGCAGGCTCCGCGCTGAGCATCGGCCCGGGTGCCGCGGCCAATTCGGCCACCGTGACCGTCGCCGATCCGGGCAACCATGTCTGGGTCCTGCAAAGTTCGCCCGACCTCGCCTCCTGGACCGATGTCGAGACGTGGAAAGTTCACAACGGAAACTTCCATCGCGGCATCAGCTACACGCCCACGCCGGGGCTGCGCGCCTACTACCGCACGGTCTATGATCCGGCGCGCGCGGACATCCCGAGCACCACGGTCAATGCCCTGCTCCTGCCTGCGTCGGTGGCCAATTACGCCGCGCCCGTCCTGCCGGTCAGCTTCCTCGTCCAGCCCATCCTCGGCCAGGACAACACCCCGGCAAACAACCCCGTGACCAACGCCGGTGCCACCCTCGGACGCACGCTTTTCTACGACAAACGGCTCTCGCAAAACCGGACGGTCTCCTGCTCGTCGTGCCATCAGCGCGAGCATGGCTTCTCCGATCCGCGCCGTTTCAGCGTTGGCTTTCAAGGCGGCCAGACCTCGCGCAATTCCATGGGCCTGGCCAATGCCCGCTGGTATCAGCGCCGCGCCTTTTTCTGGGATGAAAGGGCCGCCACCCTCGAAGATCAGGTGCTCCAGCCGATCCAAAACTCCGTGGAAATGGGGATGACGCTGACCGATCTCGTCCCGCGCCTCACCGCCGAGCCATACTACGCCACACTGTTCACCAACGCCTTTGGCAGCGCCACGGTCACCAGCGACCGCATCTCCCGCGCGCTCGCGCAGTTTGTTCGCTCGATCATTTCCACGCAGACGAAATACGACGCGGGAGTGCTCGTGAACTTCACCAATTTCACCGCGCAGGAAAATCGCGGCCGGCAGATTTTCCAAACGCCAAACCTCGGCAACTGCGCCGCCTGCCACGGCACCGACAACTTCGTCCCCGGCCCGGCCATCAATAACAACGGCCTCGAAAATCCCTACGTGGATAAAGGCGTGGGCGCGCTCACCGGCCGCCCGCAGGACGAGGGGCTTTTCAAGGTGCCCTCGCTGCGCAACATCGAACCCACCGCGCCCTACATGCACGATGGCCGCTTCCCCACGCTCGAAGCCGTCGTGGATTTCTACAACGCCGGCGTCGTTAATCATCCCAACCTTTCGCCCCCGCTCCGTGTCCCCGGACCCGGCCCGGTCCAGGCACGCCGGCTCAATCTCTCGGTCGCCGACAAAGCCGCGCTCGTCGCTTTCCTCAAAACGCTGACCGACACGAGCGTGGCGACCGACCCGAAGTTCGCCGATCCATTTAACTACGGGGACTGAGCAACCTCGCCGGGCTGGGGTTGGCCGCGGTAGCTGAAGGCGAAGAACGCAAAGACCGCCGCCATCACCAGCGTGAGCCCGAGCCAGAAGCGCGGCCATTGGGTCACGTCCGCGACGGTGTTCGCGCTCTTCCACCAGCCATTGCCGAGGTAGCCCGCCAGGTTGCCGAAACCGCCAAGCATCACGCCGAGCAGCGCCTGCGCGCGCGCCCGCATCCGCGCCGGGACCTGCTGCTCCAAGTAGATCTGTGCGGTGATGAAATAGAGGGTGAAGGCCAGGCCGTGCAGGGCCACGCCGATGAGCAGCCACGTGCGGTCATTCAGCGCGCAGAGCGCGTAGCGCAAAACGCCAAACCCAATCCCGGAGAGGAATACCCACTTCAACCGCACCCGCGCCGAAAGCGCGGCCAGCCCGAACATCGCGATCAGCTCCGTGACCTGGCCGAGCGACATCGCCGCCGCCGCGTGGGCCACACCGAGTTCGCGCAGTTGCATCGGCGTGTAGGGGTAAAACGCCGCCATCGGGATGGTGAAAAGCGCCGCCGTGAGGAAGACCACGCGGTGATCGCGGTGCGCGAAAAGTTCCAGCGCCTCCAGGCCGAAAATGTCGCGCCACGTCCGGTGCGTCTTGTTTTCCAACGGCGGCACCTCCGGCAGCAGCAGCGTGGACGCCGCGCTGACCAGCCACGTCCCCGCCGCCGCGTAACCGCAGAGCACCGAGGTATCCGCCACCAGCACCCAGCTCACCAGCCCGCCCGCCGCCATCCACCCGAGCGAACCCCACGCCCGCACCGGCCCAAACTCCCGCCCCGGATCGCGCAGCCGCGCCATCACGATTGCCGTCGTCAACCCGAAGATCGGCGCCGCCGCCACCGACTGCACCTGCAGCGCCGCCAGCACCCAGCGCGCATGCCAGTGCTGCCCGATGCCATAAAACGTCAGCGCCAGAAACGCCGCGGTCACCACCGCCAGCCAGCGCACCAGCCGCGTGGGCGAAATCCGCTGGTCCGCCAGCGCGCCGAAGATCATCGGCGAGACGAACGCCGACACCGCGCTGCACGCGTAAGCCAGCGGCACGACCGCCTCATAGCCGTGCGCCTTGAGCACATTGCCCAGCGGCACGCTCCACATCCCGATCGCCGCCGCGTTCAGGAAAAAAAGCGCCGCCATCTCGGCGTGCTCAAAACGGCGGTGTTGAATTTGCACCCGCGCACCAAAGCCGAACCGGCCAGACAAACGCAAGCGACTCGCCGCTCAGGCGTAGCGATCCGGGTCGAGGAGGGTGAGGTCTTGCGCCGGACTTTCGCCGGAGAGGATGGCGGCGAGGTGCTGGCCGGTGATCGGGCCGAGACTGAGACCCATCATGGCGTGGCCGGTGGCGAGGCTGAGATTCGCGTAAGCGCGAGTGCGTCCGAGGTAGGGGAGGCCGTCCGGCGAGCAAGGGCGGAGGCCGCTCCACGGGCGGAGGCCGGCGAAGTCGGACGGGGAAAAGTCGGGGTAATACTGCGGCACGGAATTGATGATGCCGGCGACGCGACGCGGCGCGATGCGCTCGTTGAGGCCGCCGATTTCCATGGTGCCGCCGAAACGGAGCGCACCGCCCATCGGGGTCACAGCGACGCGCGCCTCGCTGAAGATGGAGCAGATCTTCGGACTCTGGCGCGGCTGTGGCAGCGTGAGCGCGTAGCCTTTGCCCGCCTGCATCGGGAGCGCGAGCCGCAGTCCGCGCGCAATGCCAGGCGACCACGCGCCGCCGCAAATTACGAACTCATCGCCGGCGATTTCCCCCTGCGTGGTTTGCGCGGCGACGATCTGCTGCGCCTCGAAACGCCAGCCGGTGACTTCGGCCTCGAAGCGCACATCGCCGCCGCCGGCTTCCACCGCGCGCTGGAGGCACTCCATGAAACGATGCGGCGCGAGGTGGCAGTCCTGCGGAAAGTGGACCGCGCCGGCGATGTCCATGCGCACGCTGGGTTCGAGCGCGGCGGCGGCGCGAGCATCGAGCACGTCGGCGGGGATGCCGAGCGCGCGCGCGGTCTCCGCCATCCGCGCCTCGTCGTCGAGCGCGTGCGGCGTCTTGCACAGCATGAGCAGCCCGCGCTTTTCCAAACCGAAATCAAAGCCGGGCTGCGCGGCGAGTTCCTCGAAACACGCGCGGCTGGCGAAGGACAGATCGCGGATCAGCGGCGCGGCGGCCCGGACGCGCGCGGGCGTGGCGGCGCGCCAGAACTTCAGGCCCCACGCGAGGAGATCCCCGTCGAGCCGCGGCTTGATGTAAAAAGGCGACTCGGGATTCCACATCCACTTCAGCCCGAGGGCGACCATGCCGGGCGCGGCGAGCGGCGTGAAATGCGACGGCACGATCATCCCCGCGTTGCCGAGCGAGCAGGAGTCGTGATCGCGGGCGCCGCGCTCCAGCACAGTGACGCGGTGCCCGCGCCGCTGCGCGTAATACGCCACGCACAATCCGATGATCCCGCCCCCAATGATGACGATGCGCTTGCTCACGAATCAGCCGAAGCCCCAGCAAAATGGATCGCGCTCAGCGAGCAGCAGCGTGGCTTCGGCGGTGACGTACGCAGTGCCGGTGACGGTCGGCGCGATGATCCCTCGCGCCTGATCCACCCAGCGGAAAGTGCCGCGAAAGGTGCTGCCGAGGATGCTTTCCTGCACCCACTCCGCGCCCTCGGCCAACTTCCCGTCGGCGGCGAGGCAGGCCAGTTTCGCGCTTGTGCCGGTGCCGCAGGGCGAGCGGTCGTAGGCTCCGCCAGGGCAGAGCACGAAGTTCCGCGAGTGGCTTCCAGCCGTGCCCGGCGGGCCGTACAACTCGACGTGATCGACCTCGGGAAAGCCCTGCTCATTGACGGCGCGGCGGATGCGCGTGGCAAACTCCGTCAGCCCGGCGGTGTTCGCCAGCGCCAGCTCCTGGCCGTGTTCGGCGACGAGGAAAAACCAGTTGCCGCTCCACGCCACGTCGCCGGTGATCGCACCGACGCCCGGCACCTGCACGGTCGCAGCGCGCGCCTGGCGGAAGCTGTCCACGTTTTCCACCGAGACGCTGCCGTCCGCATGCAGCGTGGCCGTGACCACGCCGACGGTCGTCTCCAGCCGGTGCGCGCCGACGCCGATCCGGCCGAGATGCGCGAGCGTGACGATGAGCCCGATCGTCCCGTGGCCGCACATGCCGAGCAGGCCCACGTTGTTGAAAAAGATCACGCCCGCCGCGCAGCTCGCGTCCAGCGGCTCAACGAGCAGCGCGCCGACGAGCACGTCGTGGCCGCGCGGCTCATTCACCACCGCGCGGCGGAAATGGTCATGCTGCCCGTGAAAGATCCGCGCTTGCTCCGCCACGCTCCCCGCGCCGAGATCCGGCGCGCCGGCGATGACCACGCGCGTGGGCTCGCCGCCGGTGTGGGAGTCGATGACGCGGATGCCCCGCTGGTCGGAGCCGAGCGGGCTGCTTATGCCCATAAACGCGAAACGCCGTAGAGATCCCAATGCCGATCCGGGGTCAGCACCGTGAGTCCGCGGCGCAAGGCTTGGACGATCAGCATGCGGTCGAACGGGTCGCGATGATGCAGCGGAAGCAGCGTGATCGACTGCGCATCCTCCCAATCCGGGGCGAGCATGCGAAACTCATTGCGCGCCACAAGCTGCGCGATGTGGGGATGGAGCGGTGTCCCCAAATTCAGTTTTCCCAAGCGGGTCTTGATCGCGATTTCCCACGGCGAGACGAAGCTGACGAAGGTCTCGGTACCGTCCGCTTCGAGCAGGTCTTTCAAGCGATTCGGCATCCTCGGCGAATCCGTGACGAACCAGATGAGGGCGCACGTATCGAGCAGCAGCTTCATGCTTTCTTCCGCGTCTTGGTGCGGGCTGGCGGCGGCGCTTCCGCGACGCGCAGCGCGTCCTCCTCAGCCGTCGTCATGTATTCCGCAAACTCTGGCAGCGGCGCATCAAAGTCGTCCGCCATGTAGAAATTGGGCGACTTCAAGGAGCCGCGGCGGGCGCGGTTCCTGGTCACTGGCTGGCGCAATTCCGCGACCGCTTTCCCATGGCGGGTGATCGTGATCACGGCCCCACCTTCCACCTCGCGGAGCAGCGTCGAGAGCTGCGTCTTGGCTTCATAAAGTGAGACCGAGTTCTTCATGCCCTCCCCTTTTGACCAGTTTGACCAAAACGGCAAACGCTATTTTCTCTTCGGGATTTTCGGTCGGGCGGCGATGCCGTCGTGGATGATCTTGAGCACCGCTTTGCGCTCCGCGCCGGCGAGCGGGAGCCGCGGGGCGCGCGTCCACTCCGCACCGAGGCCGCACTCCTGCACGGCGAGCTTGATGTACTGCACGAATTTCACATGCACATCGAGGTGCAGCAGCGGCGTGAACCAGCGGTAGATGGCGCGCGCCTTTTCCCACTCGCCGCGCTGCATCAGCTCCCAGAGGTGCTGGTTCTCGGCGGGAAAGGCGATACCGGTCCCGGCAACCCAGCCGTCGATGCCGAGGATGGCGCTTTCGAGCGCGAGGTTATCGACGCCGGTGAAGATGGCATACCGCCCGCCGACGGTGTTGTGCAGGTCGGTGATGCGGCGCGTGTCGCCACTGGATTCCTTGAGCGCGACGAAATTCTTCACGTCGGCGAGCTGCGCGAACATCTCCGCGGTGATGTCGTTCCCGTAGCTGATCGGGTTGTTGTAAATCATGATCGGCAGGCCGGTGGCGCGCGCCACCGAGCGGAAATGCGCCATCGTCTCGCGCGGGTCGGGCGTCTTGTAGATCATCGCGGGCATGAGCATGAAGCCGTCGAGCCCGAGGCGCTCGCCGTCGCGCACGTAGCGGATGGCGGCGGCGGTGCTGGTCTCGGCCACGCCGCTGAGCACGGGCACGCGGCCTTTGATCACATGGACCGCGAGTTGCATGACGCGGCGTTTTTCCTCCGGGTCGAGCTGCTGGTTTTCGCCGAGCGAGCCGAGCATGACCATGCCGGCGACGCCGGAACGGAGGAGGACTTCGATGTGGCGGGCCGTGCCGTCGAGATCGAGCGAGCCGTCGCGGTTGAGTTGGGTGGTGATGGCGGGAAAGACGCCGCTCCAGTGAGGTTTCATAAGGGCGGGAGGAATAATGTGCGGGGTGGGATTTGTCGCGGGGGAATTTTTTGCGGTGCTCGGCAGTGGAAAAATGCTGTCATCCTGAGCGGAGTTCCCGGCGGGCGAAGGAGGGCGGGGCTTTTTTCCCGCCACCTCCCCGACGCCGTCCACCGCGCACGCCTAAAAAATCACCGGGCGTTTCGGCCGTCCTGCCGAATCCGGAGTGACGAGGCGGAGGATGACAAAAACCAGCACGGCGCCGAGCGGCACGGTGGCCGGCAGCCAGACGAGCCAACGACTGAAAACGGCCATCGCCAGCATCGCGTAAACGACCAGCGCGAGGAAACCGACGACCACGGCGAGCCACTTTTTCTGCCGCGGGATACGGAAGCTCACGAGCATGAGCAGGGCGACGACCAAGCCCTCCGCCCAGAGCGGGGCGCGCCGGATGAAGGACTCGTTCTGGATGGTGGCGATGGCGGCGGCGAAAAGTTCGCCGGGCGAGCCTTTGCGGCGCGCGGCAAAGGACACGGTGCGCGCGTCGGCGTCGGTGCGCGAAAGGAGGACGATGCCGCCTTTCAACCGGTCGAGCGGCACGTGCGGCCGGGTGCCGGCGGCGGTCTGCTCGCTGGCGAGGACGAGGTCGTCGAAGCTAAACTCCCCACGCGGCGCGCCAAAGTCCACGCGCATGCGCCCGGTGATATTGATCGGGATGCGCAGGTTTTTCCCGAGCTGAATGTGCGAGCCGAGCTCGACCGCGACTTCGTCGGGCGTGAGTTTCAGCCACAGCATCACGGCTTGGAGGGCAAAGGCGGGCACCACCTGGCCGCGGTAGCGCAGGACGAGCGGCACGGAGTTCGCGCGCTCGTAAACAGGCGGGAGATTGATGAAGCCGACGGTCGAGGACAGGCGGAAGTTTTCCGTGGCCTGGTGCTCGATCACCGTGAACTCGGGAATGCGGTCCACCGGCCCCTTGACGTTGCGCACGGCGGGCACCTCCTGGAGCGCGGGGATGACGCTCTGGTCTTCGGGAAAACCGAGTTCGGAGCCGAGCAGGTTTTTGGGCGCGCTGAGGATCAGGTCGCGCAGCATTTTCTCGTACTGCGGCAGGCGGCGCTGCTGCTCGTCGGTCAGGCCGAAGCGGCTCCAGTCGAGAACCTCATCAAGCGCGCAGACCCCGGGTTTGAGGGAAAGGACGGCTTGGTAAAATTTGGCAAATTCCAGCGGTGTCCACGGCCAGGGCTGGGTGGAGAGGCTGCTGTCGTCGATCGCCACGAGCGTCACGGGGGCGGGCTTCGCCCCGCGCGGGCTGTGCATGGCGAGAAAGTCGGCAAAGGCATTGTCCCACGCCGCGAGCGGCTCCTGCCGCGACTCGTACATCAGGGCGAGACCAGCGAGGAGCACGAGGAACATGAACTGCGCTCCGGTGCGAAACATGGCGCGCAATGAGCGGGATTTCCGGGGCGACTCCAAGCACAAAAAGCCCGGAAATTTCTCCATTCCGCGGCACAAAAAAGCCGCCAGAGAGCTACGACAAAACAAGTCGGACGACCGTTGCTGCCTTCCGGCCCTGGCGGGGTTGGTCTGCCTGCTATCCGTAGTCCCTGACGGGACCGGGACTATGCGGAGCCTCGCGCCGGAAACAAACGAATTTTCGGAAAACTCGGGGAAAGCGCTTGCGCTGCCAAAAAATCACAGCTTTAAGAAGCGCCGTTGATTTCGTGGCGCCAACGTTGCGTCGCGGACTTCCCCCGCCCTCAAATTTAATCCCGCCCACACCAGTTTATTATGGTCAAAATTCTTCTCAGCATCGCACTTGCTGCCTTGCTCGCCACCGCCACGCTCGCCTTTCTCGCGAAAGGGAACGCGGAAAAGCTGCAAGGCTTTTTGGCGACGACGAAGCAGGACTTGTCCATGACCCGCACGAAGCTCACCAAGACCGAAGGCGAGTTGAAAACTCGGACGGAAGAGCTGACCGCGGCGAATGCCAAGATCGATGAGAAGGACAAGGAGATCGCGAACATCAAGGGGCAGATGGATGCTTTGAACACGAAGCTCGCGGAGGCAGCGACGGCAATGGAGGCGAAGACGGTGGCCATCGACGCGCTGCAGAAGGAGTTTGATGCTTACAAGGCGCTCTACGGACCCAAGGGACCAACGCCGGTTGACGGCGGGGAATCGCCAATTGTCACCGCACTCAAGCTTGATCTCGCCAAGGCCCAAGCCGAAGGTGCGGAGTCCAAGGCGCTGGTCGATACGCTCAACGCGAATAAGAAGGCTCTCGAAGACAAGATGGTCGTTTTGGAGCAGTACAAGATACGGAAGGAAAAGGAGATCATGCGAATCGGGGTCGGTGGCCGCATTCTCGCGGTGAATGGCGGCTGGAATTTCGTGGTGATCAGCATCGGCGACAAACAGGGAGCCGTGATGAACGCGACGATGCTCGTGGTCCGCGATGGCGTGCCGATCGGCAAGGTCCGCATCACCTCCGTCGAGCCCACCAGTTCCATCGCCGACATTCTTCCGGGAAGCTTGGCCAGAGGCGTGACCATCCAACCGGGCGACAGAGTGATCTTCGAGGGCCGCACGCCGGCCTTGGGTTCCACTCCTGCCGGGGCCGCCGCCGCTCTGCCGCAGCGCTAACAGCCGCTTTTCCGAAGATGCCCCGAATCATCCTTTTGCTGACCTTGGGAGGAATGCTCGTCTTTCTCACCGCCTGCGCCGAGACCCAGCCGCAGGACCCAAACCACGTGAGCACCATTCCGTGGAATCGGCCGGAGAAGTGGGAGGGGAAGGGCGCGCTCGGCGGCTTCTCCCCGAACAGCCAGTAGCCGGAGCCGCGGCGACGCAACTCCGCCGGCTCAGGCCATGGCCGCGAAGCCGCGTATCCTCGTCATTCGCGGCGGGGCCATTGGCGATTTCATCCTCACGCTCCCGGCGATCCGGCTGCTGCGGGAAAACTTCCCCGCCGCGCATCTGGAAATCCTCGGCTACCGCCACATCGTCGCGCTCGCGGAAGGCCGCGTCTATGCGGACGCCGCGCGCTCGATCGAATATGGCCCGATGGCCGGATTCTTCGTCCCGCGCTCCGAGCTGGCCCCCGACCTCGCGGAATACTTCGCCAGTTTCCAGCAGGTCGTCAGCTATCTCTTCGATCCCGACGGTTTTTTCGAGGCCAACCTCCGTCGCGCGGGCGTAAAAAATCTACTCCCCGCGTACGCGAAACTCGACGACTCGGCGCACGCCGCCCACCAGCTCGCCCGGCCGCTGCAAAGCCTCGCGCTTTACCTCGAAGACCACGCCGCCACCGTCCACCCCAGCCCCGAAGATCGTGCCTTTGCCGACGCGTTTCTCGGCGCGGACGACGCGCCGCTGATCGCGCTCCATCCCGGCAGCGGGAGTCCGCGCAAAAACTGGCCGCTCGAGAATTGGCGCGCCCTCGGTGGCTGGATGCTCGCCCGCCAGTCCCCGCCCCGCCTGCTGCTCGTCGGTGGCGAAGCCGACCACGCGCAACTCGAGGCGCTCGCCGTCGGGCGGCGCGGCCAGCCATTCCTGCTCGCGCGCGATCTCCCGCTGCCGCACCTCGCCGCGCTGCTCGCGCGTGGCCGGCTGTATCTCGGCCACGACACCGGCATCTCGCATCTCGCCGCCGCCGCCGGCTCCCCCAGCCTGCTCCTTTTCGGCCCCACCGACCCCGCCATCTGGGCCCCGGCCAACCCGCACGTCACCGTCCTCACCGCGCCCGGCGGCGACCTCGCGCTGCTCACGCCGGAGAGAGTGCAGGCTGGGATCACCGCGCTTTTGGCGTAAAGGCGACGCGGCGGCGCATTGACAGCCCGCCGCCAACTCCTACCCTGCCGCACCGTGTCCGCCATACCTGCACTCAAACAAACGCCACTCCACGCCGAGCACGTCCGACTCGGGGCGAAAATGGTGGATTTCGGCGGGTGGTCGATGCCGGTGCAATACAGCGGGATCATCGCCGAGCACCACGCGGTGCGCGGCAATCTCGGGGTGTTCGACATCTCGCACATGGGCCAGTTTTTTGCCGAAGGCGTGGGCGCGGCGGCATGGCTGAACCGGCTGCTGACGAACAACCTCGACCGGCTCTCCGTGGGCGAGTGCCAATACACCTTTCTGCTCAACAACGACGGCGGCGTGATCGACGACCTGATCGTCTATCGCATCGCCGACGCGCGCTACCTGCTGGTGGTCAATGCGTCGAAAATCGACGAGGACTTCGCCTGGATGCAGGCGCACCTCGATCCCGGCGTGCAGTTTGAAAATCACAGCGAACACTACGCCGGGTTCGCCGTGCAGGGGCCGAAGTCGGCGCAGCTTTTCGACGCTTTTTTCAGCGGTCAGTATTCGCGCCCCGCGCGCAATGAAATCCTCGCGATCGAGATCGACGGGGAGAACTACTACATCGCCCGCACCGGCTACACCGGCGAGGATGGCTTCGAGGTCTTCTGCCCGGCCGGGCGCGCGGTGAAATCGTGGAACGACATCCTCGGCAAGGGCGCGGCGTTTGCCATCAAGCCCTGCGGCCTCGGCGCGCGCGACACGCTCCGCCTGGAAATGTGCTACCCGCTGAACGGCTCGGACCTCGGAGCCGACACCACGCCGATCGAGGCCGGGCTCGGCATCTTTGTGGACCTGCAAAAGCCCGCCTTCATCGGACGCCAGAAGCTCGCCGACCAAAAGGAGCAGGGCGTGAAGCGGCGGCTCGTCCCTTTCAAAATGACCGGCGCCAGCCCGCCGCCGCGCTCGCACTATGCGGTCTTCAAAGGCGGCGAAAAGATCGCCGAGACGACCAGCGGCTCGCTTTCGCCCACGCTGAAGGCCGGCATCGGCATGGCCTACATCCCCACGGAATTCGCGCGCATCAACGAGCAGATCGAGATCGAAATCCGTGGCCAGCGCTTCCCCGCGACCATCGAGAAAAAGCCGCTCCATCGTCCCAACACCGCAACCAACTAACCGCCCGCACTTTCGCACCCACTCATGAATGTCCCTGACGAACTCCAATACGCCGCCACCCACGAATGGCTCCGCCTCGACGGCGCGACCGGAACCGTGGGCATCACCGACCACGCGCAAGCCGAGTTGACCGACGTGGTCTATGTGGAGTTGCCGAAAGTCGGCGCGCAGGTGAACGCCGGGCAGCAGATTTGCGTGGTCGAGTCCGTGAAAGCGGCGAGCGACATCTACTCGCCCGTCTCCGGCACCGTCACGGCGGTCAACGACGCGCTCACCGCGAGCCCCGCGTTGCTCAACACCGATCCGTTCGGCGAGGGCTGGATTTTTCAGATCAAAATCGAGGCCGGTGAGGACATCGAGCACCTCAAGAGCGCCGCGCAATACCGCGAGCAAATCGGTGGGGCCGACGCGGGCGGCGAGGTCTAGGAACCGCGCGCATGAAAACGCTGCTCGTCGCGCTGCTCGGCGTCGGCGCGCTGGCCCGCGCGGATCTGGTCATCGTGCAGAAAGTGGAGGCCGGCGGGCAGTCGGGCGAGCAGACGATCCGGATCAAAGGCGACCGGGTGCGCACCGATCTCGCGCCGCAGATCAGCGTGATTTCCGACGCCGCGACCGGGGAAAGCGTCACCCTCATGCACGCGCCCAAGACCTTCTTGCGGATCACCGCAGCGCGGAACCAGGCGCTGGTGGAAAAGATGCAGCAACGCCGCCCCGCCGGTGATCCCCCGAAGCTCACCACCACCGGACGGAAGGAAAAGCTCGGCAGCTACGAGTGCGAAATTTTCACGACGAGCTTCGGCGGAGTCAGCGTGACCTACTGGATCGCCGCCGGCTTTCCCAACTACCCCGCCATCCTCGCGCAACTCGGGAAGCTGCAGGCCGGCAGCATCTCGGCGATGGGCCGCGGTTTGATGCCGGAGCTGAAAGACTTTCCCGGCCTGCCGATCAAAACCGCAATGGAAAGGGGCACCGAAAAAGTCAGTTCCGTGGTGCTCTCGGTGAAGGAAGAGCCGGTCGATCCCGCGAGCTTCGAGACCCCGAAGAACTACACAGAAGTCAGCGCACCCGCGCCGCCGGTTCCACCGCAGCAGCCTTAGATTTCGGGCGCAGATTCGCCCCCAAATCACGCTTGTCATCAAAATCGCCCCGGCTACGCTCATCGCACTTTTCCGCAGGATCACTTTCACTCTCGAATGACGCTCGGCAATCTCCTCACGGTCCCCCAAATCCTCCCCGCCATGCAGGCGACCGAGCGCTGGGGCGTGATCACCGAGTTGGTCGATCTCCTCGTCGCGGAAAAGCAGATCAAAACCGAGGACCGCGACGTCATCCTCAACGCCCTGCGCCAGCGCGAGGAGACCATGAGCACGGGCATCGGCTTTGGCATTGCCATCCCGCACGCCTCCTCGGATCGGGTGGAAAAAGTCGTCGCCGCCTTTGGTCGCTCACCCGCCGGGATCGAGTTTGAATCGCTCGACAACGCCCCCGTGAAGTTCGTCGTCCTCTTCGTCGTGCCGAAAGACCAGTTTCAAACCCACCTGCGCACCCTCGCCGGCATCGCGAAATTCCTCAACGACCGCGCCGTCCGGGATCGCCTCGGCACGGCGGGGACGGCGGAGGAGATTCTGGAAATTTTTCGCAGCTAGTTTTGGACGGGGAGCGGGGGGCGGCGGCGGAGTGTTCAGTATTCAGTGTGCAGTATTCAATATCCGCAAGGTCGCCCGCATCGAACTTCGCCGAACCGATTTCTTCCTCTTCCTCTTCCGCTTAATCTTCCTCACACCCACGGCAGAGGAAGATTAAGCGGAAGAGGAAGAGTCCGAACCCCCCAACTTTTTCCACTCCCTCCCGGGCCACTGAATACTGAATACTGAACACTGAACACTCTCCGCCGCCCATGACCCTCGCCGCCCAACTCGAAGCCCGCCTCCGCCCCGCCCTCGCCCACTTCGGCTTTGCCGATGCCCGCGTCCAGCCCGCCACCGACGCCCGCTTTGGCGACTACCAGACCAATGCCGCCATGATCCTCGCCAAGCAGCAGCGCGCCAACCCGCGCCAGCTCGCCGCCCAGATCATCGAGCGCCTCGACGTGGCCGACCTCTGCGCCCCGCCCGAAATCGCCGGCGCCGGCTTCATCAATTTCCGCCTCCTCCCCACCGCCCTCGAAAGCCAGCTCCCCACCCTCGCCGCCGACCCGCGCCTCGGCGTCCCCGCCCCGGAGCAGCCGCAGACCATCCTCATCGACTTCAGCTCGCCCAACGTCGCCAAGCCCATGCACATCGGCCACCTCCGCTCCTCCC
>CAYQBV010000030.1:0-24072 GCA_964415705.1 uncultured Chthoniobacter sp. | reverse complement strand
TCCCGGCGGCAGCGTAGAAAGCGGCGGACGGACGGAGCAAAGCGGTTGTTGGCGGGGCCACGGAAAAAGCACAAACTTTTCAGCAGTTTGTGCTAATGAACCGCCGGTAAAAGCCGAAAGAAAGGGAGACACCAAACGCCCTTTTTCATGCTTCTACTTATTGGCTTCATCATCGTAATCGGCTCCACCCTCGGGGGGTTCATGATCGCCGGCGGACATCCGGGTGTGCTGCTGCACATATCGGAGTTTGTGACCATCGGAGGTGTGGCTCTCGGCATCCTCGTGATCGCCAGTCCACTCGAAACGCTGACGTCCGTGGTGAAGAAAAGCATCGGCGCGTTCAAGGGATCATCGGTGAAAAAGAGCGATTACACGGATCTGCTGAAGTTGCTCTATGAAATGTTCTTTCTCGCCCGTCGGAATGGACTGATCGCGCTGGAAGATCATGTGATGGAGCCGAAGAAGAGCGCGATCTTCCAGAAATATCCTTCGTTCCTGAACGACCACGGACGCCAGGAGTTTCTCTGCAATGGCCTGAAGCCGCTGATCGACGGACGGATCAAGCCGGAACAGATCGGCGAGATGTTGGAGCAGGAAGTTTCCGCGAAGGAAGAACTGGGCGAAGGCCCGGTGCATGTGCTCCAGCTCATCGGTGACTCGTTGCCGGGAGTCGGGATTATCGCGGCGGTGCTCGGCATCATCAATACGATGGCGGCGATCTCCGAGGGACCGGAGGCGGTCGGTGAAAAGGTGGCCGCCGCGCTCACGGGAACCTTTCTCGGCATCCTTGGTGCTTATGGATTCGTCAATCCGCTGACCAGTCGGATAAAACACAACAATACCGTGGAACTCCAATATTTTGTCAGCATCCTCAAGGCGGTCACCGGCTTCGCGAACGGCATGGCCCCGATTATGGCCGTCGAAATGGCTCGCCGCAGCCTCGATCATTGCGTGCAGCCAAATGCCGATGAGATGGAGAAGATGGTGAAATCGCTCAGCCCCGGTAAGTAAGAGGAAGCACCCGTGAAGAAGAAGAAGGAAGCTCATCACGGAGGAGCATGGAAGGTAGCCTACGCGGATTTTGTCACCGCGATGATGGCCCTGTTCATGGTGCTGTGGATTTGCGCACAGGATAAAAAGATAATGCTCGCGACGTCCAAATACTTTAAGCAGCCGTTCAGCGCGGTGAATGAAAAGACTGGCGGCGGAATCTTGGATGCCCAGGCTAGCGGGTCGCCGGGGGAGGATGACGCGCGTGCCAAAGCCACGGCAGCAAACCTCGCGTTTCTCAATTCTCTGGCCAGTGATCTAAACAAGATGATCAACGCGCGGGACGTGATGGAGGAAAAGGCCGTCGAAATGCAGGTCACGTCCGATGGTTTGAAAATCACGCTCCACGACAAAACCAAGCACGCCATTTTCAAAAAGAGCACGGCGGAGATCACCGAGTGGGGCCAGCTCACGCTGCAAAACCTCGCGTGGATCATCGATCGCAACGACCTGAAGGTTTACATCGACGGGCATACCTCGGACGATGATTCGCTGAAGGATGCCAATTACGGCCCGTGGGAATTGAGCGCCGACCGGGCGAACGCGGCGCGGCGCTTGCTGGTCAGGTATGCCGTGAAACCAGAGAAGATCGAACGTGTGACCGGCTATGCTGCAACCAAGCCGGTGGGTTCCGCGGCTCAAGCCGTTGCGAACGATCGACTTACCATCAGTCTCGCTGCCAGCCGCTAACTCCTTCTCACTATGCTTCAGGATTTTCTCGCAGGGCGCCCTAGTCTCGCCTCCGATCGCACCGCATCCGCAGGCTCAGCGGCGCAGGAGACTGGGTTCCAGTCTCTTTTGAGCGCGCGGGCGGCAAGTCTCTCGCCGGGTGGAAGTGCGCGCAGGATTGAGAGTCAGGACGCCGGTGAGCGACTGGAAGCACCGCAGATCGAGTTGGTGCAGGAGGGTGGAGTGGTGCGGCGCATCGTGGTGACTTGCACCTGCTGCCAGCGGATCGAGTTGGAGTGCGAATACTGACGCCGGCGTGCGGTCGGGAAGCATTTTGTTGCCGCTGACGGACGAGCGGGAACCCGGACGGATGGGGTGGTCCCAGATAAGGGCGAGGATGGCACATGGACTGCTTAGTATGGTATGTATGAATGTCGGAGTTTACCAAGGTGCCGCAGCTCTTTCCGCACTGGAGCGCTGGCAGCAGACTATCTCGCAAAACATTGCATCTTCGTCGGTGGCCGGCTTCAAAAAGGACGAGACGTCATTTGCGAGTGTCCTCGGTGAAATTGAGCGCATCGGCGATGAAGGACGAATGGGCAAGGAGGTCCGGGGGGTGATGCCGGGGGTGGTCAATGAAATCAGCATGAAGCCGGGCGAATTGGGTGCGACGGGAAGTGAGTTGGACTTTGCCATTCAAGGCGGCGGATTCTTTCAGATTCAGCGTTCGAATGGGGAACTGGGTTATACGCGCGACGGTAGCTTCAAGTTGAGCACCGATCGCACGTTGGTGACCAAGCAGGGGTTTACCGTGATGGGTGACGGCGGCCCGCTCACTCTGAAAGCGGGCGGAGGCAAAATCGCCATCAATGGCGATGGGACGCTGATGCAGGGTGATACGCCGATCGGCAAGATCGGCGTTTTCGAGTTTGAGAATCCGAAGACGCTTCAGCGCGTCGGCGAAGGCCTGCTCGCTTCCACAAACCCCAATGTCCAGCCGCAAGCTGTGGAACGGCCGAACGTATTGTCCGGATTTCTCGAAAGTAGCAACGTTTCGCCGCTGCTCGAAATGATCAATCTTGTGACCGTGGCGCGAGCCTACGAAGTCAGTCAGAAGATGATCCACTCCCACGACGAAAACACGGGGAAAGCGATCGAGTCACTCGGAAACCCGGTCCTTTAAAAACCTATGATCCAGTCCCTATACTCCGGAGCAACGGGCATGGAAGCTCAACAGCTCAACCTGAACACGATTGCGAACAATCTCGCGAACGCCAACACCACCGGCTTTAAGCGGAGCAAAATTGAGTTTCAGGATCTGCTTTACCAGAAAACGCGCGAAGTCGGGGCGGAGGCGGGCGGTGGTAATGTCGTCCCGACGGGCGTTGAATCGGGTTATGGAACCCGGGTGGCTTCAACGACCAAGGTCTTCTCCCAAGGCCAACTCAAGCAGACTGGAGAGAAGTATGACATGGCTATCGAGGGCGATGGGTTCCTGCAAATTCAGAAGGCGGACGGGACTTTCGCCTACACACGGGACGGTGCGTTAAAGGTGAACGGGCAGGGGAGAGTCACGACCAGCGACGGTTTGCCAGTGCTCAGTGGCTTTCAACCGATTCCCCCGGGTTCAACCGGCTTCTCGGTGTCACCGAGTGGTGAAGTAACGGTGCAAGGACCAGGCGGGACCCAGACTTTCCGGGTCCAACTCTCGCGTTTTGCCAACCCCAGCGGGCTGCGCAGCCTCGGCGGAAATCTTTACGAGGAAACCGCCGGGAGCGGCACAGCGGAGCAGGGGAATCCGGGAGAGGATGGTTATGGCACGCTGACGCAAGGTTTTCTGGAAGGCTCGAATGTCAACATCGTCGAGGAAATGGTGAACATGATCCAGGCGCAGCGGGCCTATGAGATCAATTCCAAGGCGATTCAAACCTCCGACAGTATGCTGGAGCAGATAGCGCAAATCAAACGATGAAGAACTTTTTCGCCATCGCGGTTTACACCTTGGCCTGTGCTTCTGCTGGTGCGCAGATCGACAGGCTACTCGAACCCATCAAGCCAACGGCAGCCATCGCGAAGAGCGCGGGAAGCCCTGCCCCGGCCAGCCAGGCCGTCGTGCTGGGAGATGCAGGGGCCACGCTGGGTGCCGACGCATTCATCGCGGAATTGGAGAAGGAACTTTCGGCGCGCCTGTCCGTCAGAGGGGAACTTAAGTTGTCTCTCACCCGTCCATGGCAGCCGGTGAGACTTCCAGTCGCCGATTTTGCGGTGGCCATTACCGAGTTGCCGACGAACGGACTCAGCGGCACGTTTTTCCTGCGGGTGAAAGTCAGTTCGGGACGCGAGTTGGTTGGTGACTGGCAGGTACCTTTGGCCGCACAGTTGTTTCAAGAGGTGTGGGTGGCGACGAGTCGTCTCGACCGGGGACAGTCGCTTTCCGCGGCACTGGTGTCGGTCCAAAAAGTCGATGTCCTCCGCGAGCGGAATCCGCTCATCTCCGCGGAAACTGATCCCGCTTCGCTGGATCTCGTCACCAGCGTCGCAGCGGGGCGACCGCTGACGCGCCGGGATGTGGTGGGCCGCCCGGTTATTCGCAAAGGGCAGGTCGTCGAAGTCGTGGCGCAGAACGGGATGCTGGCGATCAGCATGAAGGCACTTGCTCTCGAGAATGGGACGACCGGCGAGCAGATCAGACTGCGCAATCTGGAAAGTCGCCGCGAGATTAACGGAGAGGTTATAAATGAAAACAAAGTTCATATTCGCTTCTAACGCGCTGACTGTTCTCCTGCTGACCGCCGCAACCGTGCCAGTTTGGGCCGGTTCATTGTGGAAGGATGGGATCACCGACGAGCGGGGGATGTTTGCAGACAAGCGCGCCAAGCGGGTCGGAGACATCGTCACAATCATCGTGCAGGAGAGCGCGTCAGTTTCCAACTCACTGCGGACCAAAACCGACAAGGACGCCAAGTCGAACGTGACAGGAATCGCGAGTAACCTGTTCAGCCAGTTGCTCGGCAACGTCCCCAGCAAGGTCTTCAACAAGGAAGTGCGCGAGGCTTTGCCAAAGGGGGCAACCGTGCCTGAGCCGCCGCCGCTCCCGACGAACGGCTCCAACAACTTCACCGGCGGTGGTGAAATCCGCAATAGTCAGACGATTACGACCCGCTGCGCCGTGCAAATCATCGACACCCTGCCCAACGGCAACCTCGTGGTGGAGGGAATCCGGGAAGTCGCCTTTTCCAAGGAGCGCCAGTTTGCATCGTTGCGGGGCATCATCCGGCCGTATGACATCATGCCGGACAACACGGTGGCTTCGAGCAACATAGCGGACGCCCGTATCGAGATCGTCTCCGAAGGCACGTTGACGGATGTACAGAAGAAGGGATGGCTGCTGAGACTCAACGACAAACTCAACCCGTTCTGATGATGCCACTCTCTTCTCTTCGAACGCTCGTAGCGGCCGCCACATTCCTGGGAAGTCTCAGCGTTGGATCGGCCTCGAGAATCAAAGACCTCACGGTGGTGGAAGGCGGACGCGAGAACCAGTTGGTGGGGTATGGACTCGTCGTGGGGCTTGCTGGCAAGGGAGATAGCAAGCTGTCCTACACAGTGCAAAGCGTCGCCAATGCGTTGCAGCGGTTCGGAGTAAATGTGCCGGCGAACACCATCAAGTCCGACAACGTGGCGGCAGTCATGATTACCGCTGACATCCCGGCGTTCGCGAAGCCGGGATCCAAGATCGACATCACGGTATCATCAATCGGTGACGCCAAGACCATTCAGGGAGGCGTCCTCTTGCAGACTCCGATGCTGGGTGCGGACGAGGCGGTCTATGCGGTGGCTCAGGGCGCAATTGCCGTGGGCGGATTCCTCGGTGGGGAAGGTGGCCCCGGCGGGGCGACGGTGCAGAAGAATCATCCCACCGTCGGCATGATCAGCGGTGGCGCGGTGGTGGAGCGGGAAATCGCGGCGCAGTTGGTCCGCGACAAGAGCATTGAGTTGCTGCTGCTGAACCCGGACTTTGCCTCGGCGGCGCGGATGGCGGAAGCGGTGAACGATGTGTTTCCCGGGACGGCGCTGGCCAAGAATTCCTCGGCGGTAAATGTGTGCGTGCCGCCAAAATATCAGGGTTACGAAGTCAACTTCATCGCTTCCCTGGGAGCCATCGAAGTGGTCCCGGACAATGTTGCGCGGGTCGTCATCAACGAGCGGACGGGCACGATCATCGCGACTTCGAACGTCCGAATTTCCACCGTCGCGGTCAGTCACGGCTCTTTGACGATCAACATCGCCTCTACCCTGGGTGTGAGCCAACCGGCGCCGTTCAGCCGGCGGGGTGAGACAGCCGTCGTGCCGAGCACGGAGACCACGGCGACGGAGCAAAAGGGCAAGTTCAAGGTGGTGGATGAACTTCCGACGATCCAGCAGGTGGCAGCGGCCTTGAACGCACTGGGGCTTACGACGCGCGAGATGATGTCCATATTTCAAAGTATGAAAAAAGCCGGGGCGCTCCAAGCCGATCTCATTCTGAACTGACCATGCACACTCCACCCATATCCGCTGCGACGGTCCGGCCTGTTCCCGGCGAACTCGGGACGAAGGAAACGCCTCCGCAGGATCTCGAGAAGGCGTCCCAGCAGTTCGAGAGTATCCTGGTCCGTCAGTTTCTGACCGAGTCGATGGGGCCGCTCCTCAAGGGAGGAGCCACCGGGGAAGTCTTCGGCTATCTGCTTACAGACTCGCTCGCCAATAGCATCAGCCAAGGCGGTGGCCTCGGGGTTTCCTCGGTCATCCAGGCTCAACTTGGGGGGAAGAAGCTGTGATCGCAGACATTGGTGAGATGGGGTTGGGAACCGACCGGCAGGGGAAGATCATTGGAGCACTGCGGGAGGAAGTTGCGGAATACGGCGCGTTGCTCAATTGTTTCGACGAGCAACAGAGCGCGATCCTTGCCCGCGACCCGGAAGCGGTGACCATGGCGGATGAAACGATCAGTCTGCAACTCGTCACGACCCGTGATCGGCGCAGGCATCGGGAAATTTTGGTGGCGGAACTTGCGGCGGTGAGCGGGCAGCCCACGCACAGCAGTTTGACTGCGCTGCGGTCTCTTTTTCCCGAACCCATGTGGCCACTGGTGCAGGCGCTCATTACCGAGGTGAACCGTCTCATTACGCTCGCCCGCCGCCGAGCGCAGCAGAATCAAATGCTGCTCGCGCGGACCATCGAGGTGACCCAGGAGATTGTGTCCACGCTGAGCCCAGGAACGGTCACGCGGACCTATTCGCCGCAGGGACGGATGAAGATAAAAGCCTCGGCCGGAGTCGGCCGGTTACTGGAGAAAAGCTGATTTATGGCCGGACTAATTGGTGGACTTTTGAATGCAGCGAAATCGCTTTCCGCACAGGAAGTGGGCGTGCAGGTGGCGGGAAAGAATCTCGCAAACGTCAATAACCCGGAGTATGCACGGCAGCGTGTCATCCTCGGGGATCGGGTCATGGCCGATGGCAAACTCGGGCCGGTGGGCAGTGGCGTGGAGGCGTTGGGTATCCAGCATATCCGCGATCAGTTTCTCGACGCGACGGTCACGCGGGAAACGGCAATCACGTCATCACTGGAGGCACAGCAGACCGCATTGGATCGGGCGGAGGCGAATCTCGGGGAGCAAATCGACCGGTCGGGAGATTCCGCTTTCGTCGGAGACACGGGTAAGTCCGCAAATGGGATCGCTTCGGCAATGGGTGAGTTTTTCACCGCGTTTGACCATCTTTCGGCCAGCCCGACCGATAGCGGAGCGAAGCAGGTCTTGCTCAACAAGGCGGAGGGTCTCGTGGACAAGTTCAACTTTGCCGACCAGCGGTTGCAAGGTGTCCAGAACGACCTGACTTCGGGGGTCGCCACAGCGGTGGACAGTGTGAACTCGGTGCTCAAACAGATCGCCGACCTGAATGGCGGGATCGCGCAGTTTGAGGTGGGCAATCCGGGTTCGGCGCTGGAACTGCGCGATCAGCGGCAGGCGCGACTGGAGCAACTTGCGAGTTACATGGATTTCGAGGCGCGCGTGATTCCCGGAAGTGCCGGGCAGATCCAGGTGGTGACGCGCGATACGACCGGTGCGGACGTCATGCTGGTGAACAAGACAGCGGTTTTGGGAGGCTTGAGCTTTGACGGCGTCCAGATCAGCGGCGGCTCTCCGTCCACTGTCCTGGGCCTGCAAGGAGGCTCCTTGAAAGGTCATCTGACGGTGCGTGATGGCGCGATCCAGCAACTCCGAGACGATCTGAAAGTGGCGGCGGACCAAATCACTGCGGCAGTGAACGCGGCCTACTCACCGACAGGAGCGAATTTTTTCCTCGCGGCACCCGGGACGGGCCTGCTTGCGCTTGATCCCACGCTGTCTTTCAGCACGCTCAGAACCACGGCCACGGCAGATGCGGGAGCCAATGAGATTGCACTGGCGGTTAGTGACGTCGCGCGAAAGAAGTTTTCGACGGGATCGGGCGATCTCATCGACGGCACGATCAGCGCCTTCTACAATCAGATGGTCAGCGGACTGGGGCAGTCCCTCGCGGGACTCGATGCGAAGATCGGCGATCAGGAGATCGTGCAAAGGATGCTGACCAATCAGCGTGACGCGGTGAGTGGTGTTTCGATGGATGAGGAGATGGCGGACCTGATGCGCTTTCAACGCTCGTATCAAGCTTCGGCGCGCGTCGTCCGCGTCATGGACGAACTGCTCGATGGCTTGGTGAATGGGCTGATCCGATAACTTACCCACGTCATGAGAGTTCCCAATAACAGCTTTTCCGGCACTTTGGTCACGCAGTTGCAGAAGCTCAGTGTGAAGCAGTCGAAGCTCCACGATCAGGCGGCGACCGGGCAGCGCATTACCGATCCGAGCGACGACCCGGCGGCTTTTACGCGGGTGCTGCAACTTCAGGTGGAAAAGCAGCAGATTCAGCAGTTCGCAAAGAACAACAATCGCGCGTATGACATCAGCCAGTCGAGCTTCTCGGCGATTGATCAATTCAAGAATCTGTCGGATCGGGCCGGGGAACTGGCGGTGCTGGGCTCGGGCGTGACGAGCACCCAGGGGTGGGCCTATGCGGCCGAGGTCGAGCAAATGATCGAGCAGGCGGTGCAATTTGGAAACACCCAGTATTCCGGCGAGCACCTGTTTGGCGGGACCAAAAGTGACGTGCCTCCCTTTACCGCGACCCGCGACGTTGCGGGAAAGATCACCTCCGTCAGCTATACCGGTGCGGCAGCGGGAGCGGAGTTTCGGATCTCCGATGGGGCGAACGTTTCTCCGTTCACGAGTGGACCGGAGAATCAGAAGCTGGCGGATTTCATGAACAATCTGGTGTCCTTGCGCGACGCCCTCCAGAGCAATTCTGCGAGTGCGGTGCAGGCGGTGCGGCCGAGCTTGGAGACGAGTGAAAGCGACCTGCTGTTCACGCTCAGTAGCATCGGGGCCAAGCAGTCGCGCCTCGAAGGGAATGCGGCGCAGAATGCGGCGCGATTTGCCGAGTTGGACAAACTGACGGGGGCGGAAACGGATGCGGATCTCTCTCAGGTGGTGGTCAAGCTCACGCGGGCGCAGACGGCGTATCAGGCGGCGCTGCAAAGCGGGTCGCAGATTCTGAATCTTTCGCTGCTCGACTACGTTCGCTAACGGCGGGGGGGAATTGCATGCCGGGTGAGAGGGGGGTTTCTCGTTTGCGAATGCCAGGGGAGGACGACGCTGGCGTTTGGGGGTCGTGAGCAGCCCGTCTTGCGGGGAGTCTCGGCGGAAGCGGCTCATTTTTGCGAAGTTTTGCGACCGGGCTAAAGGTTGGCATGAGTTACGCTATGAATAGATGGAACCATGAAACTCATCACAACTTCTCCCTTTACGCAGTCTTCGATCGAGAGAATGCAGATTGAAGTCCCTTTCGGCCTGATCGGGCTCGCCAACCTTCGCCGCTTTGAACTGACTTTCGTCGAGGGCGGATGGCCCTTCTTGCAAATGAAGTCGGTGAGCGATGAAGAACTGAGTTTCATTGCGATTGATCCCCGAGGTGTGATTCCAGGTTACGAACTCGAACTCAGCGATGAGGACGCCGAAGCGCTCGGGCTGGACAATGCCGATGACGCATTGGTCTATAACATCGCCACGGTTTACTCCTCCCAGCCGCAGTATGTGACGGCGAATCTCATCGGTCCGGTCGTGGTCAACCGGCGGACGCTGATCGGCAAACAGGTGATCATCGCCAACAGCGACAAGTACTCGACAATGTATCCCCTGATTGACGAGCGGCCTGCCCAAGCGGCTTAATGGAAACCCAATGCTCATTCTCAGTCGGAAGCTCAACGAAAGTATTATGATCGGAGACGAAATCGAGATTCGTATTGCCCGGATCGATGGCGACTTCGTCAAGATCGGTATCGCCGCTCCCCGGAATCTCAGCATTTACCGCAACGAGATCTATCAGCAGATGCGGGCCAACAACCTTTCGGCGGTCTGCCACACGGGAGACCCGCTGCCCAAACTCAAACTGTCCACGCCCCAAAACTAACCTGAATCAGCACTATGACGATTAACACGAACCTCAGCGCAATCTCGGCAGCCCGCAACCTGAGCAGCAGCCAGGAGATGCTCACCAAATCTTTGAACCGACTTAGTTCCGGATCCAGGATTGTGAGTCCTTCTGACGACGCCGCCGGCCTCGCGGTGGCCGAAAAAATGGACGCGCAAAATCGCCGGCTCGGAGCGGCTGCGATCAATGTGCAGAATGCGGTTTCATACATCCAGACTGCGGATGGCTTCATGAGCAGCATGAGCAAGGTGCTGACGCGGATGAGCGAGCTTTCAATGATGGCGAAGGACGTGACGAAGAACGCGGGGGATGTGGCCTTGTATCAGGAGGAGTTCAAGGCATTGCAGCAGCAGTTGCAAGACACGATCGGCGGCGGAGCGGTGGCGAATCCGCTCGGCACGTTTAACGGCATCACGCTTTTCGTGCCGAATGCGACTGGGTTGTCGGTGACGATCGGTGAAGGTGTCGGGCAGGAAATGAATATCGGCGATACGGATTTGCAAGGTGGGGCCATGGGCGCGCTTCTGGCGCAGGCAGCCCCTCCCGCGTTTGATATCTCGGTCACTTCCGCGACGGGCGCGCAGATGCTGGTCGATGCCATTCAGCATTTGGCCACGGAGCGGGCGACGCTGGGTGCCTCACAATCGCGACTCGAAGTAGCGGCGACCACTTTGAGCATCGAACGGCAGAACATGGAGTCCTCGATTTCGCGGATCCGCGACGTGGATGTCGCGCAGGAAAGTACCATCCTCGCGCGGAATCAAATTCTGGTGCAGAGCGGCACGGCGATGCTGGCCCAGGCCAATCAGATGCCGCAGTCGGTGCTGAAGCTCCTGCAATAAGCGGACGGTTACTTGGGGACGCTGGCTGCGTCGCGGTATTCGTTGAGCTTGTTGCGGAGGGTGCGGATGCTGATCTGGAGAAGGGCGGCGGCTTTGGTGCGGTTGCCGCCGGTGTGTTCGAGGGTGTGAAGGATGTGCGCTTTCTCCAACGCGGGAAGCGAGAGCAACGGTTCCGCCGGCCGGACCGCTTCGAGAGATTCATGAGCGGGGTTGATCGTGCCCGGAGAGGGGAGGCCGAGGGCGCTGGATTGCACGGTCGTGCGCGGGGCGGTGAGGAGCACGCTGCGCGCGATGACGGTTTGCAGCTCGCGGACGTTGCCGGGCCATGAGTGGGCGAGGAGCATCTCCAGAGCTTCCGCGGAGAATCCCGGCGTGACGAGGCCGTGCGCCCGGGCGAGGCGTGCGAGGAAGTGGATGGCGAGCGGGGCGATGTCGGCGCGGCGTTCGCGGAGGGGCGGCAGGTCGATCGGGAAGACGCTGAGCCGGTAGTAAAGGTCCTCCCGGAAGGCTCCGCTGGCGACCGCCTGGCGGAGATCGCGCTGCGTGGTGGCCAGCACACGGACGTCGGCTTTGAGCGGTTTCGCACCACCCACCCGCTCGAACTCCCGGTCTTGCAGGAACCGGAAGAGCTTGGCCTGGAGGTGCTGCGGCAGCTCGCTGATCTCGGCCAGCAGGAGCGTGCCGCCATCGGCGAGTTCGAGTTGTCCTTCGCGGCGTTCGGTCGCATCGGCAAAGGCACCCTTTTCGTGACCGAAGAGCAGGCTTTCGAGCAGGCCCGGAGCTGCCGCCGCGCAGTCCACGGCGAGATAAGGCGCGTGTGCCCGGTTGCTCGCGCGGAAAATCTCGTGGGCGACGAGATCCTGTCCCGCGCCGGGTTCGCCCTGGATGAGCACCGTGGCCTCGGTCGGGGCGACCTTGCGCAGCCGCGTGCGGAGCGCCCGGAGCGCCGCGCTTTCGCCCGTGAGATCGCTCGAATCGCTGCACTGCGCGGTGAGGCGTTCGCTGACTTTCAGCACCTGTTGGTAGTTTTCGGCCTTCTTTACGAGGACCTCGATCTGACTGAGCGAAAACGGCTTGATGAGGTAGTCGAAGGCTCCGTGACGCAGACAGTCGACGGCGGTTTCGACCGTGCCGAAGCCGCTCATCATGATGGTCAGCGGACGGGTGGGCTGCTTGGCGATGAGTCCGAGGAGTTCGGTGCCGTCGCCATCGGGCAGGCGGACGTCGAGAAAGATCAGGTCAAAGGGATCACGCTTGAGCAGCTTCTCCGCTGATCGCAGCGTGGCGACCGCGGTCACGCCGTAGCGTTTGCCGCGGAGCAGTTCTTCAAAACTTTTTCGGATGATGGGCTCATCATCGATGACGAGCACTTTTTCAATGGCCATGGGCTGATGGGTCGCCCGGAGGGTTGCCTTTCCGAGCTGTGCGGCATGCTAGCGGTGCGGCCCGCTGCGGCAATGCTCTTCCCGCAGCCGGTTAAAATTGGCGGTAGATCCGCTGCACCTGCGCTGCCGCCGCGGGAGCCGCCCTGAGGGCGGGCGCGGCCACTGGATGGAGGGCGGTCTTGAGCAGGAGTTGCTCATTCTCGCGATCGAGGAGGAGCGTTTTGAGAATGATTTGCTGCACCTTTTCCATCGCCCCGCGCAACTCCGGGGTGATGCTGTCGCGCAGTCGGGCATGGTTGCGGACGCTTTCGAGCGAAGTGGTGAGCGAAAGGAGCATGGCGCGTTTCCGGTTGAGGAACGAGTCCTCCAGCCCGCGGCCGTTGGCTTTGAGGATCCGGTTCTCGGCGAGCATCAGCTCGTAGATTTCGTCGCAGACTTCGGCGTGGTGAGTGAGGGCTTGGGGCAGGGACATGGCGATGGGTTAGCGGAGCGTTTTTGGCGCGGGTGGATTCGTGGGTGGGGGTGCGGACGGCGGGGCCGCGAGCGGTTGGCCGAGGAGGTGGGAGAGCTGGGTTTCGGTAGTGTGCTGCCAGGCGAGTTCCTCCCCGCGCCAGCTGGCCATTTTCACGAGGTTGGTGCAGTTCTCCGGCAGGGGCTTGGCGGCGCGCTCGGGCTTCTTGGATTCGTCGAGGATGAACTTGTAGGCCTCCGCGGCGCGATTCACGAGGCGCAGCCGCTCAAAGCAGAGCCCCATTTGGTAGACCACGGGCCATTGCCAGGCGGGGTCGTCGCTGAGTTGGGCGAGGGTTTGGTAGATGGTCAGCGCGCTGGTGAAATCACCCTGCTGATAGAACTCATTGGCGAACTCGTTGCCGGTTTTCTTCT
Organism: uncultured Chthoniobacter sp.; assembly: GCA_964415705.1. GTDB lineage: Bacteria > Verrucomicrobiota > Verrucomicrobiia > Chthoniobacterales > Chthoniobacteraceae > Chthoniobacter. The sequence continues at coordinate 10,668 of CAYQBV010000030.1, read as the reverse complement.
GCCAAAAGACCCATTTTTCCGGAGCTTTGCTTTTCTTCGCCTGTTCCGTGCGGAGCAGCGTGAGCACGGTGTCGAAAGCCTCCTTCGGCCGCTTTTGTGAGCGCAGCGCGCTGGCCAGGATGTAACGAGCTTCCGGGGTCGAGGCATCCTCGGAAAATTCGGAGAGGAAGGTTTGCGCGGCGACGATCGCACGGTCGTGGTTGCCGAGCACGAAATGGCAGTGGGCCGATTTGAAAAGCACGCGGGCCTTTTCCGCCGGATCGAGATCGAGGCGCCCGAGCAGGCCGTAAAATTTCCCCGCTTGGGCGTAGTTGCCTTCGAGAAAGTAGGTATCGGCGATCTCGGTCTGCGCGCGCTGCGTGAGGTTGCGAGAGTTGCCGAGTCCTTTCCCGTTCGCCTGAAGGGCGGAGTTCAGGACGCTGTAAAAGCGGTTGATGGCACGCTGGTAGGCTCCGGCTTCGCGGTAGAGCAGGGCGACCTTGAAGATGAGTTCCGGCGTGTCGGAATCGCCTGGGTAAATGGAAACCATCTTTTCGTAGATCGCGATCGCCTTGGAAAACGACCGCTTTTTCTCGTAGAGCGCGCCAATGTCCGTGAACGCTTTCTTTTTGTCGGTGATGGGTCCGGGGAGGTTGACGATTAGCTCGAGGAAATACTCTGCGAGTTGCCACTTGTCCTCATCCAAGGCCTTGGTCGCGAGTTTGGTGTAGCCGACGATTTCCCCGAGAGTTTCCGCATCTGCGGAGGGTTCGGGTTGATCCTTGTCCACCGCGTGAGCTTTGGGCTCAGCATGAGGCTTCGTTTTGGCGGCTGGCTGCGGATCGGCGCGGTTTTCAGCACGGAGTCCGGGGGCCACGAGCAGAACGCACAGGAGCGCCGGCAGGAGCAGCCCGGCGCGGTTACTTCTGCTGGCTGGTCGCTTTGCTCTTGGGCTGTTCATTTGGGACCGCGGGTTGGAAGATCGGGTCAAAGAGGTAGGAGCGCTTGATGGGGCGGCCTTCGGTGTTCTTGAAAAAATCGAGCACCTCGTTTGGCACGCGGCCAAAGTCGATCTCGTCGCGTGCAGGTGCGGGGGCATTGTTCAGTGCGGGGCGGGTGACTTTCCCCGATTCGTTGGGATCTTCTTCCGGGGACGCGTCGCTGATTTTCGCCGAGGCCGGCGGGCCGAAAAGCTCCGCTCCTTTGGCTGCCGGGGTCAGCGCCGGGGCGTTGCGTTCCTCGCAGCGGGGAGGAGCCGGGGCAAAGCGCATCGGCACCGGACCATTGGTCGCCAAATAGGACTCGGCGCGGAAGACAAAGGGATAGGTTCCCGATTCGCGGAAATGCAGCCGGGGCGGGGCCGCCTCGCGGGGGCGGGTGGGTTCGCCCGCGTGCGTCGGCGACAGGATGGCGCAAACCGCGGGCAGCAGGGTGATCAAAGTGTTCCGCATCGTGTGGTTTTCTAAGCAGATTGACTGCCAGAGCAGGGTCGGGCCGGGCAAAAAAAAGACCGAACATCGAACGGGAGAGGAGCGCTCTGCGGCGGACGCCTCCGGGTTCGATGTTCGATCGTGATTGTTTCCGGGGATTGCCGCCGCGGAAAGAGCTCCCCCGGTTACCCGGGGGAGCTCCCCACCTTAGTTCCGTCGCCTTATTGGAGGAGACGCAGAGCGGACTGCGAGGACGCGTTGGCTTGGGACAACATCGCCGTACCGGCCTGCACGAGGATGTTATTGCGAGCGAGGCGCGTGGACTCTTCGGCCACGTCCACGTCCACGATGCGGCTGTTGGCGGCCTCGAGGTTGGTCTTGTTGATGGCCAGTATGTCGGCGGAGAAGCCGAGACGGCTGGAGTCAGCACCGTTCTGGGCGCGGGAGGTCGCCACGTTGGTGATCGCGGTCGCGACATTAGCCGTGGTGATCGCCGCGAGGTTGGCTGCAGCAGTGATGGTGGTCACGTCGCCGGCGAGGTCCGCCTGCGTGATGTCCAGCGTTTGCGAACCGTCCTCCGAGGTTTCGACCGTCAGGGTGGCCCCACCCGCGTCAAAGAGATCGACGCCGTTGAACGTGTTGGTCGTCTGGTTGGTCAGCTCGAGTTTCAGCGCGGTGAACTCGGTATCGTAGTTCGCGATATCGGAGGCGCTTTTGGTCACGTCCGTGGACAGGGTCTTGAGTTCGGCGATCCGCTCGAGGATCTTGCCTGAGGTTTTCAGCGAGCCGTCCTGCGTCTGGAGAAACGAGACGGCGTTCGCCACGTTCGTGCTCGCCGCGTCAGTGCGGCGGATGGCGGCTTCCATCTTCATCGAAACCGCCAGACCGCCGGCGTCATCGGCCGGGGCGGTGATTTTCGATCCGCTGGAGAGGCGGGCGAGGCTCTTCTGGAGCATCGAGTTGCTGTGGTTGAGGTTGCGCGCGGCGTTTGACGCTCCGGGATTGGTGTTGATTACGAGACTCATGTTACTTTTGCCTTTCTTGGATTTTTACTAACTGCGACGTCCGTGTCGCGACGGGCCATTTTTAGATTGGTGTTTGACCTCACCTGTCGTGGCAAATGCCGCGACAAGAAGGGATTCGGCTGATTGGGGGAGACCTTTAGGAAAATTGCGAAATTATTTCATGAAATCCCGTTGGGACTCTGGAAAAGGCCCGTGCTTTGCTAACTGGATGGGTTGTGAATTTTAGCCGAGCCCGTTATTTTGCGACCTTTTGGTTGCTCGCGCACTGCGCGGGCACCGGAATGTCGGCGCAGGCCAGCGAAGTGATCGAGCCACCCTTTAACCTCAAATGGGGCGAACCTGCGCTACGCCTGGAGGAAGCCCTCCTCGGCACCAGTGCGCGCATCGCGGAACGAGGCAAGCTCAGTGGGGGAGTTGAAGTCTGGAAAGTCGAAGGGCTGCCCGGCATCGCGCTCCAGGGCGTGAGTTTCCAGCTCCGCGAAGGCAAGCTCGTGGCGGTCGAACTCCAATATTCGAAGGCCGACTGGTCAGCGGCGACCTATGAAGATTTCTTGCAGAACGTCCGCCGGCGGATCGAGGAAAGCCACGGTCCCGGCCAACCGATCACGCGCCAGCGCGAGACGGAGCGTGGGATTGTCAAAACGCTCGTCGGCCATCGCTGGGAGTCTGAGGGCAGCGCCATCGAACTCTATTACTTTGCCGCCGAGGATCCAAAGAATGTCTTTCGGAGCGTCAGCCTGCACTACAAAGGGCCAGCTTCAGCTCCGGCGGGGACCGCGCCGTGAGCTGGTCGGTCGGGGCGCGGCTTTAGTAGCTGATCCGCATTCGCCTGCCGCCATCCGGTGGGTCCGTCGGGCGGGAAAGCGGGGAGGGAATCTCGGGAACGCGCCGGATGCCCGCCTCGCCATGTTCTCTCAGCTCCAGGATGCCGCGCGTGATGCCGTCGGCGAGGGCTTCGCGGGTGGCCGGTGCTGCGAGTTTGCGCGCATCGCGGGCGTTGGTCATGAAGGCTCCCTCGACGAGGACGGCGGGAAGATTCGGGTTCCGGGTGAGCCGGAGGCGGCGGCGATTGATCGCGATGTCGGTGAAGCCCGTGGCGCGGGCGACGTTCTTTTGAATCCGCGCCGCCAGCGCCGTGGCATCGGGACGCCAGAAAAAGGTCTCCGTTCCGTGTGGTCCACCGCTGCTGACGGCGTTGAAGTGGATGGAGACGAGCACGGCGTCGCGCTGGGCAAAGCGATTGGCCATCGCCACGCGATCATCGAGATCGATGAACACATCGGAGGTGCGCAGCATGACGTTGCGCACGCCGGCTTTGGTGAGCTTGTTTTGCAGCCGCCGGGCGGTATCGAGGGTCAGGCTTTTTTCGACCAAGCCGTGGCCGGTGCCTCCGCTGTCCTTTCCGCCATGGCCGGCATCGATGATGACCAGCGACGGCGAGGCCGCGTGCGCGAAGGGCACGAAGGGCGCGAAAGCGAGACAGAGACAGAGGATGCGAGCGATCATTTCCGGCGTGTGTAACGGGTGATGAGGGTGGTGTAAATCCTTTGCGAGCGCGCCAGCCGGCGGCTTGCGATCGGGGAGGCGGAGCAAAAAAAGACCGAACATCGAACGGGAGAGGAGCGCTCTGCGGCGGACGCCTCCGGGTTCGATGTTCGATCGTGATTGTTTCCGGGGATTGCCGCCGCGGAAAGAGCTCCCCCGGTTACCCGGGGGAGCTCCCCACCTTAGTTCCGTCGCCTTATTGGAGGAGACGCAGAGCGGACTGCGAGGACGCGTTGGCTTGGGACAACATCGCCGTACCGGCCTGCACGAGGATGTTATTGCGAGCGAGGCGCGTGGACTCTTCGGCCACGTCCACGTCCACGATGCGGCTGTTGGCGGCCTCGAGGTTGGTCTTGTTGATGGCCAGTATGTCGGCGGAGAAGCCGAGACGGCTGGAGTCAGCACCGTTCTGGGCGCGGGAGGTCGCCACGTTGGTGATCGCGGTCGCGACATTAGCCGTGGTGATCGCCGCGAGGTTGGCTGCAGCAGTGATGGTGGTCACGTCGCCGGCGAGGTCCGCCTGCGTGATGTCCAGCGTTTGCGAACCGTCCTCCGAGGTTTCGACCGTCAGGGTGGCCCCACCCGCGTCAAAGAGATCGACGCCGTTGAACGTGTTGGTCGTCTGGTTGGTCAGCTCGAGTTTCAGCGCGGTGAACTCGGTATCGTAGTTCGCGATATCGGAGGCGCTTTTGGTCACGTCCGTGGACAGGGTCTTGAGTTCGGCGATCCGCTCGAGGATCTTGCCTGAGGTTTTCAGCGAGCCGTCCTGCGTCTGGAGAAACGAGACGGCGTTCGCCACGTTCGTGCTCGCCGCGTCAGTGCGGCGGATGGCGGCTTCCATCTTCATCGAAACCGCCAGACCGCCGGCGTCATCGGCCGGGGCGGTGATTTTCGATCCGCTGGAGAGGCGGGCGAGGCTCTTCTGGAGCATCGAGTTGCTGTGGTTGAGGTTGCGCGCGGCGTTTGACGCTCCGGGATTGGTGTTGATTACGAGACTCATGTTACTTTTGCCTTTCTTGGATTTTTACTAACTGCGACGTCCGTGTCGCGACGGGCCATTTTTAGATTGGTGTTTGACCTCACCTGTCGTGGCAAATGCCGCGACAAGAAGGGATTCGGCTGATTGGGGGAGACCTTTAGTACTTTCGTGAAATTTTTGGAGCCGCTCCGGAAAAAATCGCCGAGTGACCGCGGCTTCGTGGCGGGCGATACCGGGTCGGGTGCGCCGTTCGCCCCGGGCGGCACGAGGTGCTTGCGGGGAAACCGGGCAGGCACTCTCTCCGGAGTGCGTCTGCTTTGCCGACCTACACGGTCTGCCGGACGGCCTGGAGGAAGGGTTGCAGCTCTTTCACGAGGCTGGCGAAGTCGGCGAAATCCACCTGCTGCTGGCCATCGCTGAGGGCCTCGGCGGGGTGAGGATGGACTTCGATGAGGAGGCCGTCGGCACCCATGGCGACGGCACCTTTGCACATGGCGCGGACGAGGTCGGCGCGTCCGCAGCCCTGGCTGGGATCGACGATCACGGGGAGGTGGCTTTCCTTTTTCACGGCGGCCACGGCGGCGAGGTCGAGGGTGTTGCGCGTGTAGGTCTCAAAGGTGCGGATGCCGCGCTCGCAGAACATGACGTTGGCGTTGCCGTGGGCCAGGATGTATTCGGCGCCGAGGAGCCATTCGTCGATTTTCTGGCTGAGGCCGCGCTTGAGGAGGATGGGTTTGCCGCTCTTGGCGCATTCGATGAGGAGCTGGAAATTCTGCGCGTTGCGTGCGCCGATTTGGAGGATGTCGGCATGGGTGCAGACTTCCTCCACGTGGCGCTCGCTGAGGACTTCGGTGATGATTTTCAGGCCGGTTTCCTTTTTCGCGAGGGAAAGCAGGCGCAGCCCCTCGCTGCCGAGGCCTTGGAATTCGTAGGGCGAGGTGCGCGGTTTGAAAGCACCGCCGCGCAGGATCGTGGCCCCGGCGGCCTTCACGGCGCGGGCGGTGGAAAGGAGCTGCTCTTCGCTTTCCACGGAGCACGGGCCGGCCATGAGCACGAAGTTGCCGCCGCCGATTTTCACGCCGTCCACGTCGATGATGGAGTTGCCGGGATGGGATTCACGGGAGACGAGCTTGAAGCGCTTTTGCACGGCCATGACTTTCTCGACCTGGGGCATGGCGTTGAGAGACTCCAGGCGGTGATGGGTGGTTTCGTCGCCGATCGCCGCGATCACGGTCAGCTCCGTGCCAAAAATGGGGCGCGGGTCGTAGCCGAGCTTCTGGACCTCGGCGATGACTTCGTCGATCTGGGCGCGGGAGGTGTGGGGTTTGATGACGATGATCATGGGGTCCAGAAGTGAGTTGGGAGTTGTGAGTTGCGGGGCGGGCGTTGTAGTGAGCGGGCGCGCAGACTATCCAGCAGTGCGCAACTCTCAACCTCCAACTCGCCAGCCCAGCCATGCCCGATTTCACCGCCTGCACTTTCACCCCGCCTCCCGGACGCCGCTCGACCACCGGCGACCCGGTGCTCGATGAACGCGTGCGCCAGCTCGTGGGCGAAGCGGGATGCGAGAAGAACTACGAGCACGTGGCGGACATGGTGATGACGGCGCTGAAGCTCGGGCGCGACCAGACGACGACGGCGGACTTGAAACTCTTCAGCCGCTCGCTGCGGGAGCTGCGCTACGCGGCGAACGCCTTTGCTCCGTATCGGCAGATCCGCAAAGTGGTGGTCTTTGGTTCGGCGCGGACGGCCCCGACGGAGCTGGAGTATCTCGCGGCGGAGGAGTTCTCGCGCCGCATGCACGCGGACCATGGCTACATGACGATCACCGGCGGCGGGGAGGGGATCATGGGCGCGGCGCAGCGTGGCGCGGGCCGGGAGAATAGCTTCGGCCTCAATATCCGCCTGCCTTTTGAGCAGCGCGCCAATGAGACGATTCACGGCGACCCGAAGCTCATCAATTTCAATTACTTCTTCACCCGCAAGCTGAACTTCCTCAAAGAGACGCATGCCGTGGCGCTGTTTCCCGGCGGCTTAGGGACGATGGACGAGGGCTTCGAGGTGCTCACGCTCATGCAGACGGGCAAGGCGCGCATCCTGCCGGTGGTCTGCGTGGACAAGCCGGGCGGGCGCTATTGGGAAACGTGGCAGCGCTTTCTCCGCGAGGATCTGCTGAGGCTCGGGCTGATCTCGCCGGACGACTTTCACCTTTTCAAAATGACCCACAACGTGGACGACGCGATCGCGGAGATCGTGCAGTTCTACCGCGTCTTCCGCAGCTACCGGTGGGTCGGGCAGCGGTTGGTCATGCGGCTGGAGAAAAAGCTGCGCCCGCTGGAAATCGTGCAGCTCAATCGGGATTTCGCGGACATCCTCGTGGGCGGCGAGATCGTGCAAAGCGCGGCGCTTCCGGAGGAGCAAAACGAACCGGACATCGCCGATCTGCCGCGCCTCGTGCTGCTGCCGAAACGGGAAAACTTCGGCCGCATCCGCCAGCTCATCGACGCGGTGAACCGCGCGGAGACGGAGTAAGGGAGGACGGGGAGATGGCGGGAGCGCACGCGCGGGAGATGGCCGCGGGCCGCGCGCGCCGTCACCGCCGCGCTGCGGAGCCGCGGCGGAAAATCGCCTTGACCGACCGCGTGCGGGAGTGGAAAGACAGCGCCAGCTTGAAAACGCACCGACCATTACTCGCCGCGCTGATGCTCATCGCCTGGGTGCTGACGAGCAGCCACATCGTGCTGGAGCACGGCGGCGGTTGGTGGGGCTGCCATGCTGAGGCGGGGCATGATGGCGGGCACCACCACCACCACCACGAGGATTCGGATTTGCCGGGCGAGCCGCATCATCACCACGATCTCGGCGTGGTGCTGCTCGGGAAAGCGGTTGCGGTCCATAAAGCGGCGCCCGCTCCGTCACCATGGACGCCGCTGGTGGCGTTTACTGGCGGACAGTTCACGCCGACGCTCCGCATTGCGCCAGTGCCGCTGGGGTGGACGACGATCGGAGACTCCCCGCCGGATGCTCGGTCTTCCGGCTGGCTGCTCGTCGCGCATACCGCCCGGCCGGTGCGCGGTCCTGCGCCCGTAGCGTAACGTCCGGCCCACTCGGGCCGACGCTCCTTCCTGCCCACCCGGCGCAACCTTGTGCCAGCGTGGGCTCCACCGCATCCCGCGCGGATGCCCGTTCCCCCAAAAAACCAACTCGACCGCTCCATCTCTCATGATCCGCCTTTCCATCTTCCTCCTCGCCGCCACCACCGCCGGTGCCGTCACGCTCCCGCTCGACCGCGTGCCGGCCTATGCCGTCGCGCACAATCCCCAGCTCGCCGCCGCGCAGTTGCGGATCGAGGAAGCGCGCGGGCGATCGCGGCAGGCGGGGCGTTTCGCCAATCCCGAACTCGAAACCGAATATCGCCAGAACGTCCGCACCTCGGAGAATTCCTTCGACGTGGCCCTCAAACAGAAATTTCCCGTGACCGGTCGGCTGCGTCTGGAAAAAGCCGTCTCCGCCGCGCAACTCGCCGCCGCTGAAGCCGAGGTGCGCGACGCCGCCCGGCGGCTGGCTGCCGAAGCGCAAACGCTGGCCGTGCAGATCCTCGCCCTGCACGCCCGCCACGGGCTGGCGGAGCGGCAGTTCGCGAACAGCCGCGAGCTGGGCGACTTCATGAACCAGCGGGTGCGGCTCGGCGAAACGCCAGCCACCGACGCGCAGCAGGTGGATCTCGAAACCGCGCAACTCAGCGCGGAACTCCTTCGCCTTGATGCCGAGCAACACGCGCTGACCGCGAGCCTGCGGCCCCTGCTCGGTGCTCGGGGAGAAATCGAGATCACCGGCACGCTGGTCGAGCCCGATCCGGCTGACTGGCGCGGTGCGCCCGGCGAGCGCCCGGATTTCACCGCCGCGCAGCATCAGTCGGAGGCGGCGCAGCAGCAGGCGGCGCTCGCCCGCGCGCAGCGATGGGAAGACTTCGAGGTCGGGCTGCTCGCTGGTTACGACCGCGCGGAAGACGCCCCCGATGGGCTGCGCGGCGACACCACCGTCGGATTGCGCTTCAGCCTTCCGCTCCCGTTTTGGAACCGCAACGACGGCCGCATCGCCGAGACCGCTGCTGCCGCAACGCGCGCCGCGCTGGAGGCGGACGTCCTCGCCGCGCGCGTCGCCGCCGAGACCACCGGCACCCGCGCGGAGCTGCGCGCGCTGGCGAAACTGGCGGTCCAGCTCGACGCCGTGCTGCTGCCGAAGGCCGAGCAGATCGAGAAGCAGCTTCGGACCGCTTACAGCACCGGTCTGGTCGCACTGCCCGACGTGCTCCGCGCCCGCGATCAGCGCCTCCAGCTTCGCCGCCAGCAGCTCGACGCGCTGCGCGATTACCACCTCGCCCTCACCCGCCACGCCGCGGCCACGGGCACGATCCTGCCGTCTGCGAAAGGCAAGTAACCCATGTGGCATCTCATCCTCAAATTTGGCGTCAGCGCGGGCGTCATCGTCGCCGTCTCGGAAATCGCCAGGCGCAACAATTTCGCCGCGAGCTGGCTGCACTCCCTGCCGCTCGTCTCCGTCATGGCCTTTGTCTGGCTCTACCTCGACACGCGCGACACCGCCCTCATCGCCCGGCACGCCCAAGGCACTTTCTGGTTCGTCATTCCCACGCTGCCCATGTTCCTCGTCCTGCCGTGGCTGCTCCGGCACGGCTGGGGCTTTTGGTCCAGCCTGCTCGCCGGCATCGTCCTCACCGCGCTCCTCTACCTCCTCACCATGCGCCTGCTCACCACCGCGGGCGTGAAACTCTGACCCTTCTCCGCCCATCCATTTATGCTCAAAACCCTCGTTTGTTTTCTCTGCCTCGCGACCACGGCCCTCGCCGCGGTTTCGCCCGAGGAAGCCGCCGCCACCGTCATCCTCGACGAAACCGGCGTGAAGAATCTCCGCATCGAAACCGTCGAGGCGGAGGAGACGGAGTTTGAGGAAACCGTCTTCGCACTCGGACGAATCAAGGTCGCGCCGGGACATCGCGCGGTGGTCAGCAGCCGCGTGCCGGGACGCGTGCTGAGTGTGAAGGCGCACATCGACACGAGGATCGAGAAGGACGCGGAGGTCGCCGTGATCGAAAGCCGTCAGCCCGGCGACCCGCCGCCTTCCATCCGGCTCACCGCGCCGCTGGGCGGCATGGTTTCCGCGGTGAAAATCGTGCCGGGGCAGCCGGTCACACCGGACGCCTCGCTCGTCGAAATCATCGACCTGAGCGAAGTCCACGCCGTCGCCGCGGTGCCCGAGCATCTCGTCGGCAGACTCCATGTCGGACAGACCGCGCACATTCGGGTGCTCGCCGTGCCGGGGCGTACCTTCGAGGCGAAACTCGCCCATCTCGGCGCGGAGGCGGACGCGAAAAGCGGCACGCTCGAAGCCGCCTTCCATATCGAAAATCCCGACGGTCTGCTCCGCCCCGACATGCGCGCGGAGTTTTCCATCGTGCTCAGCAAACGCGAGGGCGTGATGAGCATCCCGCGCGCGGCCCTGCAAGGCGACGCGACCAACCGCACCGTTTATCGCAAGCATTACGACAACTTGCTCAAGAACACCTTCGTTCGAGTGCCGGTGCAGATCGGCGCGATGAACGACCGCTTCGTCGAAGTCACCGCCGGCCTCGTCGCCGGCGATGAAGTCGTGACCACCGGCGCCTACTCGCTCGGCTTCGCCGGCAAAGGCA
>CAYQBV010000029.1:0-24184 GCA_964415705.1 uncultured Chthoniobacter sp. | reverse complement strand
TCATCCGAGTCGAGACGGCTTGCTCCGAGGGCTTGATCATGCGGCGGTAAAGATGGGCGGCATCGGCATTTGACACGACCACATCCGCAGTGAGCACCTCGCCGTCCGCCAGCGTCACCCCTTTCGCAACTCCGCTCTCGATGTTCACCTCGTCGATCGTCGTGTTGAGCCTGATTTCAAGCCCTTGCCGCTCCATCAACGCACCCAAGGCGTGAGTAATCGACGCCGTGCCGCCCATCGCGAAGTGAACCCCGTGGGCTCGCTCCAGAAAGTGGATCAGCCCGTAAATACTGGTGGTGTCGAACGGATTGCCACCTACCAGCAGCGGCTGGATCGAAAAGGCTTGGCGGAGCTTCGGATTGATCAGATGGCGCGACACCATTCCCCAAACGGTCTCGTAATTGCGCAGCCTGATCAGTCGCGGGATCTGGCGCACCATCGTCATGAAGCGGTCGAACGGCAGCGCGGACAACTCGGTGAAGCCGACGTCGAAGATGCGCTTTGAGTGGGCCAGCAGCGCACGGTAGCCATCGCAATCCCGCGGCTCGATGCGGGCGATCTCCGCCAACGTTTCCTCCAGCGTGCCGCCGTAGTCGAAGTGGTCACCGTCAGCAAAGTGGAAACGATACCACGGCTTCAAAGGGACCAGTTTCACATGGTCGGAAAAGCGCTCGCCGAAGAGCACAAACAATTCTTCGAACAAGAACGGCGCGGTAATGACGGTCGGGCCTGCGTCGTGCCGGAAGCCGTCGCGCTCGAAGACCTGCGCCCGACCGCCTAACTGCCCGCAGCGATCGATGAGGGAGACGCGATAACCTTTGGCCCGCAGTCTCAGCGCGGCCGCGATCCCTCCGAATCCGGCTCCAATGACGAGGGCGCGCATCGGAGTAAGTCGCGGGGGCTAGAGCCGCCGGCCTAACGCCAGCGTCAGCTCCCGGAGATATGCACCCGCACCATTCGGGAGGCGGTCTGCGGATTCGACAGCAGCGCGAAGATGGCGCAACCCGATCTTCCGCGCTTCCGCGTGGGCGTTCGGTCCGTAGCCCGCGGCTTTCAAAACCAGGAGGGCATTGACCGCGCGCGGCCCGGCGTCGCCGCCCGCGTCACTTTCGACATCCTCCATGTCGTCCACAATCTGATAGCTGATGCCAAAGGCCTCCGCCGCACGCCGAGCTTCGCCCATCCATGCCTTCTTCCCAGCGGCCGCAAAGGCCATCTCCAGCGGCAGGCTGAGCAGTGCGCCAGATTTTCCGATGACGATTTCCTCATACACCGCCATGTCATCGATTTGCTTTCCCCTTGCGGAAAGTTCGGCGCATTGGCCGCGGATCACCATGGCCGTGCGCGCATGCACCAGCGCGATCAGTTCCGGCAGGAGCCGGGAGTCGCGGACCCCGGCGAGCGCTCCGTAAGCGGCAGAGAGCAGCAAATCTCCCGTGCAGACCGCTACCTCATCTCCGTCGGCAGCCCATACCGTCTGGGTGCCGCGCCGGAGTTCCCCGCGGTCCTGAAGATCGTCATGCACAAGCGAAGCGTTGTGCAAAAGTTCGGCGGTTGCTGCTACCGCGACGGCGTCGTGTGATGATAAGCCAAGTGCCGAGCCTGCGTGAAGCGCCAGACGAGCCCGGACCCTGTGGCCACCTGAGGCAAGGTGGCTGGTGGCGGCAGTCACAGTAGCCGGGACAAACTCAACGCCTTCACTTTCCTCCCCCCGAACCAATCGCAGCATCAACTCTTCCGCCTCACCAAGCAAAGCCTCCGAGGCCTCGGGTGGTGCGCCACAGGCGAAGGGGATGGATGTGTTCATGGGATAAGGTAGGATTAATTTCGCCGATGACCTCGAAGTGTTCTGGCAAGCGGTAAGGACCGCTTGGCAACTCACAGCGAACTTGGCCCAGGCGTTGAAGCTTCATTCGCTTCAACGCCCCGAAGAGCGCGCGCACTAGCGATTCGTCGTGGCCGCAGCTCTGTCTGACTCGCTCACAGCAGCGGTCCAGATGATGACGCCGAAGGCAATTTTGTTCACCACGTCCGCAAGATTGTAGGTGATGTTGAGAAGCTTCATGCTATCGTCGGGACCAGCGCCGGTGAGATAACCCAAAAAGTAACCGATCGGATAGATCGACCAGCCCACCACCACGATCCACCGCATTAGGTTGAAGGCCTTTTGCACGGAAGGAGGAGCTGAAGCCGCATTGATCTTCCCTGCTTCGCCAAGAAAGATCTCCCAGAGAATGAAAGCCCACCCAGCCATCCCGATGAGGAAGGCCGGCCAAACGCTCATGTATCCAGCCTCTCCGAGGTATCCGCCGATGAGCATCACAAATGTGCCAACCATCAGACGCCAAAACACCCCACCCGGAACCTTAGTGATGGCCGAGAGAATCAAGTAAAACTCCACCATGAGCAGCGGCACAGTAATGAGCCAATCAATGTAGCGGAAAACGGTGGGAGTCTGACCGGTGCTGACCCAGACTTCGCGCATGTAGAAGTAGTGGGACGCTGCCACGAGGGTGACCAAACCGGAAACCGTAAGAGAAGTTTTCCACTTTGCGGAAACACGCTGGATTTCGAGGAAAAAGAAGGCCGTCGCGGCAACCAGCGCCATCGAGATCATCCAGAAGGATATCCCAACGAAGTCATCAGCTTTCAGATCGCCACCGGAAGCGGCAAAGACGTTTGTGGGGGCCATCAGGCCGACGAGGACTAGCATGGACGTTTTAGATAGTAGGGATTGCAGGGTTGTGGTCATAGGTTGGAATTATATTGAAAACGATTCGGATGGGCAGAGGTTTTGGATGTAGGAAACTTCTAAAAAGGCCTGACTCAGGCTGGGGACGGGCGGGACAACGCTTTTGGCAGGAGAGCCGCAGCAGCCGCCTAACCCGAGAGCGCCGCACCTTTCACGCGTGGGCCTGCAAAGGCGTCGCCGCGAGCACGAGCGGCGGGGACTGGCTCACGAGCACGCAGGATTCCTCAGCGACCTGCATCGGCTGGCTGGAGCGCCCGCCGTGGACTTGGAACGTCTTGATTTCTGCGCCGAGCCAGGGAACGGCTGCGTCGAGCAGAGCGCGGCTGCGCTCCTGCCGGTCGCGATTCCAGCGCTCCAGGCTGAACGCGTACGTGGTGTGAATCGTTACCGCTGGCTCCGCGGAGATTCCTTTCGACTTATTATCCGCGATCCACGCGATTGGTCCGTCGGCGGGCGCGAGGCCGCCGGGTGGCGGAATGCGCGACGGACCTCCGAGCACGGCCATGACGGCGAGGCAGCACTCGTATTCGATCCCGGCGAGACGCGAGCGGGTCTCGGGCGAAAGAGGCACGTCACCCGCGTCGAGGAGCTTCAGTCGTTTCGGCACCGGTGGCGTCAGCACCACCGCTGCGGCGGAGAAAGTTTAAAGAGAATTCGTTTCCGCAAGCCAACGATCCCCCGCGCCGCGAAGCCGCACGATCTGCTTCTCCAGACTCATCCGAGGGCCGTGGGCCAGATGCTTGGCCACGGAAGTCATGGATTGAGATGCAACGGATTTCTGGACCAGCATTTGTTTAGTGGTTGGGGTTGATGTGGGCCTCGACAGTGGCGGGGGTCTTGTATCCGAGGGAGGAGTGTTTGCGGTGGGTGTTGTAGTAGGATTCGATGTAGGCGAAGATCCCGATGTTGGCATCGGCGTAGGCGATGAAAGTGCCGTCCTGGAGCATCTCGGTCTTGAGGGTGCCCATGAAGGACTCGGTCCAGGCGTTGTGATAGGGATTGGCGCGCGCGGACATGCTTTGGCGCATCCCGGCCTTGCGCAGGAGATCCCGGTAAGTGCCGCTGGCGTATTGGCTACCACGGTCGCTGTGGAAGATCAGGCCGGGGAGCGTATGGCGCGATCCCAAGGCTTGCTGGAGCGCAGCGATGACCAGGTCAGCGCGCAGATGGTCGGCCAGGGACCAGCCGACGATCTTGCGCGAACAGAGATCAATGACGACCGCGAGATAAAGCCATCCGGCGGAGGTGGGGATGAAGGTAATGTCGCCGGCCCAGACTTGATCGGGCTTGGCCGGCAGAGGTTGATCGAGGAGCAGGTTGGGCGAGGGTTTGTCGGCCCGGCCGTCGCTGGTTTTGGGCACGTAGGTTTTGGGCTGAATGGCGCGCAGGCCGCGCTGGCGCATGATCCTGCGGATGCGATCGGGCGCGCAGACCTCGCCCGCGTCGGAGAGTTCCTCGCCGATACGCCGATAGCCATAGCGGCGGCGATGGCGCTTGAAGATGGCTTCGATCAAGTCGCCGATCCTGCGGTCCTCGGATTGGGTGAGCGTGGGCTCGGCGGCGTGGTAGAAGCTGCTGCGCGGCACCTCGAGGCTGGCGCAGATTTGCCGGATGCCGCAGCCGGTGCCTTGCCGAATATCGCCGATCATTTGGCGGAGTTGGAGGGGAGTCTGGTGCCCAGGATGACGGCGGCCTTTTTTAAAATGTCATTCTCCTGGCGCAGGAGGGCGTTTTCGCGGCGCAGGGCGCGCAGCTCGTCCGCTGCGGAGCGCTCGCCTGCGGCGCGCGCTCCTGCGCTGCCGAGCTGCGCGCCCTGTGAGCTGTGCCTCCAGCTATAGAGCAGGTTGCTGCTGATGCAGAGTTCTTCGGCGACTTGGGCGACGGGCTTGCCAGTGCTCAGGAGATCGACGGCCTGTGCTTTGAACTCGGGGGGGTATCGCTTGCGGGCTGCTAGGTTCATGGATTTTCGATTCGGTAGGTTCTTGGTCCAGAAATCTAGAGCACCTCAGTTGGTTTTCCCCGCCAGCGCGCGTGCCCGTCCGCACAGTCCGCAAATTCGCGACACGATTCCTTGACCATCCCAGCCTGCCGCACCTGCCCGAGCACGGCCGCAAATCGGGGATCGCGTATCCGGGGGGATAGATCAAAGACGAAAATAACCTCACGACTGAATGAATTAGATTACTGATACCAATCACCTTGGAATCGCGTTCCGTTTTCTGAGAACTGACGACTTCTTGCGTTACTCGGGACAGACATAGTATTTTTCCGAATCCTTTTCTCTCCGGCAGACGTTTTATGATCCGGAGCGAGCAGAATCCTCATCAACTTTCCCAATAACCCCGACGACGATCCTAATTCATTGAAATCCTCGGGACACATTAAATCCGGCACATCGTGGCCGGAGTCACTACGGCGTGCCAGAACCATTCTGCCCGCTGCTTGGGGCGGTCCTCAGGAAACGCTTGTAAATTTAATTGGCGGCGAGTGGCGCGAATCCGGACACCCGCGCATGGCCACCTCGCCGGTGGATGGTTCCTCTCTCGGTCCATATCCGATGATCGATCTGGAAGCCGCACAAAAAGCGGTGACCCTATCCGCACAGGAAGCCGGAGAGTGGGGCGCGACAGACTTGAGCGAACGCAAGCGCCGCATTGTAGAGTGTCTGGAACAATTGCGAAAACATCGCGAACTGCTCGCCCTCCTGCTCGTCTGGGAGATTGGAAAGCCCTACCGGCAGTCGATAACCAGCGTGGACCGCTGCATCACCGGCGTGGAATGGTATGTGGAAAACATCGAGGCAATGCTCGGCGATAGAAAGCCCTTGGGACTCATTTCCAATGTGGCCTCGTGGAATTATCCTCT
Organism: uncultured Chthoniobacter sp.; assembly: GCA_964415705.1. Taxonomy (GTDB): domain Bacteria; phylum Verrucomicrobiota; class Verrucomicrobiia; order Chthoniobacterales; family Chthoniobacteraceae; genus Chthoniobacter. Next base: position 18,567 of record CAYQBV010000029.1, on the reverse strand, counting down.
CTCGGTTTTAGTTCATGCCTTGCTCGTCCAAATGCTTTGCGGCAATTCCGTGATCGCAAAAACCCCGACCGATGGTGGAGTTGTTTCCCTGACTTTGTCGCTCGGCCTGGCCCGCAAGTGCGGGTTGCCTGTTTCGCTCGTAAGCGGAAGCGGCGGCCGACTCTCTGAGGCGTTGGTGAAGAACGACGCCATAGCTGGGCTTGCCTTTGTGGGTGGCAAAAGCAACGGTGGAGACATTGCCGCCAGTCTTTACGATCGCGACAAGCGCTACATGTTGGAAATGGAAGGTGTGAACACCTACGGCATCTGGAGCTACGGCGATTTTACGAACCTCGCGCAGCAGTTGAGGAAAGGTTTTGAATACGGCAAACAACGTTGCACTGCGTATCCGCGTTATGTCATCCAGCGCGATCTACTACCAAAGTTTCTCGCGAGTTATCTGCCCATGGTGCAGTCATTGCGGGTGGGTCATCCACTGCTGGTCCCAAATGACGAAGACCCCTTGCCGGACGTCGATTTCGGACCCCTTATCAACCGGGCCAAGGTCGATGAGTTAAACGTCCGTGTCATCGCCGCCAAGGGCCGCGGCGCGCTCAGTCTTTATGAGGGTGAGTTGCGGGAGGAGATGTTCCTGCCCGGCCAGGAAATAGCCGCATATCTCGCACCATCCACCTTAATCAATCTCCCCCGCAGTTGCGATCTCTATCATCGCGAACCCTTCGGTCCGGTTGATAGCATAGTCGTCGTTGATACAGTTGATGAAATGATCTCGGAGATGAACATCTCCGGCGGAGCGCTGGTTTCCTCCCTGGCAACCGATGATCCCGCCGTGGCCAAGGAGGTCCGGGCGCAGGTGCGCTCCTTTAAATTCGGAGTCAACCAGACCCGCAGTCGCGGCGACAAGGAGGAGTCATTCGGCGGAACCGGAGCGTCGTGGAAAGGCTGTTTTGTAGGAGGAAAGTATCTCGTCGAAGCGGTCACAACCGGCGCCATCGGCGAGCGTTTGCACGGCGTCTTTCCCGATTACACCCTGATTCCGGAAATTCCCTGACCAAGGCCGTGCACATGATGTCACCAAAGCGACGTGGACTTTCCGGTGGTTGAGCAAGAATCAGCTGGAATCCGCACGCGAATCGAGGGCGTTTTAGTTTAGCCGTTTCTTGCTAGGAAGCCACCTCTGACCCTCCGCCTATGAGTCACCTGCAAATCATCGAACGCTTCTATGATTTGTTGCTTTCTGAAAGAATCCGACGGCAGCTCGAGCGGATTATTCTTACCGTAGCGATCATCGGGTTCGTCGTCCATCTGCTCCTCATTTTTCTGTCGCACCGACATTGGCTTCCGGGAAGCGAAGGAGCCGAACTCCTAGGCAATCCGATCGCTGCCGCATACACGCCGTTCTCCTTCATTCTTGTCTATGAAGTTTATCTGCTGGTCTTCTATCTTCCGCAGTCGATTACCACGTATATTAGTAAGCAGTACGAAATCATCACGCTGATTATCATCCGGCGGCTGTTCAAGGATCTCGCTGCGATCGAGATCTCGTCGGACTGGTTCGAAATTCGTGGAGATCTAAGCTTGACCTATGACATGGTCGCTTCGCTTCTGCTTTTCTATCTGTTGCTCCTTTTTATAAATCAGGGCCGGAAACGTTACCGACCGGCGCTGCCGAAGGGCTCTCCACCACCGTCGCTCGCCCGCTTCATTCTCTGCAAAAAACTCCTCGCCACCCTGCTGATTCCGATTCTCTTTTGTCTCGCTAGCTATACGCTCATGCGGTGGGCCTTTGGCGTTTTTGTTCCGTCGAGCGATCTCGGGATTCCCTTCAAGAACCTGAACAATGTTTTTTTTGACCAATTCTTCGGCGTCCTTATCGTCGTTGACGTGGCCCTGCTGCTGTCCTCGCTTTTCCTGACCAACGATTTCCACAAAGTTATCCGAAACTCTGGATTTATAATCTCCACCATCCTCATCCGGCTGTCATTTTCCGTCGAGGGATTGATCAGCACGGTTCTCATGGTCGCGTCGGTCGTCTTCGGGCTGCTGATTCTCCTGATCTACAATCAATACGAAAAAACCGCGGTTGGAATTGAGGTCAGCAGCCAATAACTGAAGAAAGAATTCCTATTGATCTCTATCATGACTTTAGACGGGCGCGGTCAAGCATCGGGAAGTGAGGGCGCCCGGCTCGCGCCACGAGGGTGCGCATCCGCGTAGGTTGAGGGAACTAGAAGCGCCTGACTCAGGCTGGGGATTGGCGGAAACATGCTTTTGTCAGGAGAGCTTCGGCGGCAGCCCCGCCGGATAATGCCGCACCTTCAACGCGCGGGCCCGCGAACGCGTCGCCTGCGAGCACGAGCGGCGGGGATTGGCTCACGACTACGCAGGGTTCTTTATAGACCTGCAGCGGCTGGCTGGAGCGCCCGCCGTGGACTTGGAACGTCTTGATTTCTGCGCCGAGCCAGGGCACGGCTGCGTCGAGCAGCGCGCGACTGCTCTCCGGCCGGTCGCGATCTCAGTGCTCCAGACTGAACGCGTGCGTGGCGAGGAGCAGCCTCATCCCATGTAGTCCTTGAAGTCTTCCAGCGGTTCATCGAAGTCCGGTGCCATCCGGATCCTGCCGCGCTGGGCACCGAAGCCTTTGAGCGATCCCGTTTCTTCGTCCGGCGGTGGTCGAGGCGCAGCTTCCAGCTTCGCCTCCACCTTGATCTTCCAGTGGCACAATTCCGCAGGCAGCGGCAGGTGCAGCGTGCCGCCGGCGTCGGCTTCGAGAATGGCGGTGATCGTGCTCGTGCCGCGGAGGTTACCGGTGTTTGCGGCGAAAGGAAAGTGCCCGAGCGAGGTCTGCAAGCTCACGCCAAATTCCCCGGGCTTCAGGGCCTGCTGGTTTGACGGGGTCTTCACAAATCCCATGCGTTTGGGTGGACTGCCAACTGCACACGGAAGGCAGCCTGGAGATACGTCTCCGGGCTGGACGAATTGCGCGGTATCAAAATCCCGGTCCAAGGCCGGACCGTGACGCCCTTCGTCAGCTTGCCGCATGACAGCGTGATGGATTTTGTTTTCAGCGGTTTGTCCATTGCTTCCAACACCGGCGGCAAGGCCTCGACGCCCAGCCCGGCGGAGCTTCCTGCCGGAACCACGACGGTTTAATCGTGGTAGAATTTGTTCTGCCGCTTCGCCAGGAGTTTCCGCATCGCGTGACAGGCAGCCACACTCGGCAGAAACCAAAAAGTGTGGAACAGCAGATTCAGCAGCGGCGCGTGAGAAAATGGCCACGGCGGCTTTTGTGCGCCCAGCTTCAGGTTGTCCACGATGGTGTCTGAAAAGGAGCCCCGGATCCAATCCAGCCACTTTTGCACCGCATCCTGATAGGCGAGTTTGGCGCTCTCGCCGAGACCGGTCGCCGAAAAGAACACATTCAGGTCAAACTCATTGAACTCCCCTTGCTCCACACTACCGAAGCGATGCTCGCCGCTGCACTGCCGCGCATCAAGTTTTTGGAAAAGCTACGGTCGGCGGAATCGCAAATCTTGATGCGCGGAAGTATAAATCCAAGTCGCGCTAAGGGGTGGGCGCCCTATTCCCCGGAGCCGCGCGGGGCGCTCATTTGCTTGAGACCTTCCTCGGAGAAATCGGCGTCGGTGAAAGTCACGTCGTGCCGGATGCGGGAGCCTTCCAGTTCGGTGGTGAGGTTCGGGCGCGCGCCGTGGACCACGAGGTTCGCCGGGATGTGGTTCCCGGCGTCGGGGACCACGCGGGTGGTGTCGATGCGGCGGAGCAACTGGCCTGAGGAGGAGTATTTTTCGACCCGGAGCGGGACGGTGCGGCGGGTGTCCACCCAGGTGCGCACGCTGCCGTAGCTGGAGCGTTCGCCTTTGCCGGGCTTTGATTCGAGGATCGTGCAGTTTACGCCGTCCACGACCGCGGTGCCGGCGATGGCCTGCGAATCCCAGGCGAAGAAATTCTCGACGATGTCCTCGCAGGTCAGGTCGCTGCCGAGCAGCGGGGATTTCATGCTCTCGACCGGGCGCACGGTCGCGGGTGGCGTGAAAACCAGGCCGCTGGCGGGGCGGTCGCCCGTTTTGCGCAGCAGCACGGATTCGCCTTTGCGGTCCTTGGGAAAGAGCACCTGGTAGAGGATGTCGGTGGAGGTTTTCGTCCGGCGCTGTTTGATCTGTAACTGGAGCGTTTCTTTCGTTGCTCCCTGGATTTCCATCCGCGCCCGCACGTAGGTCGAGCCGTTTTGGTAAAGCGCGCTGAGCCGTGAGGCCAGGTCGGGGGCGGATGCCGGCGCCGGGGCTTCCGCGGCGTGGGAGCGGAGCAGGAGCGCGAGCGCGAGCGCGATGACGACGAGGATGGGCGGGGTCCGGCGGGTTGGGTTCATAGAATGCAAAATGCGCAGGGCGGCAGGAGGGGCGGTCAGCCGTGCAAAGCGGCACTCGGAGTGAGCCGGGAGCTGCGCCAGGCGGGGTAAAGCCCGCTGACGACGCCGACCACGACGGCGATGGCCACGGCAGTGCCGAGCAGGCGGGCATTCAAGTCGGGCTCGAGCAATCCGCGTATGGCGGGCGTGTGGACGAGCACCTGCACGCCGAGCACACCGAGCAACGCCCCCACGATGCCGCCAAGCAGCCCGAGCAGGGCCGATTCCCACAAAATCATCCGCATGATCCGGCTGCGCTTCCAGCCGATGGCGAGCAGCACGCTGATCTCCTGGGTGCGTTCGAAGACGGTCATCATCATCGTGTTCATCACGCCGAGCACGCCGACCACGACGGCCAGGATGGAGGTGCTCCAGCTCATGGCGCGGGCGATGCGAAAGCCCTGGCTGGTGCCGACGACTTCATTGGCGACCATGGCGCGACCCGCCGGGAAAATCTCCTTCACCTGCTGGCAAAGGCGGGCGATGTCCTCCTTGGTCGTCCCGGGAGTCACGCGGATGTCGATGAAGTTGACCTTGCCCTCGTTGGCGGTGACCGCCTGGAGGACGGGGAGAGAAAGAATGATGGCTCCATTTTCCACCAGGGCCTGACCATCGACGATGCCGACCACGGGCAGTTCCTCCGCCTCGATCTGCACTTTGTCGCCGACTTTTTTCTTCAGCACTTCCGCCGCCAGACGCCCGAGCACGACCGCCTGCTCCGCCCCGTCGCGCGGCATCCGGCCCTCCACCAGCTTGAGTTTCTCCCACGTGAATCCCCCCCACGCGCGACCCGAGACCATCATCATCGGCGCTTCTTCGATGCTCAACATCTGCATCAGCACGGAAGTGGTGCTGGCAACATTGGGCAGCTTCGCGATCTTATCCTCCATCTCCGCGTCATAGACCTTGGGCAGGATGCCGCCACTCATATTGCTCACCACGAGGTCGATCCCGATCACGTCCAACTGCTTGCCGATGCCTTTCTCGTAGCCGGAGGCCATGCCCACAAGCGCCACCACGGCGGCGATGCCGATCGAAATCCCGATCAGTGTCAGTCCGGTGCGGATGGGTCGCCGTGTCAGTCCGCGGATTACTACGGTTATGAAAGTCATCGTGCGGCGGTGATACGGGGCTTCGAGCCCTTCGGCGGCATCGTTCCACCTTTGCGGGCGAGGTGTTCGATCAGGATGCGCCGCACTTCGGCGATGCCTTCGGGGCTGCGAATGGACCAGTGGTCGCTGGGCACGATGACCTCGCTCTGCGCGCCGTCAAGGTGGCTGCTCCAGTAGGGCACAATGCCGTCGGAGCTTACCGGCTTGGTCCGGTCGCGATTGCCGCCTTTCCCACGGTCGGCAATGATCGAATGGTAGGGGATGCCTTTCACGAGGGGGATTTTGTTGATGGTTGTGACGAAGCGGTTGTTTGGGTCGAGCGTATCGATGCTATTGGGTGCCCGCTTGAGTTTTTTGCCGTCGGTGGCTCTTGGCTTGGACAGCAGGGCAAGCTCCTTTCCAACACCGGTCAGATCCGGGGGGCTGCCAATGATTCGCTCACCCAACCGGCCCAGAAATCCAGTAGCCATGTCGGCACCACGGAGGGAGGCGGAGGCATAGATCACGCGCGAGATATCTCGGCGGGGTTTGAAAATGAGGGTCTTGGTCAGCAGTTGCCTGGCCTCGTTGGAAAGCGGGGTCTTTGCCGGTGGTGTGTCGAAGAAGGAGTTCCAGATCGCCATGCCGCTGTCGGTCATCAGGACCCGCGCAATCATGCCACCCATGCTGTGGCCGATGACGACGACCGGCTTGTGGTTGGGGTAGTAGGCATTGATGGCGTTCATTTTCTCGCGCAGGGTGGCAGCCATGAGCGGGTAGGGGTAGCCGGTGGGATAGCTATAAAACCAGATCTGATAGTTTTGCCGGATGGTGGCATCGCCCCGCAGAGCCTCGATCATGGGTGCCCAGGTGGCTTGCGAATCTCCGAGCCCGTGGATGACGAGGATGGGGATCTTTTTCGGATCGTAAGGCTGCAACCGCGCCAGCCGCGTGGTGGACGCAAAATTCGAGGGTTTCAGCAGTCGCTCGATCTCCTTCTTCCGCGGCTTCAGCTCCGCCAGCGCCAGCCCGATCGGCGCGGTGAAATCCGCCGCCACCGGATAGGTGTGGGTGCCAAACTTGACAGTCTCCGTGGCCAGTGGGTCGAGGTAGTAAGCGATGCAGTTCCGTCCCTTGAAGTGCAGAGTTTGAGTGACGCCGTAATACACGTTCTTCCCCTGAATGAAGGGATCGAACTTCGTCGGATCAAAGCCCTTGCTGGCGATGACCATCGGCGCTCCGAGACCCTCTTTGACGCTGCGTTCTTTGACCAGCGTGCCTGTGAACTGAAAGCGGTCGGCCGGGAGTATGCGGTAATGCGACGGGTTGTGCTCTGGCTTGCCGTCTGTGACGAAGGAAAAAATCCACTCTCCGCTGGCGCTCGGGCACTTCACCGGAGTCTTCCATGGTTCCAAACCCGACTCGTGCAGGACCTCGAAGATCCGGCTCAAGGCAAAATTGTAGTCCTTGAGGGCCTGCTGATCCTGGGGGTTCTTTTCCAGGGCGGCGCCCGCCGTCGCCGCGGCGTCGATGTAGCGGCCGATCTGGGCCTCCGGTGGTTTCACTGGTTGCTTGAGAGCCTTGACGATCAACTGACCGGCGGGGCTGGTCGAACGGTAATTTGGCCGCCTCTCGCTGACTTTGGAATAGTTCTGACAACTCGCGGCGGCGAGCGCGAGACAAGCCGCGACGAGGCGGAGACGGGAAATTGTTTTCATAAGGGCGGTGAGTGGCGAGATGGTATTCGGCAAGACGCGACGTTGGCGAGTAGAGATCAGGCAGTGCGGGACTCGTGGGTTTTTCTACGCCCGCACGCGAGGTAGATCTTGTGCAATTCGTCGTCGAGTTCCCCGCCTTCATCGCACGCGGGACTCTTGGGATGAAACGGACAGACGGGGCGCTGGCCCGTCCTGGGATCCGCGCGGCGAAACCAGCAGGCACCTTGCTCCTGCTCGCCGGCGGAAAGCCGGACTGGGCCATAGCCGAGCACTCCGCCACACTCTGGGTTGGCCCGCTCGGGCAGTTGGTCCAGCGCGATGCCCCGGCCCGTGGCCCAATTTCGCAGTGCCCCGACATCAATAGCGTGGGCGGTGTTGCTGGGATCGAAATGGTCGGCCACCGCGCAGATGGTGGAGGCGCAGCCGTGCGCGATACTTTCCGCCTGCTTCGCGCGACTGAAGCCAAGCATCGGATGAAAGGCGAAGGTGCCGCACAGCCATTGCGGTTTCACCGCGAGCACATCGAGATTCAGCGGCAGATCGGGCGCAGCGACATCGGGGTCGCCCTCGTCGGCGCGCTGCTTGATGATGCGGCGGATGTCGCGCTGGGCTTGTTGGAACTTATCGATCTTTCCGTTGTAACGCAGTTGCGTGGCGCGCGCGCTGATCTTCGACCAGCCCAGCTTTTCGAGATCCTCCTTGTCGGTCCAGTCCGCCTTCTCGGGCTCGAGCGTGGCGGTGAGGATGAGATGCGGCACGTCGGGACGGCGCTCAAAGCGCGAGGCGGAGTCTTTGCCCCAAAGATACTCGACCACAGCGCCGAGCGGCAGGTTGTCCATGATGCCGCCGTCGGCGTATTGCGCCACCTGCTCGGGACGGCGGTAAATCTCCCACGACCAGCGCGGACGGAAGACACCGGGAAAGGCGCTGCCGGCCAGCAGGCTCGGGGTGAAACGCGGATCCCACGGGTTCGTGTGTCGGAGGATTTCGAGCTTGCCGTCGGTGAGATTCGTGGTCGTTCCGATGAGGGGAAAACCAAAGTGATCGAGCCGGGTGCCGGGGTCGGTTTTTCCGTCAAAGACAAAGCCGTCAATGAGTTGCTGGAGCGGCTCGGGACCGAGCACTTCGAGCCCGACGCCGTAGCGATCCGCCATCTCCTGGGTCAGCTTTTTGATCTGTTGGGCCGCCGCCTGCCAGTGCCCTGCCCGAAAGGTCTGCGCCAGCTCCAGCATTTCAAAAGGGCTGAGATAAAAGAGCCGCTCCATGCCGGAGAAGACCCGACGGGCGCGCTGGCCAAAAGCGAAGGTGCTGTCTTTCTCGTAGCGCCGGAAAATCAGATCGAGATCGTGCGGCGAAAAATCGGCGGCGGCGGCATGGATCGAAAAATGCCGGATGAAATCCGCGAAGCGATCGGTCAGCACGAAGCGGTCGATGGTCAGGAAAGTCGCGGCGAGACGGCGCGTCTGGCGCTGCCGCTCCACGAGTTGCTCCGCGGCCGGCCGCGCAAACACCCGGCCCGTCAGCGCGCCGATAATGCTGCCCACGGAAGCGCCTGCCACCACGTCCGGCTGGATGCCCAGTTCGCTCACGGCATTGGAAAATCCCACTTGGAAAACTCCGCGGAAGACGCCGCCGCTGTAAAGGAACACCACCGCCGGGCCTGGCTTCACCTCCACCGGCGGCGGTGCGGGAATGAACGGGCTCGGGGTGAGGCGGGGCAGCCGCACATGGTGGCGCAATTCCTCCTCCGCCGGCGCGCCCTTTTCTCCGGCCCGAGCCGGACACGCGACGCAGCAACGGCACACCTCGGAAATCCCCGGACCCGGATCGGGATGCGCGGCATTCGCCGGATCACCGCCGGAAAAAGGTTTCATCCCACCCCACGCGGCAACCAACTTTCGGCACGAAACGTATTCCCGCCCATCGGACCGCGTGACCGTGCTCCCAGAACTTCGCAGGGTCTCGACCGCCGCGCGCAGCGGGGCCGCGTTGCCTTCATCGCGATGCGGCCATTCATCCGGCTGCTCCTCATCCGGCTCCAGAAAAAACCGCCGCTCTTCCGGGGTCCTTGTATCCGGCATGGCGTCGGTCACGAGACGCTCGATCATGGCCCGGCACCCATCGGCCACCGCGGAGTCGATGAGCTTGCGCCGCTCGCCGACCGAGTCGGCGTGCATCAGGCGCAGACCGAGATCGGGAACATTATCCGGAGCCACCAGGCGCACCTTGGTCGGGAGGAAAACTTCCCTTTCACCAGCTTCCTTCCCGATCGTCGCTGGCCTCCCATTGAGCACGCGGTTGACCCGGTCGATCAGGCTCTTGTCGAGCAGCATGTCCTGAAAGCGCTGGAGTTGCCGCGCCCGCAGCGTCACCTCCACCAAGCCGGTATAAGGTTCGCTCTGCCGGAAAAGCTTGTCCTGGCGCAGCGGCAGCAGCGGCACGGAGATGATGCGCAGATGATCCCGCCGGTGCTCGGCCTGATGGCTCAGGACTCTGCAAGCCTCCGCGAAGACCGGCAGGATCGGGTCATTCGAAACGCTGCTCCCATCGATGAAAGTGGCCGAGGTCGCATCCTGCCTGATGGTTTGCGCCCGGAAGAAAGGCACGACGGCACAAGCGCACATCAAGGCATCCACGACCGAGGTCTCCGCGGGAATCGCCTCAAGTTTTCCCGTGCGCAAATTGGCGGCGAGCGGCACCACCCGCACGCTGTTCCGGCGTTGTCGGTCGTCGGCGTAGGCCGTCAGCGGCTTCTTATTCGCGCACCCACCAGCCAAAGGTTTTTGCTGCTTCAGCGCCCGGCGGACATTGTCATCAAACTTGAACTCCCCATAGTAAGCCGGGTCGAAGTTTTTCACCAACACCTCCTTCAGCGCATAGGAGTCTCCGAGTTCGGCGAAGATCTGGAAGTGCTTCAGCAGGTCACCGAAAATCGTCTTCCGGCGCAAAAGGGAAAACCACGCGAACAGCGTGACCACGATGCCAAGGGCGATGACCACGTCCGTCCACCCGCTGATCGACCACTGCGGCGGCAGACGTATGACCGACCAGACATCCAGAGCCAGGAGCAGCAGCGCGGGAACCGCCGCGAGGAGCAGCAGGAGAGGCAGCACGCCCAAGACGAGTCGGAGCCCGAATTCCCCCGTTCGGCGCAGCAGCACCCAACGGTCGAAGATGATGTGTCCCGCTTCGACTCCTTGGGACTGCGCTTTTCCGTTGATGCCCAGGATTTCGCACAGCCCCACCTTCGCGATCAGGCTGGCGGGCATGCTGAGGGAGAAAATGTTTCTGGCGACAATCCACCAGAGCCGCGTCACGAGCCGTCCGCGCGAGGTCCAGCGCACCCTCCAATCCGCTTCGCTGACCGCGCGCCAACCCATCAGCACCCGGCTCAATTGCGCGAACACTTTCACGCTGAGCCGCAGTTGGATGAGTTGATTGAAAAGCCGGATCAACCCCGTGCGGCTGGCCACGGATTCCTGCCGGCTGTCGCGCTCCTCTTTGAAATGTCGTGGCAACTCGACCGGCTTCAGCGCGTGCGCGGCGTTTGTTTCCAGCGGGTCCGGAAAAAAGCTCTTGAGGACCGTGGAAGGCGCGGTGCGAAACGCTTCGAGCAGTTCGCTGAAACGCGCCACCCGCACTTCCTCATCTTCCTCCGCTGAGGCCCCGGCGCCCGCGCTCGCGTGGAAAACCTCGCCGAGCGCCGCGGCGGTGATCGCCCCGACGGAAATGCCGGCGACCATGTCGGGTGCCTTGCGCCGCGTGATCAGGAGCGCGTGGATGACACCCATCTGCAGGACGGTGTCGAGGCCCGCGCCGGGAAACGAAACCACCCGGTAGGACCGCTTGGCCGCGGAACATGGCTCCGCCGGTTGCGGACGCGGATTCCGATCCTGGGGAGGTGGCGCTGTTTCCATGGTGGGCAAGTCGAAACCCGCGGAAGCGGTCAGTCGAGGATCAAGCGCCGCAAATCGCTTCGGCTAATGCGGGCTCTTCTCATAGATCTCCACGTCGTAGATGTTCCCCGAGCCGATCAGGCGCGGGTTGCGAAACTTCGCGGCCGCCAGCAACTCGGAAAGATTTTCCCGATGGCGATAGTCGAACATTTTACCAAACAGTTCCAGGATGCGAGTGCTGGCGTGCGGCCGGTAGGTATTGACGATGAGGGCGGCGTCGGCTGCGGTGATCTGGCCCAGTCGCTCGGCGAGGTGGTGTGCGGTGACCGCCTCCTCCGATTCCGGCAGGCCGAGTTTGCGCTCCGTCGTGTGGCTGGTGGAGCCTTGGAAATACTCCAGAATCCCGACTGCCGTGACGACGTCGTAAGGTTTCACGAGAGTGGGGTTGTCCCCCGCATCGTTCGCGAAAATGTCTTCCGTCCCAGCGGAGATTCCGCCTTCGGATTCCGCGTGCGAGGTCCGGTCGCGGGTGATGGTCAGTTTGTCCAGGATGCGGCGAGTCTTGGCGGTGTTGGCCTTGTCCCGGTCGGTGATGCGGACGGTGATGCGCGCGGGATCGTAGCCTGCGCGGAGCAACCGATCATAGGCCACGATCATGCTCAGGCCGGTGCCTGCCGCGAGCGCCTTCATGCGGACGGTGCCGCCTTTATCCAGGCGCGATTTTACCTCGCTGTAGCTGGCCTGCGTTTCCCAGATGAAGCGGAGTTGCACATCCTTGCCCTGCACCGAGTTCAGGAAAATTCGATCCAAGGTCGTGCCGGTCTTCAGGATTTCGGGCACGATCATCATGTAAGGGCCATTCATGGGATCGCCGCCTTCCACCAGCGACTCGAGGTCGCCGCTGGATGAAGCGAGCAACGCCCGCGCATAGGGATGCCCGGTCCGGTCCAAGAGACGGTTTTCGCAGGCGGTGTGCTCCCCTTCTTTTTCGCTCTCTTTCCGATGCGTCGTCGTCCACTTGAGGATGCGGTAGCTGGCCCTGGCCATGAGTCTCTGGACCAAGCCCGCGGGCGCCACCTTCAGTCCGCCGAAGACGGCGGTGCTGAGACTCGCGATGATCGCCTCCGACAGCTCGTGATCCCCTTCCGAGTGGAGGGCCACCACCGCATCCATGGGGCGGACGGGAAAGCTGGGCATCTTAGCTCGCGGGCGAAGGTTCGTTGAACTCGTCGGACGCGACCCGCCCGTCCTTCATCGAAATCACGCGTCCGGCTTTGCGGGCGATGTCCATGTCGTGGGTCACGAGCACGAGCGTAAAGTTTTCCTCGCGGCGCAGTCGGACGAGCAGGTCGAGGACGAGCACGGCATTTTCGCTGTCGAGGTTGCCTGTCGGTTCGTCGGCGAGCAGGACGGACGCGCCGTTCGCGAGGCTGCGGGCGATGGCCACGCGCTGGCGTTCGCCGCCGGAAAGCTTGGAGGGGAAATGATTCTGCCGGTGATCGAGGCCCACCAGCTTGAGCAGCTCCAGCGCGCGGTCCTTGCGCTCGGAAACCGTGCGCTTCGTTTCAAACATCGGGATCTGCACGTTCTCGATCGCCGTGAAAGTCGGGAGCAGATGAAACGCCTGGAAGATGAAGCCGATCTCGTGCGCCCGGTACGACGCGAGATCAGCGCGCTCGGCGAGCGAAGCGCCACGATAAAGCAACGTGCCCGAGCTCGGATGATCGAGCGCGCCGAGCATTTGCAGCAGCGTGGATTTTCCTGAACCGCTCTGGCCGACGATGGCGACGAACTCGCCCTGGTGGATGCGAAAATCCACGCCGCGCAGCGCCTTCACCTGGCCGTCGTCGTATTCCTTTTTCAGCGCGATCGCTGCAAACACGCAAGCGGAGTCAGCCTTTGGGGTGGTCATCAGTTGGCGGTCTGCCTGGCCATTTCCTGCCGGGTGGTTCGCGTGACTCCGCGCCACTGCGCGCCGACGCGTGGGTCGCCGAGATTGAGCAGCAGATCATAGACGGCGGCGCGGAAGGTGCGGAAAGGCGGGCGCTCCTCGTCCACTTTGGGTTCGAGCGCATCGGCGTGCAGCGGCAACTCCGGGTGCGGCAGGCCTGAGCGCCAATGATGGACGCCGTGATACGGCTCATGGAGCAGCGTGAAATTCAGGAACGTCGCCATCCAGCCCTCCGCCACGATGCTGCGCGTTGAGCTGTTCACGGTTGAGCCGGTGAGGCCGACGTGCTCCACGTATTTGCGCACGCTCTGCATATTTGCCGCGAGCCAGCCGGGAATGAGGTGCAGCCACAGGAAATACTTCCACCAGCCGAAGACCGCGACGGTCGTGAGCACCGCCGTCCAGACGACCGCCGTGCCCGCGAACTCCAGCCAGATGCGGCGGCGCAGCTTCTTGTTTCGGATCGGCGAACCTTGGCGGAGAAAGGTGCGGACGAAAAGAAACGGCGTGAAGAAGAAGCCCATCGTGAGTTCCAAAATCGCCGCCCCGACCCGCGCTCCGCGCGACATCTCCGGATGGACGAACGGCCAAAGTTCTTCGTCGCGCTCGGACGCGAGATAGGCGTGGTGGAGTTGGTGCGCGGCGCGGTAGAGGCTGAAGCTCATCAGGCTCATGGTGCCGATGATCAGGCCGTCGATTTCATTGAGCAGCCGGCTCTTGCGCAGCAGTCCGTGCGTGGCCTCGTGAAAGCCGATGAGCATGCCGTGCATGAGGTGGCTGGAGACGAGAACGAGCGGCACGGCGAGCCAGTAATTGCCATGATACACCGCGAACCCGACCGCGACCTGCGAGACGAAAAACAGCCCCGCGAGAATGGGAAACGCGATGTGCGTGATCCAGTGCGGCTCGTGCGGTTCGATCTCGTGTTCGGTAGTCGGTGTTGTGGTCATCGCAGTGCGTTGGTCAGGTCGGTAATGGTAGTTTCGGGCGCGCGGCAGGCGGCGGCGAGCACACTTTGGAACATCCGGCCGAGGTTTTCCACGTCGGCTTGCGGAAAGAGTTTCGGGCGGAAGAGCCATACGACTTCGAGTTGCTCGCCCTCCTCGGTGATTTCGCAAGCGAGATGGTAGCGCGCCGTACCCGTCGAGCGCATTCGCAGTTTCGCCGAAAGACCGGGCAGCGCCACGTCGGGGATCGGATGATTTTGCAACGCGAAGCGCACCTCGAAGATCGGGTTGTGTCCCGGCGTCGCGGGATCGCCGAGCGCGCGGGCGAGTTCGGCGAAAGGCATGGCGTGCGCGAAACAATCCACGGTAGTGGCGTGCAGCGCGCGCAGGCTGGCGGTGAAGGAACGCGCCGGTTCGAGCCGACTGCGGATCGGCACGATGCCCGCGAAGTAACCCATCGTCTCGTTCATCGCCTGCTTCGTGCGGTTTGCGACCGGCGTGCCAACGAGGATGTCGGCGGCGCCGGTCCAGCGGGCGAAGGCGATTTGAAACGCGGCGAGCAAGGTGCTGAAAAGCGTCGCCCCACTGCGGCGGGCGACATCGCGCGCGGCCGTCGCCAGCTCGGCGGGAAAGTGGCTGATCATCCGCTGATGCGCGCCTGATGCGGTGTCCGGTCCCTCCAGCGCGCTCCAGATGCGACGATGCCCCGCCAGGTGCGACTTCCAAAACGGGATGCGCGATTCCAATTCCGCCCGCTGCCAAAACGCGCGCTCGGCCGCGCCCCACGCGCTGTAGGTGAGCGTCACTGGCAGCAACGTTTCGGTCACGCCGCGCACGTGCTGAAGGTAGCCGACGCAAAGTTCCTGCACGAAGACCCCGAGCGTCCAGCCATCGGCGATGGCGTGATGAATCGCAAAGGCGAGGACGTGATCATCGACCGAGCGGCTGAGCAGGACCACGCGATAGAGCGGCCCTTGCAGCAGGTCGAACGGCTCGCGGAAAATTTCGCGCGCGATTTCCTCCACGGCCTCCGGCGTGCTCTCCGCCGGCGACAATTCCTGCGCGCGGAAATTCACCGGACAATCCTCGCGGATCATCTGCAGCGGTCGATCCTTGCCCGGCAGAAACGACACCCGCAGCGCCTCCTGCCGCTGCACCACCTGGCGCAGCGCCGCGGAGCAAGCCTCCGCCGTCGCCTTGCCGCGCACCTCGATGACGCAGCAGATGTGGTTCGCCATGTCGCCCACCGGCACCGGCGAATTTTCCCACAGCTCGCGCTGCGGCAAGGTCAGCGGCTGCGGCCGCATCTGGCCGCTCGCCAACCGTTGCTTCAAAAGCGCACGTCGATCTGCGGTCACGGCTGCCACAGGTCTAGCGCGCGACTCCCTCCGGATTAGAGTCTGCATCAGCCGCG
The DNA here is from genome assembly GCA_964415705.1 of uncultured Chthoniobacter sp. Taxonomy (GTDB): domain Bacteria; phylum Verrucomicrobiota; class Verrucomicrobiia; order Chthoniobacterales; family Chthoniobacteraceae; genus Chthoniobacter. Next base: position 3,124 of record CAYQBV010000029.1, on the reverse strand, counting down.
GTCTCCGCGCCGAGCAGCGCCTCGATCTCTTCGTCGGACAGCGCTTCGAGATCCACGTCGTCGGTCACCGCGGCCTCGACCGGCGCCGCCGCGGCTGGCGCGGCGGCCGTGGTCTTGCCGCCCATGTGGCTGGCGATGAGCGCGGCGATCTGGCCGATGGTGCGCGCGCGCATCAGGCTGGTCGGCGGCAAAGCCACGCCGATGGTGGCTTCGAGCGAGTTTTCGATTTCCACGCCCATCAGCGAGTCGAGGCCGAGGTCGGTGAGCGGTTGATCGTCGCGCAGACTGTCTGGTTTCACGCGCAGGACGGAACCGACGACATCGCGCACCGCGGCCGCGATGATCGGCTCGCGCTCTTCCGCCGTGGCCGCTTCGATCTTGAGCCGCCAATCGCTCGTCACGCCGCCGCCTTCCTGGCTTTCGACCGACGAGAGGATGCGCCCGAAGAGCGGATTCTCCTGCATGCCGCGGAAGAACTGCCGCCATTTTGCCCAGTCCACGCGGATCGCTGCGACCTGCGTGTTGCCGGCGACGAGCGACGATTCGAGGATCGACACGACTTCGCCCGGCGAGATTTCCGTGGTGCCCTGACGGGCGAGGAATTCGGCGACGCGTTCGTTGCGCGCGACGTATCCTTCGCCGCCGAGCACGCCCCAGTTCATGGTCAGCGCCGCGAGGCCGAGCGAGCGGCGGTGGAACGCGAGCGAATCGAGGAACGCATTGGCCGCGCCGTAATTTCCCTGCGCCGGATTTCCGAAGATGCTGGAGATCGACGAAAACATGACGAAGCAATCGAGCGGGAGGTCGCGCGTGCCTTGATGCAGCAGCCATGCGCCATACGCCTTCGGCTCCAAGACCGTCCGCATGCGCTCGCGGTTGAGCGCGGCAAGCGGGGCGTCGTCGATGACCATCGCGAGATGGAAGAGGCCGCGCAGCGGTTGTTTCCCAGCGTGGATTTCCTTGAGCAGTTTCGTGACGTCCTTGGCCGAGCCGATGTCGGCGCGCGCCACTTTCACCTCCACGCCGCGGTCGCGCAGGCTTTGCACGAAGGCTTCCGCCTCCGGCGTGGCCGCGCCGCTGCGACTGCTGAGGACGAGATGCCGCGCGCCGCATTTCACCAACCACTCGGCGATCACTTTGCCAAAGCCGCCGAAGCCGCCGGTGATGAGATAAGTGCCGTCCGACTTGATCGAGAACGGTGCCGCGAGCGGTTCGCCGCGCCGCGGGACGAAGACTTCCGGCAGAGCCACGATGACTTTGCCGATGTGCTTGCCGCTGGCCATGAGGCGGAACGCCGCGTCGATGCGGCTCGCCGGGAAGGAGCGGAACGGCAGCGGCCTGAGCGCGCCTTTTTCCACGAGAGCGGAAAGGTCGGTGAGCATGTCCCGGGTGAGCGCTTCGTCGCCGCTGAAGACGGCGTCCATCGCGATGACGTGAAAGGAGGCATTGCGGCGGAGCGACCAGAGCGGGATGCGCGAGTTTTGGTAAATGTCGCGCTTGCCGATCTCGATGAAGCGGCCGTGTTCCGCGAGGCAGGAGAGGCCCATCGGGATGGCTTCGGAGGCGAGCGCGTTGAGGACCACGTCCACGCCGCGGCGGTTGGTGAGTTCCATCACGGCTTCGGCGAAATCGCCGCGGCGCGAGTCGATGACGTGCTTCACGCCCAGCGTCTTGAGGAGCGCGCGTTTGGTCGCGCTGCCGGCGGAGGCGATGACTTCCGCGCCGAGATGATGCGCGATCTGGACCGCCGCCATGCCGACGCCGCCCGCGCCCGCGTGGACGAGGACACATTCGCCTTTACGTAGCCGCGCCACTTCTTTCAGCGCGTGCCAGGAGGTCATGAAGACGACGGGCAGCGTGGCCGCTTCCTCAAACGACAGCTTGCCGGGAATGCGGCAGATATCGCCACCGCGCGCCAGCGTCTGCGTGGCGAGGCCGAAGACCGCGAGACCGAAGACGCGATCGCCGGGAGCGACGTGTTTCACGCCGGGGCCGACCGCTGTGATCACGCCGCCGACTTCGTCGCCGAAGATGCGCGCGTCGGGTGCTTCGCCGGGATAAAGCGCGAGCGCCTTGAGGACGTCGCGGAAGTTCATGCCAGCGGCTTTCACGTCGATGAGCACTTCGCCCGGTCCGCAGACCGGCAAGGCGAACGGCGCGAAACGCAGCGTGTCGAGGTGACCGCGCTCGCGGGATTCGAGGCGCAGCGGCACTGCTGGATCGAGGACCTGCGGCGTGGATGGACGTCCGCGCGAGAGGCGTTGCGCAAAGCGGGCTTCGCCACGGAAGGCGACTTCGCGCTCGGTTTCGGTTCGCGGCAGTTCGCTCCAGAGCAAGGCCACATCAGCTTCGGAAGCGACCGGCGGCAGATCGATGCCGCGGCAGGTGAGGTTCGAGTATTCGCTCAGCATGACGCGGAACAGACCGATGCCGGGCGCTTGGCCCACGGTCGTCGCGACGGCTTCGCGGCCCACGGGTTGCGCGCCGCGCGTGATGACATCGAAGCGCTGCTTGGCTCCGGCGCTGGTTTTTTCGAGCGCTTGGCTGAGGTGCAGCAGCGCATCGGTGCCCATGAGCGCGTCACCGGCGGCGACTTCCGCGGGCGCATCGAGTAGCCAGAGGTAAGCGATGCGCTCGATCGGCGCGGTGGCCGCGCAGGCTTCGAGGAGCTGCGTCCAATCTTCGGGCGCATCCGGGCGCAGCGTGAAGCCACCGCCTTTGGTCGCGGCGAATTTTTTACCCGGACGGGCGGTCTGGCACTGCGCTCCGGCGGCGCGCAGTTGCGTGGCCAGTTGCTCGCCCAGCCCGGCGGCGTCGGCGAAAATGAGCCACGATTTTTCCATGGGCGCTTCCGACGGCGCGGGAGCGTCGATGGGTTGCTGCCAGGCTTTGCGGGCGAGCAGGCCGATCTGACCTTCGCCGCCGGTCGGACTCATCAGACCCGCCAGCGAGGCCGTCTCGGCGAAGCCCGCGCCCTTCAGGATACCTTCCCACTGCTTGCGCTCCAGCAAGGGCTGGTCGGGACGCAGATCGCGGTCGGTGAAACGCCACCAACCGCTCGTCAGCCCAAAGACGGTTTCCGTCCAGAGCTGCGGCGTCGCGGTGTCCATGAAGACGAGGCTGC
>CAYQBV010000028.1:0-24258 GCA_964415705.1 uncultured Chthoniobacter sp. | reverse complement strand
AGTGCGGGCTGCTGGATCAGGCCCGCCCGCCACGGCGGGGCTGCGGGCTGGAGCGGTGCCGGGATCTGTTCGGAAGCTTCTCTTTCTTCCCCGTCGTTCAGCTTGTGCAGATGCCGGTGGAGGGCGGCAGCGGCGGCGGCAAACATGAAGAATGTCGGGCGGTACTCGAAATTAACCACCCACGAGGAAACCATGTAGGAAATGGTGAGGACGAAGAGGATCCGGCGGATGCGCTCTTCGTTGGGGGTCGCGGTGCGGGCGGAGACGAGCGTCCGCAGGCCGCAGTAGAGGATGCCCATGTGGAGAAAAAAGCCGATGTAGCCCAACTCCGCACCAATGCAGACGTAGGAGGAATGGGGAGCTTTCGAGACGATGGGCATGGGGAGCGGGGCGACCGCTTTGAATTTACCCTCGGTGGATTGCATCACCTTCGGTTTCTTAGTTTGGGCGAAGCGGTATTTGCCCGCGAGGAAGCTCTGGTGCCAGTTCCGGTAGCCGATCCCGGTGGCGTTTCTCACTTTGATGCCATGCTCGAAAGCCATGACGCGGCCCTGGATGGCTTCGTCGGTTTTCGTCTTCTTGAGTTCACCCATGCGGGGGAGAAATTGGAGTCCTTCTGTGCCGAAAAAGAGCGCGGCGCAGACGATGAGGGCCTGCACGGTCTTGGGGCGGCCAAACGTGGCGGTGGCGACGATCGTCGCCGCGCCGGCGAGGAACGCGCCTTTCGACTGGGTGAGGAAAATGCAGTAACCGACTATGACCATGAGGAGGACTCCGAGGCCGCGGAGCACGATGGGCTTTTTCCAGATGCAGAAGTAGTAGAGCAGCGGAATCGCGGGGACCATGCTGTGGCCGAGCGCGTTGGGGTTGTTGAAAATGGAGAGATTGAGGATGAGACGGCCTTTCATCGCGCCTTCGGTGAGGGTCCGACTTTCCAGCGGGTCGAAGCCGTGTTGCGAGAGCAGCGCCAGCCCGGCGATGGCGCAGATGAGGAAGGTCCACCAGCCGACGAATTGGTTCAGGCGCTCGACCGAGTAGAGCGTCTGCACGATGACGACGTAGAAGATGTAGAGGTTGACCGTTTCCTTGAAGGTTTCCCACTTCGAGTCCGGGGTGGAAAAGACGATCCAAAGCCAGAAGGCCAGCACTGCCCAATCATGCGGCGTGCGGAAAAGACTGCGCACATTGAAACCGCGCTCCCGCAGGGTCAGCGAGGCGAGGCCGGCAAGCATCGTCAACTTGACAAAGGAGATGCTGGCCAGCCCGAGCGGCCACTCCTGCGGGCGCAGGTAGTAGAGGATCAGGAAAAGGATGACGCTGGCGAAGTCCATTTAGCAGTGCAGCCGGTAGAGGGCGGCGTAGGCGTCGGCCATGGAGCCGAGGGAAAAATGCCCGAGGATTCTAGTGCGTGCTTTCTTTCCGAAGTCAACGAGCCGCTCCGGCGTTGCAAGGAGGGAGGAAAGCTCCGTCGTCAGCAAGGCGGGGGTGGAGAGATCGGCGATGTGGCCCTCCTGGGCGGAGGTAAAAATGCGCTCGTGGCCGCAGCCGAGATTGGCGAGGACGGGCACTCCAGAGGACATGGCTTCGAGGGCGACGTTGGAGAGGCCTTCGTTGACCGACGGGATGACGAGGAGATCCAGTGCCCGGTAGCAAAGGCTCGGATCGCTCTGGAAGCCGAGCCAGTGGATACGCGCGGCGTGCGGGCTGCCCTCCGCGCGGGTGCGAACGGCGGCCTCCTCGCTGCCACCGGTGCCGGCGATCACGAGGCGCGCGGCGGGAAATCGCGGGGCGATGGCGTCGAAGGCGTCGAGCAGGACGGCGTGGCGTTTGAACGGCCCAAAGCGCCCGACGATGCCGAGGCACAGTGCATCGGCGGGGAGGCCGAAGCTGCGCCGGGCGGAATGGCGATCACCGGGAGCGAAGCGGGTGGTGTCCACGCCGTTTGGGATGACGGTGATTTTTTCCGCAGGAAATCCGAGGCCGAGCAACTCGTCGCGCATCGGGTGGGCGACGGTGTGGATGGCGCGGCAGGCGCGGTAGAGCGAGTGGCGCTGGCGGAGGCGGCGGGGGGTGAGTTCCTCGGGGGTGAACTGGCTGTGCTCGCCCTGAATGACGGTAGCCAGGCGCCCGCCGCCGGTGGCGAGGGCGGTGTAAATGAGCGCGCCGAGATTGTGGCTGTGGACGATATCGGGTCGCAGCCGCCGGATGGCGCGGGCGAGGCGGAGCGCGGCGCGGGGCGAGAAGCCGCCCGTTTTTCCGAGCACCTCCACGCGCGCTGGATGGGGCAGTCGGTCGGCGAAAGCACCGCGCCGTTCGAGGCAGGCGACGTGCATCTCGTAGCCGCAGTTTTCCAGCGCATGCGCCATGTTCGCGACGCCGTTCTCCATGCCGCCGGGGTCGAGCGAATTGACGACATGGAGGATTCGCAGCGTGCCGCCGCTCATGGTCTCAGGGCTTGCGCGCTTCCATGACCATCGTCTCAAACGCATTCAGATCTTCACCAATAACTTTGCCATGCGACTCAATGCCGGAAAGTTCTGGGTGGGAGCTTTTGGAGATTTCTTTAACTTGCGGATCGGCAAAGCCCGCCGCAGTCATCGCAATGGCGAGAGTTTTGGGATCATAGACGAAGATGTGACCGAAGTCCCAGATGAAGTTGTTGAAAACAAATCCAGGCTCCTCAATGCCGATATCTTTCATGTAACGCTCGACCACGCGCCGGATGTAGCACCTGCGCAGGTCGTCGAGCGGTTCATCAAGCAGCGTCGCGATATTCAACAAGTTTGGCGTGGCCACGCGAAGGATGCCGCCGGGCTTCATTACCCGAAAGGCTTCGCGGAGGAGGACCTGTCCGTTTTGATAGGCCAGATGCTCAATGACGTGTTCGCTGAAGACGTAATCAAAGGTTCCGCTCGAAAAGGGAAAGGGCCGGGTGGCATCGAGAAAGAGGACATCCTGACTACGGGGCGTGTAGTCCGTGTTCAACCACCCTTCGAGACGGTTGTATCCACAGCCGATTTGAAGTTTTCGCGACTCTGCGCGGTCAAGGTATGAAGTTATCTGGCGCGGTCGGCGCAGCCACCATCCGAGTCGCTGGAGGTCCGACGGCACCAAACGGAAGGCCTGAATCAAGGCGACGAGAAACGGGGAGGATTTGAGCAAGGCACGCATTTTCAACGATGGTGGGGGAGCAGGCCGACAAACCGCGCGAGTGCCCGCAGGCGAAAAAACGGCGGTTCGCCGAGAGCAGCGCCGGGCATCGGCCAGGGCCAGGCTCCGAGTGCGGCGAGTGCGGCGCGCACCGCTTCCGGTCGCCGCCCCTCGTCGTGCAGCATCCAGGCACTTTGGAAAAAATAAACAGCCCAAGTTTTAAGCCAGAACGAATAATGATAGCGGGGAACTATACCGGCAGAGTAAGCTCGGCGGATGACGATGCTCATGGATTCGCTCATGCGGTCCGCCTGTTTGCTCATGTTTGTGGCGTGTTTGCGCAGCAAGACCGTCGGCTGACCTTGGAGGATAATGCGATACTTTGATCCGATCCGGATCCACATGTCCCGGTCCTCGGAACTGCGCAGGCCGGTGTCAAAGTATCCACATTCGGAGAAGACCGCGCGTCGAATGATGACGGCTGACGGTTGGAAACGGGTCTTGAGGACGATGTCTGCAACGGGAATCTCGCGATCCAACTGGACGGGGCTGAACCGGATTGGCAATTCCCGTCCGTGCGAATCAACGCGCCGGCTGGTGGACGCGACCAATCCGAGGGATTCGGACTGTTTCAAAAAATGCCCAAGCGTCGATGAAAGGTGAGTGGGGAGCCACTGGTCATCCGCATCGAGTAACGCGATAAATTCGCATCGAGCCTTCCGGACGCCGGTATTGCGGGCGGCAGAAAGTCCGGCGTTCGCCTGATGGATGTAGCGGATGCGCTCGTCCAAGAATTCGGCTACCACTTCCGCTGTGTCGTCCGTTGAGCCATCATCTACCACGATGATTTCAAAGTTCGAATGATCCTGGTGAAGAACTGAGGTGATCGCCGCCCCGAGGTATTCGGCATAGTTGTAGGCGGGAATAACGACTGAAACGCCTAATGAGTCGGTGGTTTTCAGGTGCGTAAGACCGATCGGATTCAATGAGGATATTGGGTTTCCTGCGGACGAGTTGGTCACGCATTCTCCAGCGGGTGCTGGTAGTAGTAATCGTGCGAGTAGTAGTAGTACTGATAGTAATTCGCCGTGGCGCTGAGATCGAGCCGGTTGAGGACGAAGCCGTAAAAATTTGCTCCGTTGGCGGCCAGCATATCCACGGCGGTCCGCGCGCTACGGGCCGGCGTGTGGCCGGTCCAGATGACGAAGAGCACACCATCCACGTGGTTTTGCATGATCGAGGTTTCGGAAAGCCCGAGGACGGGTGGGGTATCGATGACGATCCGGTCGTAGCGCTGGCGGAGCGTCGCTATGAGTTCGGCGAATCGCGGGGAGCCGAGCAGTTCCGTGCCGCTTTCGAGGTGGCGGCCCGCGCTCAGGATCGAGAGGTTTTCCTCCCCGGTCTGGCGGCAGGCTTCTTCGAGCGAGACTTCGTTGAGAAGGACGTTGCTCAGGCCTGGATCCTTCCGATAGCCGAACAGGCGGTGCAGACGGCCCCGGCGGAGATCGGTGTCGATGAGGAGCGTGCGCGCCCCGGTATGGGCAAAGGAGACGGCGAGGTTCGAGGAAACGACGGTCTTGCCTTCCTTGGGCATCGCGCTGGTGACCATGGTGACATGCGGCGGCTTCGTGAGATTGCCCATCGAAATCACGTTCGTGCGGATGACGCGAAAATTTTCGATCAGCGAGTCCTTGTGGTTTTCGTCCCGGCTGATGAGCGCCGCCGCCCCGACGGAAGAGGCGTCGATCTGCGGCACGATGCCGAGCGCGCGCATGTGGAACGCGGACTCGACCTGATCGAGGCTGCGCAGCGTGTGGTCGAGATACTCGATCAAAAACGGCACGCCGAGAGCGAGCACGAGGCCGATGGCGAGCGACAGGATGATCAGTTTCAGTCGGTTCGGCGAGACCGGGCGGTCCGCGGATTCTATGAGCCCGCCGTAATTCAGTTGGATGCGGTCAATCTCGCCGCCGTAGTCCACGGCGTCGAGCTTTTGAGAGGCGCGAACGATGTAATCCCTGATGGGGGCAGCGGTTTGCTCCTGAATTCCTAATTCAGTGAGGAGTTTGCGGCTTTTCTCGGTCTGCTCGGTGTAAATCGGTAATTTGTTCTCTAGGTCCCTTTTATCGTTGATCAATTGCTGAAATTTAAGGTCGAATCGTTGGCGGGCGATCTGGAATTCCGCCTCAAGCTTTTCGGTGATCTCGGCGAGCTTTCTTGTGGGCTCCTGCATTTTCCTCGATTCTGGCAGGAAGGTCTTTCCCAAGACTCTGATTTCCTCATTCACGCGCGCCTTTTCCCTTACGAGTTCGTCCCAAGGACGATCGGCATGTGCGTTCGTTATCCCGGGAACAATGATTCTGATCGCATTTCCAGTATCTCTTTTTTCGCCGCTTTCGATAATTTCGCCGACCTCCAAGGGGGCCATGCTTTCTTCGATTTTTGCGATGAGGGAGAGCTTGGCGATTACGTCTTGGGCGGGATCTTCCAAGGCGATGCGCGTCTGCCCCATGGCATCAATTTGCGCCTGGCAGCGCGCGATCTTGGCCGGGACGTTCCCGAGAGTTTTTAGCTTGATCTCAATTTCCCTCAGTCCGCCGGTGTTCTCGAGGGTTAGTCGCTGGGTCAGGTGCGTACCGAGACGCCTGCTCAATTCTTCGATATCTTCCGGAAACTGTTTTCCGATGGCCGACCTCCGTTCGCCCCGTTTTTCGCTTCGGTAGGCGAGATACTCGTCCACCATGGTTTCGGTCCACCGTTCGGCCAACTCCGGCAGGGAGACCCACACGTCAACGACGAGATTTTGTTGGGAGTTGTAAACCGCCCGAACTTTGGTCATATACTTTATTTCCAAGTCCCGGTTGCTGGCGTCCACACCCAGCGCTTTCGCTGTCCGCTGGAGAACGTGCGGGGCCGTCAGGGAGATTGGTATGCCTTGCATTTGGCCGTCGCGATCACGGAAAATCGATTCCGCATCGCCCTCCCGTGGCAGGTAGTCCACCTCGACCATCGCCTGGGCGTGATAGACGGGCCGGGCAAAAATGTAATACGTCAGCCCGCACATAAGGGAGAAAGCGACGAGCAACGCCATGAGCCGCAGATGCCGCTGGGCGAGGGCCAGATACATCAGCACGTCGTGCAGACTGAAGACGCGTGCTTTGAGTCCGGGAATCATGGTGAGATTTGGGCGGGCGAGGTTGGACGCAGGTCAGATTACGCAGATACCCATGTCTTGCAGCAATTCATTTGCCTTTCGCCCCGCTGATTTCCAGGGCAACTCTTTGGATGGATCTGAACCCAGCCAACGGAACGCTAGAAACTCCAAAATTTTTCTGGGACGACAATAATATCGCTGCTTTGCAAGACAACGTCGGCCCGCCCGCCCTGCTTGATCTCTTCCACATCCACAGGAATCCGGATTTTGGAGCCGTCCCGCACGGCGCGGAGAACATAAATTCCGCGTTGCTTGGCGAATTTGGAAAATCCACCGTTTTGCAGGATGGCAGTGTAGGCGGTGAGCTTTTCACCGGGTCTGAGCGAAAAAATTCCCGGTTTCGCCACGTTGCCGGTGATATAGACGACACTTGACGGACCTGCCGGGACGACGACCACATCACCTTCCTCCAGAGTGATATCTGAAGTTAAACCTCTTCCGTCGAGGATGTTTTGGACGTTGACAGGCTCAACGACTCCTTTGTTGGACGACATGCGCATGACGCGGACGCGCGTTAGGTCTGCCTTTTCCGTTAGCCCACCGGAACTCAAGATTACGCCGACCAAAGTGGGCGTGACGTTTTTTGGGATTGTCCAAGTGCCGGGTCGCGTAAACTCCCCGGAGAGAAACACGACGTTTCCGTGTTCGACATCCGCACCTTGGACTCTTTCAATCAAGACCGATGCGCGGTGCAACTCCGAGCTTTGGAGAGCGCGCTTGACCGCAGCTTCCGCACCGGGAATCGTTTTTCCCGCGACGGCGATGCGACCGACCTGCGGCATAATGATGTATCCGCCGCGGCGGATCTGGTAGCGGCCGTTGAACGTTGGATCTTCGTTCACGAAAACTTCCAGCGTTTCTCCAGGCACCAAAATCTCATTGCTTCCGGCAACCGAGCTTTGCTGATCCTGCGTGGCGGCATCGATTTCCTTCTCCACTTGATCGAGTTGCGCTCGCGTAGAGTCGAGGCGGGCTTGCCAGTCCTTCACATCTTGATTGTGCCGGTCAGCAGCCTCGAGATTGCCTGCAGCGGTTTGCAGCCCTAGCTGTTTCTGCGCGGCTTCCAGCTTTGCCTTGGCGTAGCGGACCTCGCCTTGGAGAGTCTGCCTTTTCTCCTGCAAGTCCTCGACTTCGTTCGCCGAATTTTTGATGCGTCCCATCTTGGGCACGCCCGCCGGCTCCGAGGTCGCGAGTGGGATGGGGGTTTTTTTAAAGGAGGGAATTTTAGCCCCTTGCGAACGATCCTGCGCGGACGTGACGCCGATGAGTAAAGCGCTCAGCGCCACAGCAGCAAGGGCTGTTCGTAAAGGTAAAATGATGATACGCATTTTAAAAGTGTTTATCAAAAAATCTAGAGTCTGGGAAATAAAATAGACGATCGTCAGTTCACGTCAACCACTCAGAAAAAAAACGCAATGCCTACCCGGCGGTCAATTAAAGTATTTTGAGAGACCGAAATAGATCAGATTTTCGTAGTAGCTGTCGCCACGAACGTCGGAGTCGCGTTGCTGGTATTGGTAGCTCAACCGCGCCAGTAACGTGTCGGTAAAGTAGTGGCCGATTTCCGCTCGTCCTGTCCAGAGGCGGTAGTCGCCGCTTTCGGCTGAAACGATCGCGCCGGTTCCGGCGACGGTGATTTCGGTGCGCGGTCCTGCGTGAATCCGAACTCGCACGCCGGCGCGGTCTTCGGTCCGGGAAAAGCCGTCCCGGCGGAGGGCTTCGACGTTTGAGCGGTAAATAAAGGCGTCGGCAACGATCTTCGGGCCGAGAATCTGCCGGATATTGTAGCCATAGCTTTCGGTGATCTCGTCACTGAAATCGCTGACGGACCGGCGGTAGTAGAGAGATTCTTCCGTATAGGGACCTGCCTGGTGCTGCAGGCGAAGCCCCCACAGTAGGCTCTGCTCGCTATTTCCGAAAAAATACCCTATGTCGCCGCGAAACTGAAGCTGACTGGTTATCGGTCCTTCCAAACCGACACGAATCGTTTGATCGAAACCTTCCTGATTGTCCGTTCGCAGGGCTCGATAGGTCAAAAACGGTTTAAATCGCAGATTTTCCCGCTCCGAGATGAGGCTGACGTTGACTTCGTCGCGCAGCCTGGGGAGCCCGCGGTTTCCCTGATTATACCAGAGATTTTCGTGGAAAGCCTTTACGCGGAGTCTCGTCTTCCCGGAGATCAGCCGGTCAGTCTCCGCGCTGACGATATTGCTGAAATAGAGGAAGCCGCGACGGTCATCTTCTCTGCGGCGGGTGCTATTGGGAACGGATTGCGTCCGCGCGCCGAACCGGTATCGCCCTGCTTGGTCCTCGCCCTCGAAATCGCCTCCTCCAAAAAGTACGGCATCGTCTTGGAGGCTGTCCGAGAACAATCCGTGATTGATTCGAAAGTCGTCGGTGAGCACGACGTTCCAACTGCCGATTTGGGTGCTCCAAGTGATCTCGGAATGGGCGAGCGGCTGGTCAGCCAGCCCGAGGAAATACGGCGCGTAAAGACCGAATCCCGCTACGCCAGCTTCGTTTTGCAGCGGGAGATAGACAAAGGATCCAGAAGCGGCAAGGCGGAGTCCCTCTGTTAGTTGGGCGATGATGGCACCGCTGATCGTCGCGATCGCGATGGTGCCGGACTCGCGGTCACTTTCCTGCCAATTGATGTTGTCGCTCCACAGCACGGCTCCCGAGAGTTCCCGCAATTTGAAAAACAAGGGCCCCAATTTGAGATCAGCGTCCTGCGGCTCAAATCCGCGTTGCAGCAAAGGAAAGGAGGCATTGATCGGCACCGCCAAGGTCGCGCGTCCGTTGACGGACTCAGTGCGCGCCGACGGTGAGACGCCAATCGGATAGGAGGGATTATTATAAGGTGCGCCTGTATTGCGGAAGAGCTTCGAATAGGGGACGCCGACGGCGGGTGCCGTTTGGGACGCGTCTTTAGGGAGCGTTCCTGGCGGTGCGGGTGCCGTCTGTGCCGGAGGGGCGGTATCGCGCAGAAGCAACGTCGGCGCGGGTGCAGGCTGAGCCAAGGCAGGCTCCACCAATGCGGGCTGCACTCGCGCTGGCTCAGCGCCCTCTGCTGGGTGCTCAGTCAGGAGAGAATGGCAACACGCGGTCACGACCATTATGCTCCGGTGTAACCGCCATCCACGACAGCTGCCCGAGCCAATCAAGAGCCAGATCCTCCCCTGATGCGCTTCGGTCGCGATTTGGCATTTCCTTGCCCCGTCGGCGGTCCATTGCGCTTCGAGCGGAACAAGAACAACTGCGAAAAATCCTCCCAACGGCACGAAAATGGGAGGTAGGCGAGCGCCCCTGCTACCGGCACCAAGCAGACAACAAGGATCCACAGCTTCCGCTGCCGCGTTGTAAAAGATTGCCCGTTGATGCTGGCAATCGTGCAGTAAAGAACGACCAGCCAAACCGCGGCAAGGCACACCCAAACTTGGCCGTGGAACTTCGCGGCGTGCAGACTAAAACGGGAAAAAATTTCGCTCATGGACTTGATCACACTGTTTTGCCCTTCATTGACCGGGCCTGTGCGAACTTTTTATGTCGAAGATCGCATGCAGTTTTGCAACGAAAATCGTGCCAACTGCAATTTTCTTCCCGATCATTGTCGCAAATGGCTCTTCCACAGCGGGATCGGCGATGCCGTGCCGATTGTATCTTTCCGCACCGCCGCCGTCGCTGGTAGGTCGATTCACCTTAAACGGAAGTATCGAACCGTCGTGGAAATGTCACCAAAAGCAGCTGGACTCGGGCAAGGATTTGGGGGATTCTGCTAAATGCTGAATCCAACAAAAGCCCGAGCAGAACAGCGTTGTTTTTTTGCAAAAAAGATCGAAAGATTTTATTGACATTGCCCGAATCCTTGACGAATCTCCCTCCACAACAAGCACGGAACATGCAGTTCCAGCAGAGCCTTCCCTCAAACAAAACCTCCATCCTCAAAACACATCCAAACAATATGAAGTCACAACACCTCAGCAATAAATCACCAAATCTCAATTTCTCTGGGCGCCGCGTCGGAAAGGGCATTGCTGCGATGTTTGCGGCGGCCCTTGCGATGGGACTCGGCGCTGGATCGATCCTCGCTCAGGGGCCATATTACCCACAAGTGAGTCCTACTGGCGGCGGTACTTTTGAGCCAAGCGGCGTTCAGGTTCTTTCCAATTCGGAGTTGAATGCCATTGAGGTTAAGCTTGCTGCGCTGAACCTGTCGATGGTGGTGCCGACTCCATCGGGAAAAACGTTGGCCAACTCAACGCAGTATGCGACGGCCGTTGCTGCGGTTGCGCAGGATCGGGCCGCGCTTGGTGGGGCGACGGCGGTCACGGCCATTGAGGCTCTGGCCAAAGAAGTCGCGGTTTATCGTGGTGGTACAATCCCTGTGCCGTTCAACGTCGCCTCCGCGCTTGAGGCCGTTGCCAGTGGTGTGATTGCTTCGGGAGCTGCAAATATGCCGGCGCAGCTGGCTGCCGCAGGTGGCGCAGCCGCTGCGGCCAATCCGGGTCAGTTGGGAAGCGCCGATCAGGCGCTCTTCCTTAATAGGATCGGTGCCGATTCCGTGCTTTATCAGGAGTTGGATTCTGTGACTGCGGCGATGCTATCTGGAGCGGTTTCCACTTCGGGGGCCTCAGTTGTTACGGGTGCGGCGGTGGATTTGTTGCTGAAGAAGGTAGTAATTGCCGTAAACTTGGCCCCTGTGGCGGATAGCGCCAAGGCACTTCAGATTAAATCTGTGGCATCCGCTGGTGTGCTCGCTATTCTAACTCCGGGATCGGCTCTCAATCGGTCGGTAAATCTCGATTATCTCACCTCTGGGCTCACGCTCCCGTCTGCAACGGTCGACTTGGATGACATCATCGCGACAATTAAGCTTGCTGCCGGGGCTATTACGCCTGCCCAAGCAAGGTCAATAGCGCAGGGGGCGCTCCGCAATGTGGTCAACCGTAATTCGGCAGGCTATGCTGACATCAAGCTTGGATTGGGGGCAAATTCTGCCTCCGATGATTTGGTTGACGCCTTCGCGGGCTACAGTGCCCCGTCGTTGGTGATCACGACCGGATTGCTTGGTAACCTTGATCCTGTGTCAGTGGCTGCGGCGGGCGCACTCAAGTTCTTTCCGAATGCCGCTGCAATCGTCAAGGATGTCTTGTCTGTTGCGAACCCTGGGGCGGGTGTGCCCTCCCAGGATATCGTAGAAGCTGCGGCTGCGGCCGCGCAGGGTAAAGCAGTGGACATTGCTACGCTGAGCGCAGCCGGTTTCGGCGGTGCCACCGCTGCGGACATTGCCGCCGGTGCCATCAAGGGTGGGGCCATCGGCAGTGCCGGAGCTATTGCCAAGGCCGTTGCATCCAACGCCGCAAATCTCAATGCTGTTCAGGCTCCGTTGATTGCTTCGGCCGCGATCGCTTCTGCCGCAGCGGTCTCGCCATCGGGGAATACGCAGGATGGCTACGCTGATATCTCTTACAATGTGGGGTTTGCCCTCAGGGGCGCGGGTGCTGCCGGGGATACGCGCAGTGGCGCAGCTGTGGCCGCGATGGTGAATGCGATTAATGTCGCCAATGGGGGTAACGCGGCAACTAGTGCAACCTACATCGCAGTCGTTGCCGCGCTGGCGGGAAATCAAGCCCTGAATGCCACGGCGATTCTTGCTGCCGGAAAGGGTGCAGTGGTTGGAGACGACAACGATGCGATGGATGCAGGAGCAATTTTGGTTGCAACTCTCAAGCCACTCACCTTGCAGCCCACCGCGAGTTACGCGGCGACCCTCAATGCACTTGTAGTTCCAGGGAATGCTGCACGAGACCGGGCCTTGCTCTATGCCGCGATCATGACCGTCCCGTCCGACGCCGTTGGTGGCCTTGCCGCTGTAATCGCCAAATCCAATGTGGCGTCCTCGACTCTGGTGCAGGATGCGATCAGTGCCAACCGCATCAAGCAGGCAAACCTCGCGGTAGCCGGAGAAGTGGCGCAGTATGTGAAGCAGACTGCCGGTCAATCGCCTTATCCGACTATTGCCAGCTTGAACATCCAAGCCTATATCGGGCAAATGGTACTCGCTAATCAGGCACTGGCGGCTGATATAGCCGTTGCAGGAACTGTAACCGCCCCTCAGTTCTCTCATTTTGTTGCGCATGCCGTCGCCTTCAATGCGCCAAAAACGGCATATCTCTCCGCAGCCGGAATCCTGAACCACTCACTGTTCACAGCCACCACCGGCTCAGGCGGAGTTGATCGTCTCACCTCTAACGATCGTCCGTCAGCAGTCGCCGCAATCAGCGCTGCCTTTGCCACAGGTATCATTGAGAACCGGGACCTCTCGCCTACAGATCGCACGGCCGCTCTGCGTGATGTCGTTCGCCATGTGGTGACATCCTTAGGAGGTACAACATATACTAAATACGATGGACCGGTAGGTTTCCGGCGCAGTGACGGTAGTGTGGGAGGCTTCACTACCACTTCTCCAGCGAGAGGTGTCGCGGGTGCAGTCACCGGGTACGTTGCACAATTGGCTACTGCGGGTCCAGTAAACCTCCTCAGTTCGAATTTTACTGATATCACCACGGCTCTCACTTCGATCTCTGCAGCAGCTGGAGCTGCCGGTTTCAAACTTGATATCGCCCAAGCGGCTGCCCAAGCAATCGGCTGGGTTTCCGGCCAAGTAGCACCCGCTGGCGTAGCGGCTGCGATCGCCAATGCTATCTTTCTTGGATATGCTCCAGGGGTAACTTTGGCTCAGATCACAAATGCTGCAAACTTCGGTTTGAGTGAAGCCAACGGTGGTGCTGGCCTCCCCGGTGTCGGTGCTGCTGGTCTGCGCGCCTCAGTGGCGGATCCCTTCTATAACCAAAGGAGCGCGTCGGGAACTCCGGTGTCGAACATTCTCAGCCTCTGATCTCAGAGCGCTGACCAAAATCTTACGCCCCTGCGAGTAAATCTCGCAGGGGCGTTTTTGCTTTCTCTAGAGAGCAACTTCGAGTGTGATTTGAATAAATCATGAATCGACAGCCAGCGAAGAATTCAGTCTTGCCGATAAGGATTGGCTGCCGCTTCTGGGTGCAGAAAATCGCATTTCAAGCTATCCACTAAAATGCAACCTCGCTTTAAGCCCCGCTCTTTCAGTCCGATGCGTTGCGTTGCTCTTTTCCTGTTCGTTGTTGCCATCGTGGTAATGCAGGTGCTTGTCGGCGGTGCAGGGCTGGTTTTCGCGCTGCCTGCGGACTTGCTTTTGGGGGTGGCCTCCATCGCGCTCCTTTTTGTTAGGCGCCCGGACTCTGGCAATGCATCGCGAATTTGGATGGGAGCTGCGGCGGTGCTGCTCGGGGGATATGTCATCGGGCGCTGCTTCTTCTCGCCGGTCGAGTATTTGGCTCGTTGGGACGTGCTTCTGGCCCTGGCGGCGCTGCTCGGCTACTTTATGACGTGTCGCTATTTCGTCCACTCGCGAGATCGTCTCATCGTCGTGGGGGTTTTGGCCACGCTGGCACTCGTCCATGTTGTCATTGGGGCCGTCCAGTTCAAGCAGGGGGACAATTTCATGCTCGTTCCGTGGATCATTCGCTCTGATTGGGAATGGCGGGCGAGCGGGTTCTACATCTACCCGAATCATTTGGCCGGTCTGCTCGAAATGGTGTGTTTCCTCACCCTGGGAATCTGCTGCTGGGGGCGGGTGCAAAACTGGGTAAGGATCCTGGGAGGATATTGTTCGCTGATGTGCATGGTTGGGATCGCCCTCACGGGAAGTCGGGGCGGATACCTGAGTGTGCTCTTCGGGCTCGTCGTGTTTTGCGGATTCAGCCTCTGGGTGATTCGCCGGGTGCGCCCCGACCGGCAGGGGGTGGTGACGCTGGTTACAGTCGTGGGGACGGCGTTGCTCGTCGGAGGAGCGCTCTTTTTCATGGTGAAAAGTGCTTCGATCGCTGAGCGGGTGAATACGGTGTACGAGCCAAATAACGTGCGCCTGACCATGTGGAAATCGGCGCTGCAGCAGTGGAAGCTGAGTCCGCTGACGGGCACCGGCGCGGGCACGTTCGTGTACTATGGCCGGGAGTTCCGTGACCGAGCGAACCAACGGGATCCCGTCTTCGTCCACAATGACTACCTTCATCTGCTGGCAGAGTATGGCGTTATCGGAGCAGTCTTGGGAGTGGGCTTCCTCGGGATGCATGTCTTTTCCGGATGCCGGGGGCTGAAACGGGTCGTCAACGAAAAGCTGAAAGCGGAGTGGCAAACTTCCAGCAATGAGTTGGCTCTGACGTTGGGGGCGCTGTCGGGGGTGGCGGCCTTGCTGCTCCACTCTGTGGTGGATTTCAATTTTCACCTTCCGGCAAATGCCTTGGTCGGGGCGATACTGTTTGCGATCTTGGCTACGCCCTCCGTCGATCAGAAGGCTTCGGGAGAAAAGGCGTTTCGCCCGCTTGGGTGGATGCCTGGGGTGGCCCCGGTGCTCGGGGTGGGCATGCTGATCCTCGGAGTGCCGCTGATGGCGGGCGAGTATTACTGTGAATTGGCTCGGCGCGCATTGCGCGACCGCCGGTATGAGGAAGCGCGCGCCCTCGCCGAGCGCGCGGTCGGATATGAGCGAAAGAACCCCAATCTCTATTTTTACCTGGGAGAAGCCCGTCACTTTCTTACCAAGGATATGCAGGATCCTGTAGCGCGGGCCGCGCTTTTTGAGCAGGCGGTGGAGGCTTATCAGGAAGGGCTGAAGCTGTTTCCGCGGGACACCCGGCTGCTGCTCATGCTGGGGCGGACGCTTGATCTCGCGGGGCGCTTTGCGGAAGCGGAAGAGGTCTTCCAGCAAGCCATCGCTGGTGACCCGAATTTTGGGAACGTTTATGCCTACTACGGTCTGCATTTCAAACTTCAGCGACGCTTGTCCGAGGCGGAATTTTACCTGCGCAAGGCCAATTCCCTGCACGAGGTGGATATATCCACGCCGGCATTGGCCGAGATCGAAGCTTTCAAGAATAGCGAGCTTGGCAAAAAGCTGCTGCCCGCTGGTTCTGCTGAGCCCGGTGCGCTCGATCTCCCGCCTCCCGGTGGGCAATGAGGATGATTTTTCCATGATGTCCGCCATCCGGGCGCTTTTTCGATGACTGAACTCAACCCTGGCGCTGCTCATTCGGAGTCGGACCCGGTGGTATTCAAGGTCACGGCGCGGACCTTGCAGAGACTGCTCCAGTTCGCCCGGCGGATGCTCGGCTGGCTCACTCTGGCTTATGTCGGAGGCGCGCTCCTGGTCATGACTGCGCTGGAGTGGGGAGGGGAGCGGCTCTGGTTGCTCGGCCTTCTGCTCTTTGCGCCTCCGCAGGTCATGCTGCTGCCGCTGCTGATTCTGACCCCGCTGTGCGTGGTCTTTCGTCCACGGCTTTGTCTCTGGCATTTGGGGGTCGTCGTCGTCCTGGCGTTTGGCTACATGAATTTCCGCTGGTCGGGAACGACCGCCCGAACGGAGCGAACGATCACCGCCGTCACCTTTAACGCTGGGCAGAGTAGCCGCACGCAGTTCGCGGAGTTCATCGAGCGGGAAAAGCCCGACGTGGTGGTAATGCAGGACGCAGGCACCACTTTGGCCAATTTTTTGCAGACAAAGCTGCCGGGGTATCACGTCGCGAGGCATGGGGAGTACTCGTTGGTCAGTCGTTTCCCGATCCAGAAGTCCTCGCTCCTGGCCGCGCCTCTCGGGGAGGGGCGTCCGGTGGGCGCGCGGTTTGAAGTCCTGGTAAATGCTCAGCCGATGGCTTTTTACAGCGTCCACATGCCCACCCCACGGAGGGTGCTGTCCCATTTTATGGGTGGCCGGAGGATCTTGGGTGATCTCGCGGGAGTGTCGCGACGGGATCCGCTCTACGGCAGTTACGGCGAATGGCTCACCCAGCGCATCCAACTCGCCCGTGATCTCCGCCAGGTCTTTGCGGATGAAAAGCTGCCGTTCATCGTTGGCGGCGACTTCAACATGGCGGATCACGGCTATATCTATCACCTGTTTGCCGGTGAAATGACGGACGCGTTCAAGGCGTCGGGCCGGGGCTGGGGCCTGACGTTTCCGGGGAGCACGCGCAATCCCGTGGCGGGCTTCGGGCCGTGGCTGCGGCTGGACTATTTCTTTGCCGGACACGGGTGGCGGGCCGTGGAGTGCCGCCCGGAGCCGGGGACGAAATCTCAGCACAAAGCGGTGCTCGCCCGCTTCGAACCCCAGCCGCCGAAATGACCGCCGCACCCGAAGACAGCGCCAGCCGCATTCTGCGAAAAAAGCCGCGCGCTTGGGTCGCGGCGTGCATCGTTTTCGTGCTCGCATTTGACCTCGCGTTCTTTTGGCAGCGCACGGGCGACGCCTACGTGAGCGAATTCGGTGCGCACCCGGACGAGGCCGCCCACTATGTGACCGGGTTGTTTGTCCGCGATGCGCTGGTCATGACCGGACGATATGCGGCGGGAGGTTTCCAGGGGTCGCCGGTCAAGGTCGGCAAGGAATTCGCCGACACCTATTACGCGCACTACCCGAAGATCGGGCTCGGGGTGTGGCCGCCGTTTTTCTATCTCGTGCAGTCGGCCTGGACCCTCCCTTTTTCCCCGTCGCGCACTTCTGTATTACTGCTGCTCTGTGTGCTCGCAGCGGTCGTGGCGACGCAGCTCTTCCGGGTTTTGCGCGAGGAGTTCGGACTCGTGCCGGCGGCGCTTGGAGCGGCGCTGTGGCTTTCGCTCCCGCTGGCGCGCAACGGCTACGGCATGGTCATGGCCGAGACCCTCAGCGCGGGGCTGATGTTTGGCGCGGTGCTCGCCTTCGGAGATTTTTTGGATCGTGAGAAGCGCGGTGACGCGTTCCGCTTTGGCCTGCTCGCCGCGCTCGCGATTCTGACCAAAGGCACCGGACTCGCGCTCGTGCTGGCCGCGCCCCTGGCGCTGCTTTTCACCCGCCGATTTCACCTGCTCAAACGCCCCGCGCTTTGGACGGCCGTGCTCCTCGTGGCGGTGCTGGCCGGTCCGTGGACCTGGGCCACGCGGAATCTGGGCCAAGGCGGGTGGGAGGAGCCCAGTCCCTCGTGGCATTTCACCGCGAAGGCGCTGCCCTACTACGCCGCCAAGTTTGGCCTCGGCCTCGGGAGCGCCGCGCTGGTCCTTTTCTGCATCGGTGTATTCGTGAAAGTGCGGGCGAATTCCGGTCATCGCGGTCGCTGGGCGGCGGCAGGCGCGTTTGTCGTCAGCGTGGTGGTTTTCCAGTCGCTCGCACCCGTCGGGCTGGAGGCGCGCCACCTGATTCCGCTTCTGCCGGCGGCGATCATGTTTGCCGTGGCCGGTTTTGTCCGCCTGACGGCTTCATGGAAGCGTCAGAGTTTGGCCTTTGCATTGGGAGTGTTGGTTGTAGCCGGTTCACTCCTCCCGTTGGAAAAGAAAGGCTGCCGGGGGTTCGAACCGCTGGCCAGGACCGTGCTGGATGCAGCGAGCCCGAGCGATGTCACACTGGTTTCATCGGAGGCGCGCGGCGAGGGGATGTTCATCGCGGAGGTAGCGATGCGCGAGCGGCGGCCGGGGCACATCATTCAGCGGGCGAGCAAAGCGCTCGCGAGCAGCGCCTGGAGTGGTCGCGGGTATGCTCCGCAGTACCCTACGGACGAAGCACTGCGCGCCTTTCTCACCAGCGGCAAAATCCAGTATCTCGTCCTCGATGACGCGATCCCGGAGGCCAAGCGCTGCGCGCACCACGACCAACTCAAGCGTGTGGTCGAAGGAGACACGGATCGCTTTAGCCTCCTCCAGGAATCCGAGATTATCAGAGGCGGGGAGCCGCAGTTGGCACCCGTTAGGCTTTACAAAATCCAATCCAAAGATTGAATTTCGCCTTCGCTCCCTATGCCTTCGCCACCCACCCAGTTTCGCAAACTCTCCGTCCTCGTCGCTGCGTACAACGAAGAGGATAGCTTGCGCGCGGCGATGGAGGCGGTGCGCACGGCTCCGCTGCCGGCGGGCTTGGAGCGCGAGATCGTCATCGTCAATGACGGCTCCCGCGATGGCACCTGGCGCATCGCGCAGGAACTCGCGTCCGAACACCCCGAGATCCGCGTTTTCGACCAGACCCCGAACCAAGGGAAGGGCGCGGCCCTGCGCCGGGCCATCGCGGAGATGACGGGCGATGTCGCGATCTTTCAGGATGCCGATCTGGAGTATGATCCGGGAGACTACCCGCGCATGCTCCGCCCGATCCTCGACGGGCGGGCCGAGGTGGTTTTCGGCAGTCGCTTTGCGGGTGAAGAGCGGCGCGTGCTCTACTTCTGGCACACGCAGGCGAACCAGTTCCTGACCATGCTTTCCAACATGCTCAACGACACGAATTTCACGGACATGGAGACGTGCTACAAAGCGTTCGTGGCCTCCGCGCTGAAGGCGATCCCGCTGGAGTCGAACCGCTTTGGCATCGAGCCGGAGATCGCCGCCAAGGTCGCGCGCAACCGGCTGCGGATGTTTGAGGTGCCGATCAGCTACAACGGCCGGCGCTACGACGAGGGCAAAAAGATCACCTGGCGCGATGGGGCCGCGGCGCTCTGGTTCATTTTCAAATATCGCTTTTCCAGTAACTACTCCGATCCCGGCAAGGTCACGCTCGACGCCATGGAACAGGCGCCGCAGTTCAATGAGTGGATGTATGAGAGCGTCAAGCCATGGCTTGGCGCGCGTGTCGCGGAACTCGGGGTCGGGCGTGGCAATCTGAGCAAGCACATCCGCCGCCACGGGCACGTGTTGCTCACGGATTACCGGCTCGATTACCTCACGGAACTTCAGCGCAAATGGTCCGAGCAGCGTGGTTTGCAAATCGGCAAGCTGGATATGACGGCCCGCGCGGACTACGAACAGCTCCGCGAATTCGCGCCGGACAGCGTCGTTTTCCTCAACGTCCTCGAACACATCGAAGACGACCGCGCCGTCCTGCGCTGCCTCGTGGAGACGGTCCCGGCGGGCTGCCGGATCGTCGTGCTCGTGCCGTTCAGTATGAAGCTATACAGCGAGTTTGATCGCGCGCTCGGTCACTTTCGGCGGTATGAAAAAGGGGAACTGGAAGCCAAGATGCGGGAAGCGGGACTTGAGGTGGAGACGCAGTTTTTCTTTAACAAAATCGGCATTTTCGCCTGGTACGTCGCCAACACGCTGGGCGGTCAAAAAGCGCTCAAGCCCTGGCAACTCAAGCTTTACGGCTTCCTGACCCCGCTCTTCCGTGTCCTCGACTCGATCCTCCCGACGAGCGGGCTTTCCACGGTCGTCGTCGGTCGGCGACTCGCGAGGACGGCAGCGGCCCCGAGTTCTGTGCCGGAGGTCGTTGCCGCGTCGTAGGCGGAAAAGAAGCTGCCGACCGTGTCGCTCGCCCCTGCCGCCTACGCCCTTCAGTCCGGAGGTTCTGCGCGTGCCGACGGAGGCGCGTTCGTAGCTCCGGGTGGGAGCGAGAGCCCGTGAACATCGGACGGAGTCTGCTCAAAGGCTCGGTTGTAAGTACCATCGCGCTGGTCGCGCAGGTGGTCCTGGCGTTCGTGACCACACCAATCCTTTTGCATTCGTTGGGGGAGCGTAACTACGGAATCTGGCTGGTCCTTATGGCATTAATCGGGTACTATTCATTTCTTGATTTTGGTATTTCGTCATCGGTGGCCCGATTCTTGGCGAGCGCCTTTGGTCGGAATGACGAAGAGGAGATTCACGCGGTTATCAATACTGCGCTCGCTTTCTTCCTGATGGTAGGTATAGCGAGTTTGCTGGTGACCATCGGTTTGGTAGTCCTTGCCGACCGTTTCACGACGAACCAAACTGACGTCTTGGTTATTCGTCCATGTATATTGATTGTCGGAGCTATCGCCTCCGTCGGTTTTCCGGTGCGTGTTTTTCAGGGTATCCTTAAGGGCTGCCAGCGCTACGACCTGATCGCCTTTGCCGGGTTGGCGAGATTGCTCGTTACCAGTTTGCTCATATGGATATTCGTGCGTGCGGGTTACGGGATTGTCTGTCTTGCGGCGATTACTGCGCTGGTTGGTTTGATGGAGTGTATTCTGACGATCTATTTCGCCTGTCGCTCTTTTCCGGCGATCCGGCTGGGACTCGGATTTTATCGGACGTCCACATGCGTCCGGTTGCTGGGTTATAGTTGGCGCTCGTTTTTTCTTGTGCTGACTCAGCATGTCAGATTCAAAATGGATTCGTTGGTCATATCGGGCCTGCTTTCTGTGAGGTTGGTCGCTCAATACTCTATTGGAGCACGGTTCATGGAGTATTTTATGGAAATTGTCGGCAATCTTGTGGGTGGGCAACTCATGCCTGTCTTTAGTCGCTATCACGGGCGGGATGCACACGATCTGATGCGCGAACGTTTTCTCACTGCGACCCGAGTGAGTGCGATCGTTTCCATATTTTTCGGAGCGAGCCTCGCGTTTTACGGAGGCACCTTCATTGAACGTTGGCTGGGGTCTGGCTTCGACGCGAGCATCCGAATACTCCTCATCCTCGTTGGCCCATATACACTCTTCCTAGCGCAAGTTCCGGGGGTTCATCTCTTATTTAGTTTGGCGAAGCAGCATCATTTGGCGTGGGTCGGAATGGGTGCTGCGATTACGAATCTAGCCTTAAGTTTGTTCTTGGCAAAGGCCTATGGCTTAAGTGGGGTTGCCATGGGGACGGCCATAGAACTAACACTCGTTTCTATCTTTGTGTCCCCGTTCGTTGTGTGTCGTGCAGCGAAAGTGCCGTTGCGCAGATTCTTCGCCGATGCGCTTTTTGGTACCTTCGCGAAGTGCCTGCTCCCCCTTGGCCTTTATTTTTTCTTAGTGAGGCAGTTCCTTGAGCCCAACTACCTGCGGCTCATCACGCTCGTCCTCGGGCAGATCTTGGTGTTCGGCCCCGCCGTCTTTTACGGCGTTTTGAGAAAGGACGAGCGCGCGTTGCTGCTGGGGGCATTTCGCCGCCGGTCGCCGTCCGCTTTATGAATCCTCACCCGAAGGGACGGGAATTGAGTCTTGCGGGCGAATCACGCGAAAATTCAATTTGAATTCCTAGTCCCCGAGACCGGCTTGTTTGCTTCGCCGGTCGCTGGCCGACCTCGGTGGTCGCCTGTCCATTTTGCAGTGCGTGAAAAACAGCAGGCGCTTCCGATGAGCATTATTTCGTTGCCCACACTCCGCCGCCGATCAGCCCGCAGCCATGTCCGCTCCTGATTCCGCATGCACTTCCCGTCAGGACGCCGCCAACCAAAACGCCTACGGCGACCCGGCGGTGGTGGGCTGCTACGCGGGTTCGGGCGCGCGCCTTTTCCCTTCCGAGAAAGCGATTCTTTCCCGCATGGCGAACGGGGTCCGCGGGCGGCGCATTTTGGACCTCGGCGTCGGTGGCGGCCGGACCACCCCGCATCTGCTGGAACTCACCGCCGACTACCTCGGCGTGGACGATTCACCCGAGCTGATCGCCGCGTGTCAGGCGAAGTTCCCCGGCGTTCGGTTTGAACAGGGTGATGCGCGGGCGCTCGAGATTCTCGGAGAGGGTACGTTCGATCCCGTCTTTTTTTCGTTCAATGGGATCGACCATGTCAGCCATCCCGAGAGGCAGCAGATTCTCGCGCAGGTCATGCACGTTTTGAAACCGGGCGGCCTGTTCTGGTTCTCGTCGCACAACGTCCGCGTCCCAGACGGAGGAGCCGGGCCGCGCGATCCTCGTGGACAGCGCTCACCGGTTTCAACTCGTGCTCTATTTCGTGGACCCGGCCGAACAGGTGCGCCAACTCGCCGGGCAGGGGATCGAGGAGATGCGCGTTCTCGATCATTGGGGCGAAGAGCGGGAGGAAAACGCCGGGGAGATAAACCGCTCGGCGCACGTCCACTATCTCGCCCGAAAAACCGCTGGCTGCCGTGGGCCGCAACGGTGCGGGAACGGCGTAGGCGCTCTACTGCTCCACGCGATAAAGGTGCGTCCGGGTGCGGACAAAGAGCGCTTTGCCGGAGACGGCGGGGGACGCCATGCAGCCGGCTTCGAGCTGGCTTTCCCCCAGCACTTTGAACTCCCGCCCGGTGGCGAGCGTCGTGACTTTGCCCTCCTCGTTGCACGCGTAGATGCGGCCGTCGGCGAGGATGGGCGAGGCGGAGAAGTTCCCACCGATGCGCTGCGTCCAGACGACATCGCCAGTCTTCGCGTCCACGCAGCTCGCGATGCCGCCGTCGTTGATCGCGTAAAGCAGATCGCCGATGAGCAGCAGTGAGGGCTTGTTGGGCGCGGATTTTTTCAGCCGCCAGGCGAGTGCATCGGCACCGAGCAGACCGCTGCCGCCGAGCTTGAGCGCGAGCACCTGGCCCTGCGAGTAGCCGACGGGGATGAAGACCATGCCGAAGCCCGCGACCGGGCGCGTGGCGGCGCTGTGGTTGCCGCGCTCCTCAAAGCGCCACAGTTCCTTTCCGGTCTTCGGGTCGTAGCCGTAGTGCGCCTTGGCTCCGCTGCTCACGAGCGTGGCCGTGCCACCGTGCTCGACGACGGTGGGCGTGGAGAAAGCTTTGCGATAGTCGCCCTCGTCCTTGGGTTTGCCGTCCGCGCCGAGATCCTGGAAATCAATCGAGCGCGGCGTTTGCCACACGGTCTTGCCGGTCTTTTTGTCGAGCGCTACCAGGAACTGCGCGTCGCTCCCGTCGAAATTCATGATCAGCAGATCGCCCCACACGATCGGCGACGAGCCTGCGCCGCGGTAGTGGTTGCAGACAAAATCCGTGCGCTCCCAAATTTTCGCGCCCGTCTTTGTGTCGAGGCAGGCCGTGCCCGGCGCGCCGAAGGTCACGTAAATCCGCCCCTCTTCGATCACCGGCGTGGGCGAGGCGTAGCTGTTGAACTTGTGGCAAAACTGCGGCGCGGCCACGCGGAAGAGCGTGTCGTCGCGCAGCACCTTGCCCGAGTCCTTGTCCACGCAGACCACGCCGAGCGCGGTGCCGTCCTCCGTCGCCGTGGTCAGCCAGATCTGCGCGCCCCAGATGACCGGCGAAGACCACGCCTTGCCGTGAATGGCCGTCTTCCATTTCACGTTCTCGGTCTCGCTGAATTTCACCGGCAGTCCGGTGGCATCGCTCTGCCCATCGCCCGCCGGCCCGCGGAATTGCGGCCAGTTCTCCGCGGCGGAAAGCGTGGTCGCGCTGAGCAGGGTGGCGGTGAAAACGGCGAGGTGAGGGAGAAGGCGATGGGTGGTCATGGCGCGTGGATGAAGCGGTATGCCGGGAGTTTTCCGCGCACCGGCTGCGCTGGCAAGCGCCCGTCGCGCGCGGTCGTGAGATTCTGGATTCGAGACGCGGAGTTTTAGCGCGGCGCGGCGACCCGACCCAATGCGGCGGTCGAGAAGATGAGCGGGTAGAGACGCTCGGAATACCAAAGCTTGGCGAAGTAGAAGCCGATCGGCGCCGGCTCGCGCCACGCGCCGGAGGTCACGCGCGCAGCGAGCCAGCGCGCGCCGCTTTCCACCGCCACGACCTCCGCCGTGCCCGCGAGTGCGGCGACGGCGAGCGCCGTTTCCTCCACGGACGACGGCCCGCCGCGGACGCCGCTCCAGCCGCCGTCGGCGTTCTGGGCCGCGGCCAGCCAGCGCACGCCGGTGCAGAGCATTTCCACGGGAGAGGTGGTGCTGCGGTCGCGCAGTTCACGCAGGGCGGCGACGACTTTCGCGGTGCCGTAGAGCGGGTTTTCGTCGTCAGGCGCGTGCTCGTTGCCGAACCACAGCGGGAGCCATGAGCCGTCCGCGCGCTGGGTCCGCGCGAGGTAGGCGAGCGCCCGCACGATGGCGCGGGCGGCGCGCTTTTTCAGCGC
Organism: uncultured Chthoniobacter sp.; assembly: GCA_964415705.1. Lineage (GTDB taxonomy): Bacteria > Verrucomicrobiota > Verrucomicrobiia > Chthoniobacterales > Chthoniobacteraceae > Chthoniobacter. Next base: position 86 of record CAYQBV010000028.1, on the reverse strand, counting down.
CCCGTCGCACTGCGGCAACCAAGCGCTCCACGCGCGCAGGGCGTGCGCGGTGAGGTCGGGCGCGCTGCGATCAAAAGGCAGCGCGC